>MSXT01000082.1:0-10350 GCA_002083595.1 Proteobacteria bacterium ST_bin16 | reverse complement strand
TTTGCCGATGTTCTTTAGTACCGCAAATTCTGAATCCGCTATTGCAGCGCTAAACCTCTCCAAATGTTATCAACTGTACGAACATCCGACGGATCGCCTCAAACAATTCTTGTGGCCACACCGCTGGTTAGGTGCGCGGCAATACTATCGTGAACTGTGGGCGTTACACGATATCAATTTAACGATCATGCCCGGGGAAGTCATAGGTATCGTGGGCCAAAATGGTTCCGGTAAATCGACCCTGCTGCAATTGGTCTGTGGCACCTTAACACCAACGCATGGCAATGTTCGAGTCAATGGCCGGATAGCCGCCTTGTTGGAACTCGGCGCCGGATTTAATCCCGAGTTCACCGGACGCGAAAATGTTCTCATGAGTGCAGCGATCATGGGGCTCAGTCAATCTGAAATTGCTGATCGCATTGAGCACATTATTGATTTCTCCGGTGTTCGCGATTTCATTGATCAACCGGTCAAAACTTACTCCAGCGGCATGTATGTGCGTCTGGCATTTTCCGTTGCGATTAATGTAGATCCGGATATTCTGGTGATCGACGAAGCTTTGTCCGTCGGCGATGGCGCTTTTGCCCGCAAATCATTTGATCGCATCATGCGAATGCGCGATGCCGGAAAAACGATATTGTTTTGCTCACACTCGCTCTTTCAAGTTGAATCTTTATGCGCGCGCGCCATTTGGATCAATAAAGGCGAGGTCGTATTGGATGGTGAGTCAGCGCAAGTGGTATCCGCTTATCAAACATTTCTGGACAAAAGTGCTGGGAATGCGACGCTCGAAACTCCCACCGCCGCTCGCACTGAACCTGCATCCAATACACAGCATGGATCCGGTAGCGCACGCCTGGAAAGAATCAAATTGCACGTCGATGATATGCCTGTTCAACAGGCCATCGTTACAAGCAGCGAATCACGCGTGATAATAGAAGTGGCGTTTACTTCCGATCCCGCGCTGCCCTGCCCCACGATCGCCATGACAATACAAACAAAGGATGGACGCACGATCACCAGTGCGGCAACATGGGAAGACCAATTTGATTTGCAGCGTGCGCCATCCGGTGCGGGCCAGGTTTGCCTTGGACTCGATCAGCTGCCGCTGCTTAAAGGTGAATATCTGATTAATGTATATTTGCTGTGTGAACGGGGTTTGCATCTTTATGATGCAGCCGAAGCTGTAGCAGACTTGCAAGTCAGACAAGCTGGGCGCTTACAAGGATATTTTTCAATTCCTCATCAATGGGAAAATAACACGATCCCCCATAATGACTAAGTCAATTAATCATCGTCTGATACCAGACACCCAGCACTACCGGCAGACCGATACTTTTACTGCTGCGGGCATGTCTACGCCACCTTCCCCCTTCAGAGATCTAACATTCCCGGCGAATGTCTATGCCCATGCACTGTCATTGCAGGAAGATAAAGCCGCCGATCTGCATTATGGATTATTTGAGAATGACAAAACCAGCTTAAGTACCGCACAGCAATTTTCCACCAATCTGCTGATGGCACGGCTGCCGCTTCCTCCCTGCCGCATTCTGCAGGTCGACGTTGGTCTTGGCACCACCTTTTCTTTACTTCGCCAGCATGGTTATGATGTGCATGGCATCACTGCCGATATCCAACAATTAAAATATATCCAGAAATCATTGGGGCCGGAAGCTTCCGTCAGCCACCATTCTCTGGAAACATTTACAGCCAAGCCTGACAGCTTTGATGCCGTATTATTCCAGGAATCGGCGCAACACATTGAACCGCTGTTGATGTTCAAGAAAGCGATGAATCTGCTCACCTTATCGGGTGACTTAATCATTATCGATGAATTCGCGCTTAAGTACGATAGCGTTGGAATTAGCAGGCTCCATTTATTACAGAACATGATAGAGCTGGCCGGGCGATTTGGATTCGAGCTGCTTGAACACTTGGATCTATCCACGATGGCCGCCCCCACACTGGATCATCTGCTGCGAATGACCACGACCCATCGGAGAAGTCTGCTGCAAGACCTGGCTCTAAACACCGAGCAACTGCAACAGCTGGACGAATCAAACCGAAACCATCGCAATCAATATGCGAGCGGCCATCATGGCTACGCTCTGCTGCATTTCAGAAAAAAATCGCTCCCTAAATGGCGCTTGCAACTTCTGGGCAAAAACCATATCCCGGCAATGCTCGGATTGTTCAAAGACACCTTTCATCATGACATGACGCCGGTTGCCTGGCAGTGGAAATACGGCGACAATTTAAGTCATCAAGTGGGCGCGTGGCTGGGCGATAAACTAATCGCTCATTATGGCGGCGTAGGCCGGAAAATTCTGCTCTTCGGCCAGCCGCAAATGGCGGTGCAAATCTGCGATGTCATGGTGGATACGAGTGAACGCGGCATACTCACCCGCAGAGGCCCATTTTTTCTGACAACGGCGACCTTTCTGGAACGTTTCATCGGCTATGGCAAACCTTATCTGGTAGGTTTTGGCTTCCCGAACGACCGTCACATGAAAATTGCGGAGCGGCATGGATTATATGCAGCAGTCGGGCGCATGACCGAATTCTCTTGGAGCACGCGATCGCGTTTCCCATTATGGGGAACACATTTACACCTGATTAGCCACGATCAAACCAGCCTCACAAAAGCCACGGTCAATCAATGCTGGCAACATATGGCCAAAGATCTGCAAAATGCGATTGTCGGCGTGCGCGACTGGGAATATGTGCTGCACCGATACCTTAATCATCCGCAGCAACGCTATCAGGTGATATTGATAAAAAGCCGCTTCAGCCCGCGCGCGCGCGGCATCTTGGTATTGCGCTTCGATCCTGAAGGTTGTGAAATTCTTGATTTGATTGCGCCATTGGCTGAAATTCCGCTCTTAATCACTCATGCCAGAAGACTGGCTGGTCTGCAGGGAGCCGCAAGAGTGTTTTGCCGGATTACTGAGAATTTCGCCCGCCACTTTGCCGTTACAGGCGGTACTCAACATGCCGTGAACATCCATATACCCGCAAACACCTGGAGCGATGGCCCATCCCCAGAGATACTTAAAGATCGTTGGTGGCTGATGAGCGGCGATAAAGATTTCCGTTGAACCGGAAAACCCGGCAGAGCGGGAAAAACAACCGGCACAAATTCTGGATTACTGAAATAACCTGTAGTAGTTCACACCTGGTCTGACAGTTACCCGATTAGTGCCGCAAAGGTATCTGGGAAATGATCAATATTGGTCGGCCAATCGGCCTCAAACCGACCGGAAATCAATTCTTTAACTTGTTCTGGATAGTTTTTAGTGCCCGGTTTCAACAGAATGTCGGGATTGACGCCAAGAAAACCAGCATCTGAAGGTACCTTAGCTAGGTAGGTGCTGGCATTGGCACCGGTGATGATTGCAACCCAACGTTTGGCTCCGTCTGTAAACAACGCTAGGAATTCTTACAGATATAGATATATAAGATAAACAACTTACAAATGCACTCTTATATTCTTTTAGAATATAAAGAAAATCTTTTGACAATAACAAAACGTAAGAAGCTACTACCCAGCTACCGCCGAGAAGCACAAACCACATCAGTCAATGCATTGATTGTACGCTTCCGGACAGCATTTGCGAGAATAAAAACAGAAGGCTAGAAATGGCGTGCTTTATCGATGTCAAAGCGCAATCCACATGTCCGCGCTGGAAAATTGCAAGTTAAAACAATAAATGCGAACATTGCCACCACAGGCTTTCAAGACACGAATATCTGCACCACTTGAGAGCCGGATCTATCATCTACAGTAAGAATTTTTAGTGAGAAACATTGGAAAACACACTCATTCCCTACCAAGCTATTAGAAAAATCCCTGGTAATTGCGCACTTGTATTTGCCCCTCATCCCGATGATGAAGTATTCGGTTGTGGCGGAGCCATTATGCGCCACATTGAACAAGGCACCTCTGTTCACGTTATCGTAGTATCCGATGGCGCTTATGGCGCAAGCGAAGAAACAAAAGCCGAATACATTCTGCAGCGTCAACAGGAAAGCGCGGCCGCAGCTGAAGTACTTGGTTATGGCACACCGGTTTTCTGGCAATACCAGGATCGGCAAGTCTGCTATGGTGAGAAACTGATTCAGGAAATTTTGACCGCCATCCGCGAAACCGGCGCCGATCTGGTTTATGTCCCATCGGTTTTTGAAATGCACCCGGACCATCGCGCGCTGAGCATGGCAGCTGTTGAGGCTGTCAGACGCATTGGCGCTTCGGTCAATATTGCGTTGTACGAAGTGGGCATTCCATTGCCCCCCAATCAGTTACTCGATATCAGCGATTTGGTTGCACGTAAGGCAGCTGCGATGGCCTGTTTTATTTCACAGAATACAAAACAGCGCTACGATCAGCATATTGCATCACTGAATCACTACCGCACCTATACCCTGCCGGCCGATGTTACAGCGGCGGAAGCCTACATTCTTCTTTCTGCGGAAGAATTAGCGAACGATCCACTCAAACTGTATCAATCCGAGCATACCCGCCAGAAATTACTTGGACTTCCGCTGGATAGCAGCGATCTGCCACTGGTCAGCGTGATTATCCGCAGCATGGATCGGCCCACGTTATCCGATGCATTGGACTCCGTGGCTTTGCAGACTTATCAGCATATCGAAGTGGTGGTGGTAAACGCAAAAGGGGAAGGTCACCGGACACTGGATGAATGGTGCGGACGCTCTCCACTCAGAACCATTGAAAATGGTGAACCATTGGATCGAAGCCGGGCAGCCAACATCGGGCTGCATTCAGCGCAAGGAAACTATCTGATTTTCCTCGATGACGATGATTTATTTTATCCGGAACACATTACAAACCTAGTTATTGCGCTACAAAATCATCCCGGCGTTCGATGCGTTTACTCTGGCGTACGCGTTGAGCACTATGTGGATTGGCAACTTCAGGAAGTCACTGCATTTAACGAACCTTACGATCAACGCCGGCTTTGGGGCAGAAATTTTATCCCGATTCATGCCATGCTGTTCGAGCAATCTTTAGTCACTCAAGATCACTGCGGTTTTGATGAAAACCTGCAAGTTTTTGAAGATTGGGATTTCTGGATTCAAGTCGCACAGCACAGCGAAATATTGCACATCGACAGCATTACCGCCATTTACCACAATTATGGACACTCCGGCTTAGGACTCCAGCAAGATGAAACTTTTCTAAAGGAATCGAGAAGTAAAGTTTACGATAAATGGAAAATGCTGCTGACCGGCAAACAATTGGAGGATTTAATTGAATACCGTGAAGAAACGATATCCAATCTCCAAAACCAGCTAGCCGATAATGCCAATTTAGTTGCTGCATTGCAAAATCGTCTTACGCAGAATTCACTTGCAAGCACTCAACGTGAGCAAATGTTGCAAAAAACAGTCAATGATTTACAGAAAACAGTCAATGATTTACAGAAAACAATCCATGATTTATTTCACTCAACTTCATGGAAAATTACTGCTCCTCTGCGGTTTCTGGTTCGAATTATCCGTGGACAACATCATGAGGCATGGAATGATTTCCGCCGCAGAATTCTACCTTGGCTAAAAAACATCTACTGGCGGCTGCCAGTCCGCTGGCGCAACATGGTTTTGAATATAGCTTATCGAATCGCCGGCCCGTTTTTTTCTGGAACGAGTCACTATGAGTTATGGCGGGCAGGGGAAATAGATTCCATTTATCAATTGCCAATAGATTCCGATGGTTTTCTAGCAGGAATGATGGATCTTTCCGCAACTGCCCCTTTAACAGCACCACCTGGTAGTATTGCAATCCATGCACATATTTTCTATGCCGATCTGGCAGCAGAGTTCGCAAACTATCTGAACAATATGCCGTTCCCATATGATCTTTTTGTCTCAACGCCCCACGAGGCAGCCAGTCAAATATGTGAGCAGGCTTTTTCCAATTTGCCGCAGCTGAAAAAACTCACCATCACTGTTGTACCCAATCGCGGCCGTGACATTGCGCCCATGTTCTGTACTTTCGGTGAAGCTTTGCAGCGTTATGATTATATTGCGCACATCCACAGCAAGAAATCGCTGTATAACAATGGTGCTACCAGTGGATGGCGTGAGTATTTGCTAACGCGCTTATTGGGAAGCAAATTACAAGTACAAAAAATTTTTACGCTGTTGACCGGAGAAAAAACGGTAGGTTTCATTTACCCTCAAAACTTCACCGCATTACCCTATGTTGCAAACTCCTGGCTTTCCAACAAGGCATTCGGGCACCTTTGGTGCAATAAATTAGGCATTACAAGAATCCCTTCAGGCTATTTTGATTTTCCTGCCGGATCAATGTTCTGGGCTCGCACCAAGGCCCTGCAGCCACTCTTTAATGCACATATAAAAATTGACGATTTCCCCGAAGAGACAGGACAAACCGACGCAACCCTGGCACACTGCATAGAGCGTTTATTTGTTTTAGTCACCAGGCGATCCGGATTCAATGCTGTCATTCTTCGAGACAGCAAATCCCCCAGCTGGTCTCGCTGGCATTTTGAACAGTACCTGTTACGCAAGCAGGAGAGTGTATATGCAGCGCTAGCTGATTCAGCTGTACGTGTGGTGGTCTTTGATATTTTTGATACGTTACTCATCCGGCCTTTGCTGAATCCTGAACATATTAAAAACATTGTTGCTCAGCGCGCTGGGGGTGAAGCTGGCGGACTTTATCTTGAGTTCCGCGCTCACGCAGAAACTCAGGCACGCCAGAAAGCAGGGCGCGATATTGGCCTTGATGCTATTTTTGCAGAATTTTCCACTTTAACTCGATTGCCTTCCGGAATCGTGCAGCAACTGCGTAATCTTGAAGAAACCATAGAACTGGAAATTATAAGCCCGCGGCCGGAAGCAATCACCCTGCTGCAACACGCTATCGCTCTGGGTAAACGCGTCATATTGGCCAGCGACATGTACTTGCCAAAACCGGTTATTGAAAAGATGTTGCAGCGCAGTGGCATTAATGGATGGCATGCATTCTATTTATCTTCTGACAGCGGACTGAGAAAAGATAGCGGTGATTTCTATCGCCAATTATTGATACAGGAAGACATTGTTCCAAACGAAGTCATTGTTATTGGTGACAATGAGCATTCTGATGTTCAAGTACCCGGCAATATGGGAATCAGATATCAGCACATCATGCGTCCAGTCGAATTGGCGCGAGCAATGCCACGATTGGGACCGATCATTGAGCATTCATTATATTGTGATGATCTCAACAAACAACTTACTCTTGGAACTATCGTACAAGGCAACTTCCACCCTTTGTTTTTCCCGCACTTTAATCCTTCAGATCTGGTTCCTGCCACACCTTGGGCCATTGGATTTACCATTATCGGCCCTTTGATTCTATCTTTTGTGCAATGGTTGGCAAAAAAAGCGGCGTCGGATGGAATTCAGCGTTTGTATTTTCTTGCACGCGAAGGCCAAATACTAAAAATAGTTTATGACCAATGGGTGTCTAATACTGCGAATCCAATTGCTTCCGACTACTTAGTGCTTTCTCGCCGGGCAATCACGGTACCGATGGTTTCAAACCTTGATGATATTTTTCAAATAGCACGTGTGCAATCCGCACCCAATCATTTGTCCGAGTTTTTACAGGAGCGATATGGGATTAGGCTGTCGCATGAAGAATATGAAGATCTTATACAGCGAGGGTTGTGGCAAAAAAATAAACTGGTTTCAGTTGAAAATGAAAACATTGATCACCTGAAACCTGTATTGCAAGCGCTGGAAACCCGCATTATGGCGAATGCTCAGACTGAGCGCCCAGGATTATTAACTTATCTAGACAAGTTAGGTTTAGACAAAACTTCTAAATCCGCGATTATAGACATTGGCTATTCAGCAACGATACAAGGCTATCTTAACCGACTAATGGGTCATGCAATACATGGATATTATTTGATGACTGTAGAACGTGCGCAAAAAATATCTGCTCAATATGGCGCAATCACTCGAGGTTATTTTGCTCATCACATCAATCCCAAAGTTAATGCTCCACCCATGTTCATCCAAAGCTTCTCCTTAGAAAAACTATTAAGCTCCGATGATGCGCAAATCGTTTGCTACCGGCAGACAGATTCCGGTGATATCGTTCCTGAATTTCGCCAACTTGCTGACGAAGAACGCCGATCTTCATTAACCCGTACAGAAATAAGGCGCGGGATAATGGATTTTGTCGCTCAATCCATCACCATCCGGGATAAATTAATCAGTAATTTCGAGGTTCCGCCGGATATACCCGTTGCTTTGTTTGAAGAATTTATTGCACATCCCTCCCCACTGGAAAGGGATATTTTGGGTGCATTAGTACTTGATGATTACTATTGTGGCCGTGGTCTTGTTAGTTAGTGCATCTACCATTCACAATGGGCAGCATTAATTAACAGCGCATTGCTTCATATGGCGTAATCATGAACAATCCCTTTTTCTCAATCGTTATAGTTAACTATAATGCTGGAGCTATGTTGGTCAATGTCATGTCAGCATTATCCAAACAAACTTATAAAAATTTTGAAGTTATCGTAATCGATAACAATAGCCAGGATAATTCTTGGCGTGCAACAGAAAGTTTACCTTTTCCTTGCCGTCTGGTTCGACTCAATAGTAATACCGGATTCACTTCAGCCAACAATCTCGCGGTTAAAGATTATGCCAATGGGAAATGGTTGTTTTTACTGAATCCTGATGCCTATCCTGAGCCTGAATGCCTGGAAACAATTGTACAAAACATCAATCAGACTCCAAATGTCGATTGCTTTGCCTGTTGTCTAATTGATGCCAATAATCCATCGCACTTGGACGGGCTGGGCGATAGTTACCACCTATCCGGATTACATTGGCGCACCGGCCATGGATACCCCTGCGATATTACTCCCAAACAGCCGGTAGAGATTTTTTCAGCATGTGCAGCCGCAGCAATATACCGCACCGAAACATTTCGCCAGTTAGGCGGCTTCGATGAAACTTATTTTGCTTACTCTGAAGATGTCGATCTTGGTTTTCGTCTGCGGCTTAGCGGGGGTAAAAGCCTGTTACTACCCAGCGCAAAAGTGCATCACGTCGGTTCAGGTATTACAGGAAGCTCGAGCGATTTCTCTGTTTATCATGGGCATCGTAACTTAACCTGGACATTTATCAAGAATATGCCCAGTCCGCTCATTTTTATCCTCTTGCCAGTCCATCTAGCCATGATTCTTTACGTGGGATTTTTTTATGCTGCTTCTGGCCGTCTTAGGCTTTATTGGCAAGCTAAAATCGATGCCTTTAAGCATATCGGATCATTATTGAAGCAAAGAAAAAAAATTCAGAGTCAGCGGGTCTGTTCTTGCTTAAGCTTACTGCAATTGATGGCTTGGCTGCCACGCAGAGCTCCTATTAAAGCACCGGCTAAACTAGAAAATACAACCCATTGACACTGTGAGATAATTACCGATAATACTGAGCAGCGGTTATTTCACCTCATAGCGGCTTTATTTGAAGATAGACAATGCACGCTCCACAACAAATCTGCCACGACATAAAAGAACGATGCAAACCACCCATATCGACAATAATCGTCAACTATAATGCCGGACGAATATTAACCCAGTGTGTTCAGGCAGTTTTGCAACAAGTTCAGCAAGTCTTAGTCATTGACAATGCTTCATCTGATTCCAGTCTGTCAGAACTGGAATCCAGTTTTTCCGCAGATAATCACCTCCGGATAATCCGCCTCAATAGTAATGCCGGTTTTGCCGCCGGTTGCAATATTGGCCTTAGGGCATCAACGCAGCGGTATATTCTTTTCTTAAATCCGGATTGTATTCTGCAGAAAAATTCATTACACCGCATGGTACAAGTAATAGAATCGGATCCGCGGATCGGCATGGTGGGCGGTTATCTTGTTAATCCGGATGGTTCTGAGCAAGGTGGTGGGCGACGCGCCATTCCTACGCCATGGCGAGCTTTTGTGCGTGCTTTCGGTTTATATCGTTTGGCAAAATACTGGCCAAAAGTGTTTTTTGATTTTCATCTGGATAAACAGCCTTTACCCCAAACCCCCATCGAAGTTGAAGCGATATCCGGTGCCTTGATGCTGGTAAGGCGTCAAGCCATCGACGATGTCGGCCCCTGGGACGAACACTATTTCCTGCATTGCGAGGACTTGGATTGGTGCATGCGGTTCAAACAAAAGAACTGGAAAATTGTTTTTGTGCCGGATGCGCCGGTTGTTCATTTCCAGGGAACCTGCAGCCGCGCCCGGCCGTACTTCGTTTCTTGGCATAAACATAAAGGCATGCTGCGTTTCTACCGGAAATTTTTCCG
>MSXT01000081.1:941-8019 GCA_002083595.1 Proteobacteria bacterium ST_bin16 | reverse complement strand
ACCTCTGATAGTCTAGAGCCTTATGTTTTATAATGCCGCCTATTAATGTTTTGATCAGAAAACAAAGGAATAAAGAGCCACGTAATGAATAATGACCCTGCATTGCAACAAGATGTCAATAAAAAAACCTGGTCGGGCCGTTTCAATGAACCGGTTTCAGCGCTGGTGGAACGTTATACCGCTTCCGTGAGTTTTGACCAACGCTTGGCGGAATACGATATCCAGGGATCGTTGGCGCACGCGCAGATGCTGGCGGAACAGGGCATTATCAGCATTGTGGATTTAACCGCTATTCAGCAAGGCATGCAGCAAATCCGTGATGAGATCCGCAATCACCAGTTTGTCTGGTTGCAGGAACTGGAAGATGTTCACTTGAATATTGAAAAACGCCTGACAGCCCTGGTTGGCGATGCCGGAAAACGGTTGCACACCGGCCGTTCGCGTAACGATCAGGTGGCGACGGACATCCGCTTGTTCTTACGTGCCGCGATCGACGAAATAGTCGATTTGATCAAAGCCATGCAACAAGCATTGCTCAGTCTGGCAGAACAGCATATCCACACGATCATGCCCGGTTTTACCCATCTGCAAGTGGCACAGCCGGTGTCGTTCGGCCATCACCTGATGGCGTATTTTGAAATGCTGAAACGTGACATTGAACGTTTGACCGATTGCCGTAAACGGGTGAATCAGCTGCCACTCGGCGCCGCCGCGCTGGCGGGCACGAGTTATCCGATCAATCGTGAGCGGGTTGCACAATTGCTCGATTTTGAGGCTGTTTGCCAAAACTCACTGGATGCCGTTTCCGACCGCGATTTTGCGATCGAATTCAGCGCTTGCGCGGCGCTCATCATGACGCATTTGTCGCGTATGTCGGAAGAATTCATTTTATGGATGAATCCGGCATTCGGTTTTATTCAATTGGCCGACCGCTTCTGCACCGGTTCTTCCATCATGCCGCAGAAAAAGAATCCCGACGTGCCGGAACTGGTGCGTGGCAAAACCGGGCGCGTCAACGGACATCTGGTGGCATTGCTGACGCTGATGAAAGCGCAACCGCTGGCTTACAACAAGGATAATCAGGAAGACAAAGAACCGCTGTTCGATACCGTAGACACGCTGGCGGATACACTGCGGATTTACGCCGACATGCTGGGCGGTGTCCGAGTCAATCAAGAGACTATGCGCGCATCGGCACTGCGCGGTTATGCCACTGCCACGGATCTGGCCGATTATTTGGTCAAAAAAAGTATTCCCTTTCGCGATGCCCATGAAATCGTCGCCAAAGCGGTGCAGTATGCGGAACAAAAAGGCTGCGATTTGAGTAAGCTTGGGTTGAGTGAATTACAACAATTCTCGATACAGATTGAATCCGATATTTTCGCCGTATTGACACTGGAAGGTTCCATGAATAGCCGGAATCACACTGGTGGCACCGCCCCGGAGCAAGTGCAGGCAGCAATTCAAAAAACCAAGGCATGGTTGTCACGGAAAATGTAAAACATGCACGTATGGCATGACATCAGTGCACAAATTTCCACCGTCACAAATGCGCTTTTCAATGTAAAAGAATCACGCTCGATTGGCGGCGGCTGTATCAATCAGACGTATTGCATTACGGATGGCGCGCAACGCTATTTTGTCAAACTCAATACACCTAACAACCTCCCAATGTTCGAGGCTGAAGCCGCCGGCCTTATGGAAATTCATCAGTCGCAAACATTGCGTGTTCCGTTGCCTGTTTGTTACGGTCAAAATGACCGCGCCGCATGGCTGGTTCTGGAATATCTCGATTTAAATAGCGGTATGCGTGGCAATGCAGCGGATTTAGGCAGGCAATTGGCCGCCATGCATCGCACGACTGCAAAACAATTTGGCTGGGTGCGCGACAACACCATCGGGCAAACCCCGCAAATCAATACACCGTCCTCAGACTGGATCAATTTCTGGCGTACGCAGCGGCTGGGTTTTCAATTGGATCTGGCCAAAACTAATGGACATAATGGCAAGCTGCAAAAGCTCGGGGAACAATTATTGACCGATCTGGATAAATTTTTTCCCGATGCAACGCCGCTTCCTGCGCTGCTACATGGCGATCTATGGAGTGGCAATTATGCTTATGACGGCAACGGAATTCCGGTATTATTTGATCCGGCGGTTTATTATGGTGACCGGGAAGCGGATATCGCCATGACCGAACTTTTCGGCGGTTTCCCTGCCGATTTTTATTCTGCTTACCGGTATGATTATCCATTGGATTCCGGTTATAATATCCGCAAATTGGTTTATAACCTCTATCACATTCTTAATCATTTGAATCTTTTTGGTAGCAGCTACCGGCATCAAACTGAACAAACGATCAATACCTTACTCGCTGAAATTCGTTAATAAATACTGGATTCCCTATCCGCTCGGAGCCATGCAATTCAATTTTACCAATCTCATGATTTTTTCTCATTGCGATAACCGCTCATGACCAAGTATGTCTTTGTGACTGGCGGTGTTGTTTCTTCTCTGGGCAAAGGAATTGCCGCTGCATCTCTAGGTGCGTTGCTGGAGTCGCGCGGGCTTAAAGTGACGATGCTTAAGCTGGATCCGTACATTAATGTGGATCCCGGCACCATGAGCCCGTTCCAGCATGGCGAAGTATTTGTCACGGAAGACGGTGCTGAAACCGACCTGGATCTGGGGCATTACGAGCGTTTTATCAGCACGCGAATGACACGGCATAATAACTTCACTACCGGGCAAATCTACGAAAGTGTGATCCGCAAGGAAAGACGCGGCGATTACCTCGGCGGCACGGTGCAAGTGATCCCGCATATCACCGATGAGATCAAGCGCTATATTCAGATGGGCGTAGGTGATGCGCAAGTTGCGATTATCGAAATCGGCGGCACGGTTGGCGATATTGAATCGCTACCGTTTCTGGAAGCCATCCGGCAGATGGCGGTGCAAAATCCGCGCACGGATACCTGTTTTATTCACCTCACTTTACTGCCTTATATCGGATCGGCCGGTGAATTGAAAACCAAACCCACGCAGCATTCGGTCAAGGAGTTGCGCGAAATCGGCATCCAGCCGGACGTATTGCTATGCCGCTCGGATCGTGAAGTACCCAAGGAAGAACGCAGAAAAATTGCGCTTTTTACTAATGTTCAAGAAGAAGCCGTTATCTCCGCCATCGATGTCGACAGTATCTATAAGATTCCTGGCTTGCTGCATGAGCAAATGCTCGACGAAATCATTTGCCACAAATTGAGTATTCTGGCAAAACCGGCTGATTTGAGCGTGTGGAAGAAATTGGTATATGCGCTGGAACATCCGAAGCATACCGTCACGATTGCCATTGTCGGCAAGTATGTCGATTTAACCGAATCCTACAAATCGCTTTCCGAAGCTTTAATTCACGCGGGGATTCATACCAACAGCCGGATTAACATCGTCTATATCGATTCAGAAAATATCGAAAAAGAAGGCACGGATTGCTTGATCGATATGAATGCCATTCTGGTCCCCGGCGGTTTTGGCAAACGCGGCGTGGAAGGCAAAATCATGGCGATCAATTTTGCCCGTACCCACCGCATTCCGTATTTGGGCATTTGCCTGGGCATGCAATTGGCGGTGATTGAATATGCACGCAATAAAACCGGCATGAAAGGCGCGCACAGCACTGAATTTAATCCTGACACCCCCTACCCGGTCATCGGTTTGATCACCGAATGGCGGACTCGCGATGGTTTAATTGAAACGCGCGACGAAAATTCCGATATCGGCGGCAGTATGCGCTTGGGCGGACAGGAATGTATTTTGCAGAAGGATTCGCTCGCTTGGAAAGCCTACGGCGCGGATACTATTATCGAACGTCATCGTCATCGCTATGAAGTCAATAGCTTTTATATTCCCAAATTAGAAAAAGCGGGACTTTGTATTAGCGGTTTTTCCAAGGAAGAGAATTTGTGTGAAATGATTGAGCTCCCTGAAACAGATCACCCCTGGTTTCTGGGCTGTCAATTTCATCCCGAATTCACCTCCACACCCCGGTTAGGTCACCCGCTATTCAAGTCCTATGTTCAGGCGGCGATTCATTTTGCTCATGAGCACCAGCACGCCGGAGATGAAAAAATACATGCCGTACGGACCAGTTAACTCAACAGAAAATTACCGGCAGCGCAGCTAAAAAGACTAGAAATTACCGCCCGTCATACCAAAAATATAAACAACCACTTAACAACAGGGAAAATGTAGCATGAGTGCAATAGTAGATGTCATCGCCCGCGAGATTCTGGATTCTCGCGGTAATCCAACCATTGAAGCGGATGTGTTGCTGGAATCCGGCGTGCTCGGACGCGCCTCGGTTCCTTCCGGCGCATCCGTCGGCACCCGGGAGGCGATGGAATTACGCGATGGCGATGCGCAGCGCTATTCGGGCAAAGGCGTGCTGAAAGCCGTGGAGAATGTGAATACCGAAATTTCCGAAACACTGATGGGATTGGATGCCATCGATCAAAGCTTTATCGATCAAGAACTGATCAATCTGGACGGCACCGAAAACAAATCCAGACTCGGCGCCAATGCGATTCTGGCGGTATCTCTCGCGGTTGCCAAAGCGGCTGCGGAAGAATCCGGCTTGCCGCTGTACCGTTACCTCGGTGGCGCGGCTTCGATGTCGATGCCGGTGCCAATGATGAACTTGATCAATGGCGGCGCGCATGCCAACAACAATATCAATATGCAGGAATTCATGATCGTTCCGCTGGGAATTGCCAATTTTCGCGATGCGATCCGCTGCGGCGCGGAAGTTTTCAGCACGTTAAAGAAACTCATCAATGATAAAGGCATGCCCACAACCGTCGGCGATGAAGGCGGATTTGCGCCCAATCTGGAAAGTAATGAAGCCGCTTTGCAGTTGATCGTGCAAGCCATCGATCAAGCAGGGTATCAACCGGGTAAAGATGTTGCCATCGGTATAGACTGCGCCAGTTCGGAGTTTTACCACGATGGTAAATACCATTTAGGATCCGAAGGTCTGCAGCTGACATCCGCGCAGTTTACGGATTACCTGGCGTCGTGGGTGGATAAATACCCGATTATCACGATCGAAGACGGTATGAGCGAACTTGACTGGAACGGTTGGGAATTGCTGACCGAGAAATTGGGCAAATCAATCCAATTGGTCGGTGACGATATCTTTGTGACCAATACCAGAATTCTGCAGGAAGGCATTAAACGCAATATCGCCAATTCCATCTTGATCAAAGTGAATCAGATTGGCACCTTGACCGAAACCTTTGCCGCCATAGAAATGGCGAAATGCGCCGGTTACACAGCCGTCATTTCGCACCGCTCCGGCGAAACCGAAGATACCACCATCGCTGACATTGCAGTCGCTACAAATGCTCTGCAAATTAAAACCGGTTCGCTGTCCCGTTCCGATCGTCTCGCCAAATACAATCAACTGTTGCGGATTGAAGAGGATTTGGGAGATTTGGCCAGCTACGCCGGCCGGAGAGCATTTTACCAACTCAAATAATGAAGCTATTGAGTTTCCTCCTGTTCGTCGCCATTGCTGCAATGCAATACCCATTATGGCTTGGAAAAGCAAGCTGGCTGAGGGTTTGGCAAGTAGATCAGGAGGTTGTTGCGGCACGGGCGGAGAATGTGCAGTTGCAGAATCGTAACAACATGCTCGAAGCCGAAGTCAACGATCTGAAACAAGGACTTGAAGCCATTGAAGAACGTGCCCGTAGCGACTTGGGCATGATCAAAGAAGGCGAGATTCTCTTTCAGATCGTCAGAAATACCCAGCCCAAATCCACGCAATCGAATCCTGCGCAATAAATTTCCGCGAACTCTTCAGAAAATTGCGCACCTAAAACCAAGCCGGGCAGCGGCATCAATTCACTTGCAATCACCCGGCTTAATCAGAAAATTTTAACTATAATTTGCTTGAAAAGCGATGAGAAATTCATATATCAATACCAGTCTTGTTTTGTATTCGATAAATACCATGGAGTAAAAGAATGAAAAGAATTCTTCTTTTTTTAGCAACAAATTTGGCCATTGTTGTTGTTCTAAGCATCACATTGCGATTGCTTGGTGTTGAAAAAATCCTCGATGCGCAAGGAACCGGTCTGAATATCAACTCCCTGCTGATATTCGCAGCAGTATTCGGCTTTGGCGGCTCATTCATGTCGCTTGCCTTGTCCAAATGGACAGCAAAACGTTTCACCGGCGCTCAAGTCATCGAAATGCCACGAAATGCGCAAGAACATTGGCTGGTAGCTACGGTACAACGCCAGGCGGCAGCGGCTGGGATCGGTATGCCGGAAGTGGCTATTTACGATGCGCCGGACGTCAATGCATTCGCCACCGGCATGTCACGAAACGATGCGCTCGTCGCGGTGAGCACCGGTCTTCTCAACAACATGAGTCAGGATGAAGCCGAGGCTGTGCTGGCGCATGAAGTCAGTCATATTGCCAACGGCGATATGGTAACCCTGGCGTTGATCCAAGGCGTCGTCAATACATTTGTCATTTTCCTGTCGCGCGTTATCGGCCATACCGTCGATCGTGTCATTTTCAAAACAGAAGAAGGACATGGCCCCGCCTTTTGGATTACCAACATCGTTGCCGAAATTGTGCTCGGTGTGTTGGCCAGTATTATCGTTATGTGGTTTAGCCGTCAGCGTGAGTTTCGCGCCGATGCGGGCGGCGCCAGCCTGGCCGGAAGAACAAAAATGATTGCCGCGCTACGGCGTTTGCAGATGATTCATGAACCGGCGCATTTACCTAATCAATTGGCCGCTTTCGGTATTTCCGGTGGCAGCAATGGATTTTCGCGCTTATTCATGTCGCATCCGCCGCTGGAAGAAAGAATCGCGGCACTCGAAACGCAACGCTAAATCTGTAGCGCACATATCTCCGTCACTGATAATAAAACGCCGTACCGGTAGAGACTGGTACGGCGTTTTGCTTTTATGGTGCCGGGTAACGTTATAAAACTGCGTTACCTAGGGAAGCGCTGATTAATTAACTGCACGAGCGAATTGCTTTGTTGCGCGGTACTCACTCCCTC
>MSXT01000081.1:0-886 GCA_002083595.1 Proteobacteria bacterium ST_bin16 | reverse complement strand
CGTTGAATTAATCAGCGCTTCCCTAGTGCGGCAGCTATGAATCAATAGGATGTTTCACGCGAAAAATCTTGCCAAATATAGGGCGGATTAACTGATGGCTTGGTTGGAATAAAGAAAGTTGCAGCATCCAGCACACCCACTAGGCTGCGGCCAACGGTATGCATGATCCCCATGGCCAGCCCCACGGTGATGCCGTAAGCCGGTCCTTCTTTTTGGCTGGTTACTATAATATTCTTGGGCAGTTCCGCCCACCCGGTCACTGCATTCGCTACACCGCTGGAAAATTTCTCGGCTGAGTTATTAATATAGCTGTCCGAAGCAATAGCTTGAGACGAGAAAAGAAATAGTATTGAAAGCACCCAAGACAGTTTAACAATGCTTCTCATCAGAAAATCTCCTTTATACAGTTTTTTATAATTAAATTTCTGTTTCTAACAAAGAAATGGCAGAAATATGGCGAAAGTTTACCTTGTCATATTTAAACAGACAATTTTAATTTAGCAAAAACTAATGAATAAAATCTGACAAAAAAACAAGATCTGCCGGAATCGATCATCGTCGCATACGACAAAGCATTCGTTAATACGCATTTTTCCTTTGATAATCCCGTTTTTTGGGTGAGAACCTATCCCAATCCTTCTCTTTACCTTGCCGCAAGAAGAAAGCTCTTATGATGATCGTTGTAAAAATCAAATTTTTAGGAATTTTTCCGGTTAAATCGACGGTTGCCAAAAACAAATTTTCATACTTGACATAGGAAAAGTATGACAAATGCCTATGTTAAAAATATTTCGATAGAATCGCAGCATAGAGCTCTCTGTATCAATAAATCTCTACCGGTTAATCATCCAGTTTGATAAATCTATTGGCTCTAGACTAGCAGAGA
>MSXT01000080.1 GCA_002083595.1 Proteobacteria bacterium ST_bin16 | reverse complement strand
TCGTCTTCAAAAAAGATAATGCTTATTAGCATCAATCGCTGGGATAATCGCTAACCGATGATGTGCCGCAGCCAGCGGCTGATATCCGCAATTTCCGTTTCGCATACGCTATGTGCCATGGGATATTCATGCCATTCGAGCGGATAACCGGTTGCCAGCAATTTATCTCGAGACGCCGCAGCATGCGAGAGCGGTATTACCGGATCATAAATGCCATGCGCCATGAATACCGGTGTCGTTGCATTCGCGCCGCAGACTTCTACCGCGAGAGTCTCCGCGAGCGGCAAATAACATGACAAGGCGATGATGCCAGCCAGTGGATTGTTTTGACGCAATCCGGTCTGCAATGCCATTGCGCCGCCTTGCGAGAACCCGGCGAGAAAGATGTGACCGGAAGGAATGCCGCGCTGCATCTCCCTTTCAATCAAAGCATCCAGCGCTGCTTGCGAATACCGGATGCCAGATTGATCCTCAGGGTCGTTAAAGTCTGCGCGATAAATATCGTACCAGGCGCGCATGACATAACCATTATTAATCGTGACCGGACGCTCCGGCGCATGCGGAAAAATAAATCGAATCGATGCGTCGGACGGCAGTGTCAGTTCATTGACGATCGGCACAAAATCATGACCGTCAGCGCCCAGACCGTGCAGCCACACGACGGCATGCGCCGGTGAGCCACCGGTTTCAATTTCCACAGCGGGTAATAAATCAATTGCTTTTTTCATTGGTGAAAAAATACCCATTCACATTGCATTGACATAAAAAATCGATCAGATAAAATTCCGCAACTCAACGAATTCACCATAAAGGAAGTTATGAAACGCAGGGATTTTATAAAATTAATCGGCACAAGTGTACTCTCTTTCCCTGCTTCATCCTTAATGGCGAAGCAACTACTCTCATCGGACTTCAGCAACTGGACCAGTTACCGCCTCAGTTATCAGGTCGATCTTCCGGCCAAAGGCAATACGGCCCGTTTATGGCTCCCGCTTCCTGACACCAATGATTCCGCTTTTCAATTCACGCAAGGCAGTAACTGGAGCGGTAATGCGAGCAAAGCATCATTTTCCACCCTCGGCGCGAATCCCTTCCCGGCATTCAAAGCGGAGTGGCAGGGTAAGCCCAAAAGCGGTCAACGCCATGTCAGCGTCAGTTGCATCGTAAAAACTTCTCATCATTCCTTTGATCTGGCGCATTATCCCGCCATCAAGAATTCAGCGTTGCCCAATAGCATCAAGCATTATATTAACCCGACGCATTTGAAGCCGACCAATGGCATTGTGCGAGAAACCGTTCATGCCATTTTGAAAGAAAAGCATGCCGAAACGACAGTGCAACAAGCAAAAGCAATCTATGATTGGGTAATCGATAATGCGCAATACGATGAAAACACGCGTGGACGCGGTCAAGGCGATGTCAGAGCCATGCTCGAGAAAAATGAACTCAACGGAAAATGCGTTGATTTGAATTCATTATTTGTCGCACTGGCCAGAGCGGCCAATATCCCCGCGCGTAACCAATACGGTATTCGCATTAATGAATCAAGCTTGCACGATTCCATCGGGCAATATGGCGATATCAGCCAATCGCAGCACTGCCGCGCGGAATTCTTTCTAGCCGGACACGGTTGGATACCGGTCAATCCGTCCGATGTGCGGCAAGTATCCAAACTGGAAAAACTGCCGCTGGACGATGCAAAAATCATGCAATTAAGAGAAAAATTCTTCGGTACCTGGGAGATGAATTGGTTGACGTTCAATCACGCCGAAGATCTGGCACTGAATCCTGGTAATGCCGCCAGCAAATTGCCATTCTTCATGTATCCGCAAGCGGAAATTGACGGAAAACTCTTGGATAGCCTGGATCATGAAAACTTTGCCTACAAAATTACTTCCGGTGAGCTCGTCGGTACCGGCGCCAAGTTTTAGTTCAAGAAAAGTTTTTTTCACGTCGAATCCACTTCGCTGTGGATAGAGGAGATCGCTGAGCCCTAGGCGGCGAGCCTTATGACCATGGGCGATTAACTGCAACCCATAAAGCCATCTCTACCGGCAGTCATCGCACAATAGTTTGAGAAATCGCGTGCCGCTACGCGGCGCTTAGTGTTCAGTGCGTCCGCTTTTGATCGAACAGCGGCGCGGTGGGCAGCGTTTCATCGATAGGGGATCCACATAACACACGGAAACCAAGATTGTGATTATGGTGATATGGTTCAGAAGTAGCCACTGTTGTAGAACGTACATTATCCATAGACCTAGTCCATGAGCCGCCACGAATTGAAAAGCTTTTGATGTCTGAATGACGAGAAAACCCACGAATCGCATAATAGTCATTGGTGCACCATTGCCAAACATTACCAACCATATCATCAACTCCAAAAGGGCTACGACCAAGCGGGTATAATCCAACTGCACAAGTTCTTCCAATTCCAGCTTCTGCACTATTTGTTCGTGCGGAATTCCACTCGTCCGACCACGGATACTTTCGACGTGACGCACCAATAGCGGCGCACTGCCATTCCCATTCCGCCGGCAGCCGGATAGCCAGTTTGCGCTTTGCACTCAACCAGCGGCAAAACGCCACGGCGTCGTACCAAGAAACGTTGATCACGGGATAATTGGCGAAAGCCCACATCAAATCCCCAAGGCTATGTGCTTTTTGCAAATCCTGCCACCATTCATCGTTACAATAACCATCCGCCGCGTCGACAAACACACGATACTGCGCCCAAGTAACCGGATAACGCGCTATGCGAAAGTGTGGAAATTGAAAATGATCACCGATTTTCAGAGTTATTTCACCGGCTGGTATATCGATCCACACAATATCCGGCAAACCCTGTTCATCCAAACCGACACCACGGCGCGGATCGCCGAATTGATTTAAACGCAGACCGATTTCCTCGCGGCGTTGATGAGTAGTGTCGTCACTGGCGAGTTCATCGAGCAATCGCAATGGTTCCGGGTATAGAAATTGCCGCAGCGGTGGCTCCAGGTACGATTCCAATGTTCGCCACATGACAACCGCTGGATCGCTGAAATCCGCATTGTTATCGGGTACAGCAAGACGATGCAATTGCGCCAATGCTTGAATGACAGGCTTCTGCCGTTCCCAGCCCCATTGCAATACCGGCGCACGTTGCTGGTTGTGCCATTCGCGCACCGCTTGCTCGGCCTGGCGATGCAGCGCCAGATCATCGGCGTAGCGCGCGTGCCAATCCTTGAAACGTTGCCAGTGGCTGAACACCGCTTCGTGACCCACTTCAATCGTCACCGGTTGGTCGTGACCGTCTTGGCGACTGACCAGGATGCGCCGGTCGACCAACTGCTGCGCCAGCGTTAAAACCGGTTGCGGTAGCTCCTGTTGTGGTGCGCGGCGGCGCACCACCGCCAACGACCCGACGCCGTCGTCATTGCGTTGCTCGACGCTGGCAATGGCAAAAAACAAACGGGAAAAAACATCATCGTCCAGAATGATCGTTTGTTGCGTGCGGCTCACCGCTTCTTCGGCCAAGCCATCGATGGCACCGGCGATGCCGCCGATCGCTTGATACGCCGCTTCAGTCAGTTCGTGGCCGTTTCTGCGCGCATATAACTGCGCCAATGCAAATTCCGCCAGTGCCAATGCGCCCGGTGCGGTGCCGGTATCGTTCAGAATGCGTTGCACCAGCCGTGGCGCAATGGTGAGTCCAGCAGCTTTGGCGGGCTCGACGATCATTTTTTCCAAAGCAGCCGCACCCGGCGTGCCAACGGAATAATGTCCACTATGCAGCAACGCCGCGCTGGCTTCATCCTGCGGCCATTGGCTGTAGAAATCAGAGCGCATGGCAACGACGCAGCGTAACCAAGGACTTGCCGCCGCGGCAACGAGCAATTGAAAGAACGCATCGCGCGCAGCTGCATCGACTTTTGCCGCGAACAATTCTTCAAATTGATCGGCAAACAACAGCAATTGCGCATTCCCACCCAATGGTTTTAAACCCTCCTCCGCGATGACCTCAATGCTTGCCGGATCGGCGCGCAACCGCTGCGCAAGATCCGACACGCGCCAATTGCAACCGGGAAAGGCTTTGCTCAAAGCGGCTGCCAGCGGCAGGAACGGATCGTCGCCCAATTCGCGCGGCGAGAAACTGGCGGTCACCCAGCGTATATCGCCGATGTTACTGGCTTTCAGCGCCGAAATTAAACCGGCGTACACAAGCGACGACTTGCCCGAGCCGGACGGCCCGATCACCGCAATGAAACGATCGTTTCGCGCCAGCAACCGCTCGATCAAATCGCCAGTCTCGACATCACGCCCGAAAAAACGATCGGATTCCTGCGGCTTGAATGCGCGCAATCCCGGATAGGGATCGCCGGTAATCCGTTTCGGCGCAACCTGAGCATGCCGCTGGGTGTAGTTCAGGTAGGCTCTCAATACATGCGCTTTTAAATCCTCCGGCATTTTAAAAACTGCTGCACGGCTGGCGAATCTTTGCCGGAACGCTTCGACCTTTTCTGGCGGATTCTGTCGAGTCACGGCATCGTAGAATTTACTTTTGATCTCATCATCGTCCTTGATGAAAATCAGCGTATCGATCCGATGCTCTTCCGCTTGCTGAAATTCCAGTTCGGTAATGGAATGCGACTCACCGTCAGGTATATGCCCGTAGCGACGGCCGATGATGCCGATGTATAAATCACATCCGGCAACATCCTCCACACAGCTCTTGCGCACGCTACGTTCATCGGCTATGTAGCTCTCGACCACGGTACATACGCCGCTCAGCGCATCTTTAACGGCTTGGCGTTCGGGAATCAGATCGTTTAACGTCGATGAAAGGTAAACTCGCATAGTAATGGCAATTTAGGCACAGAAAGGGAATGTTGTTAATCACCTGTGGAAAAAATTTCTTTGTCGATCATGACATAGCCCTGCTTGATGCAAATAGCCTGATTTTATCAGAACCGCGCTTGCAGAAAATATCGTGCAGCCAATGATTGACACAAAATCAAACCGCTTTAATCACTCCATCTTCCAGTTCCACCACCCGATCCGCGATATCCAGGATGCGATAATCATGCGTGACCAAAAGAATCGCGGTTTGCGATTCTTTGGCTAATCGTTTCAACAAACTGACCGCTTCATAACCGCTTTGCTTATCCAGCGATGCGGTCGGTTCATCGGCCAGGATGATTTTAGGCTGACCGACTAATGCACGTGCGATAGAAACACGTTGCAGCTGCCCGCCGGAAAGTTGTCCCGGTTTATAATCAAGCCGCTCACCCAATCCCACTGCGATCAGTGCTTCCGCAGAGCGGTCGCGTCTTTGCTGCTCTGTTAGTGTATTGCCCATTTCCAATGTCATGCTGACGTTCTGCAACGCAGTAAGCGACTTGAGCAAATTATGCTGTTGAAAAATATAGCCGATCTGTTGCCGGGCATTGACTCTAATCTGCTCGCTGCTGTTGATGAGCTGTTGATCGAGGACTTTCACGCTACCATGAAAGGCCTGGCGCAGACCGCCGATAATGGTCAGAAAAGTTGTTTTACCGGAACCGGAAGGCCCGGTAATCAGTACGATCTCACCTTTATGGATAACCAGGGTAATGTCTTTCAGCACCGGTTGCGTTAACTCGCCGCTGCCAAAACTGAAATTCAAGTGCTCGACATCAATGACTGTAGACATCAGAACATATCTGCTGGATTAGCGTCTTTCAGCTTACGGATTGCCAGCAACCCTGCCATGACGCACATGGAAAGAATGAATAGAAACACCGTGATCATTTTGCTCCAGAGCATCGGCATCGGCATGTACATTTGCGATTCAGCCAGGTGGTATAACCCCAAGGAAAGCACATAACCGGGAATGAATCCCAACACAGCCAAAAAGAAAGCCGAAGCAAACACCAGACGGACAAAATAACCGTGCTCATAGCCCATGGCTTTCAGCGTGGCGAATTCGTTGCGATGATTGGCAATGTCGGTAAATAGAATTTGATAGACAATCACCAGACCGACCACCCATCCCATCACCGTGCCAAAACCAAAAATAAACCCGATCGGCGCAGTATTCGCCCAATAATCTTTTTCGTATTTCAGCAACTCTTCGTAGCTAAAAATATTCACGAACTCATTGAGCTGGCTTCTAAGTTCCGCTTTGACCTGCTGAACCGGCGCGCCGGGATGGAGCTTGATGACGCCCATGTCGATTTCGCTGAGATTCCTTCTGGGAAAGATGCGCATGAAATTTAAATCGCTGGTCATCACATTGCCATCGGCAGCAAACGACACGCCTAAGCGGAATAAGCCCACAATACTCACCTTATAATCGTTAATTTCCGTGACATTCCGGCCCGCTTCGAGCAATGAGCGCATGGGACCGAATTCCGGGCGGGAGTATTCATCAAACAGCACGGTATCCTTGAGCCGCAATTCATGCCGCTTGTTTTTGATCTCATCGACATTGAAGATCAGCGAATCCGGATCAAAACCGTAAACCATCAAGGTGCGCTTGACCTGAGTGTTAATATTTTTGAACGGTGTTAAACCGAGATACAGCGGATAAGCTTCTGCAACTGCCGGATTTCCCAGAACACGCATCAACTCGCTGCGCTTGAACTGGATCGGCCGCCACATCGCCTCGCTTTGTTTGTGCATCAAAAATAAATCACCGTTCAATTTGACCGGCGCGGAGGCTGCGCTGGCGTACAAGGAATCCTTGAAGCCCAACTGCATAAACACCAAGACGCACGCAAACAACACCCCGCAAATCGCAGCCACCAGCTTGGATCGGTCAAAAATGAGCTGCCGCCAGGCCAAGCGGGCGGGAAAATAAAACCAGACCAGCTTGTTCACGGCGTAATCCGCACCTTAACCTGGCGGAAAATCTGGTGCCGCAAATCCGTCACAGCCTCCGCTTCAAGCGTCAGGCGTACTTCGATGATGCGATTGTCACGATCAGCTAAGGGGTCCGTATCGTTCAAATCGTTTTTCCGCACCAGAAATCCCAGTTCTCTAACTTGTGCCAGATAGGGCCGTTTGAAACCCATGGCATGGATACATCCGGATTGCCCTGTCTTGATCCGCAGCAAATCCGATTCATAAACCTCGGCAACGACATCCAGCTCAGTCAAATCCGCCATTTCCAGCACTCCCTTATCGCCAATCCGTTCTCCTGGGCGGGCAAAAATTTTTAATAGAGTTCCGTCAATGGGTGCAAGAATCTGCGTATTGCTGAGTTCCGCTACGCTTATTTTCAGCTCGGATTGCGCTTGAGTAATCTCGGCTGACAAGCGCTTAAGAATAATTCCGGATTGCTCAAGCGCTAACCGTTTCGCATCGGCCAACGAAATACTGGTAGCGGAGCTATGTTCCAATGATTGATAACGCAAGTATTCCCGTTTATTGAATGCCAGCGCGGCTTGCTCCACCGCGCGCTGTGCTTCCAGCACCTTGATTCGCGCTTTGGCGGCTTCCACCTGCGCTTTTTTCTTAAGATGATCGGACAGGATGGCTAATGTATCGCCTGCTTTAACTTGATCGGTTTCTTGAAAAAAGAGCTGTTCAACACGCGCACCCTCGGGACCGGCGTTATGGGAAATTCTAATCACCCGGGAGTGCGGTTCAATGCGTCCCAGTGCGCCAATACCCTGATTCCCGTCATGCGGACACGCCTTCTCAGCCAGTACGCTGGCACTCGATAAAATTAAGCATATAATTACAAAAATAAAGAAACTTACTTTAAAGTACATGAGCCACTATTTCTGATTTATCCAAGAAGAACTGAGGCATCTCATTTTTCAAACCGATCCACATCTTTATGGCGCACGACCCCATTAAAGTTGGGATTATGCATGAATGGATATAGAACGTCATACTCGTATCTTTACAACCCTGAATGTGCGATTTCAACTGTCTGAGCTCACTCTTACATTGGAAAAATATAAACTGATTACCCGCGCTACCGCATGGAATACATGATAGAACGAAGCAAATACGATTACGATTGAAAAATTTTTACAGTTTCCAACTTCATGACCTCTTGACACGATAAACAGAATTATTTGTAACAGAATTGCAAGACACACCCACTATATATTTTTATAGGCTCTAGACTAGCAGAGATAATCTGTTAGTCTAGAAAGATGTTAAGAA
>MSXT01000079.1 GCA_002083595.1 Proteobacteria bacterium ST_bin16 | reverse complement strand
CACCGCCGCGCAATAATAATGCCAGCGCGCCGACGGTCAGAAAACGGCCGAATTGATGCCATTTGAGATAACCCGCGTGATGTTCGCGGAATGACCACTTTGAATTGAACGTGTAGTTGGTGACTGCGGCGACGAAGAAACTGATGAAGTGGGCCAGTGCAAGTCCGGCGTCACGGCTGATCATCCATTGGAAAACAACGGCATCGATCAATGCGCCGAATAATCCGACCGCGGCGAAACGTCCGGTGGTATTCAGTGTGGCTGTGCCGCCGGCCAAAGTGATCAAGCGTTGCACATACGCTTGCTGGTGCGACAATGATAATTTGGAAGCGCCCTGCGCGCGGTCGCGGAAACAAATCGGCACTTCCGAGACGCGCAGTTTCCCCTGGTTGGCCATGAGCAACTCGAGCAGGATTTTGTAACCGCGCGCATGATTGGAAATGCTGGCAGCCAATTCACGGCGGAAGGCAAAGAAACCCGAGGTGGCGTCGTTCACATCGCATAGCGGGCGGGCTATCCAGCCGCCAGCACGAGACAATAACCGCCGGTACAACGGCCAATTTTCCGTACTGCCGCCTGCTACGTAGCGGCTGCCGATAACGACATCGCAATCTCCGTTCAGCACCGGTGTAACGATTGCCGGTAAGTGCTCCGGCGGGTGGCTCAGATCGGCATCCATGACGACGATGACATCGCTTTTGGCTGTGGCTATGCCGGTGAGAATCGCAGTAGTCAGATCGGGTTTCTCGCGCCGCTCAATGAGATGAACGTTGGACTGATTTCTCCACGCGCGCACTTTGTCCGGTGTGCCATCGGTAGAGCCGTCGTCGACGAAAATAACTTCAAAACTATCCGGAGCAAAGTTAAGTGCGGATAAACGAGTTAACAGTAAATCAATATTCCCGGCTTCATTCAATGTGGGTACTACAATCGAAAATTGAGTCATGTAGTTCCACAGATTAACGTTGAGACGTTGTGATTGGCGGCATGATTTTATTTTTGTAGCTTCTGGTATTTATTTACCGCTTTATTATGGTCTGCCAGATTGGTGGAGAAGTGTGATTCCCCATTACCTTTAGCCACAAAATACAGCGCATCGGTTTTAGCCGGATTCACTGCCGCACGAATGGAAGCCAGACTGGGCAGGGCGATCGGGGTGGGCGGCAAACCTGCGCGAGTATATGTGTTGTATTCCTGATCCGCAAGCAGATCCTGTTTGCGCAAATTACCGTTAAACTGTTCGCCCATGCCGTAGATGATGGTCGGATCGGTTTGTAACCGCATCCCTTTGCGCAGCCGGTTGGTGAATACGCCTGCTATTTCAGCGCGATCACTCTCCAGGCCGGTTTCTTTTTCAATAATGGAAGCCAGAATGAGCGCTTCGTAAGGCGAGGCTAGCGGCAACGATCCGGCGCGCGACTCCCAGCTGGATTGCAGGTGATTTTGCATGGTGCGATAAGCGCGCTGCAAGATTTCGATATCGCTGCTGTCGCGCACGAAAAAATAGGTATCGGGAAAGAACAACCCTTCGGCTGCGCTTTCAGTTGCGCCGATCAAGCGTAAAATTTCCGGGTCACTGAGTCCGGCCGTATGATTTTGTATAGCCGGATGTTCATTCAATGTTTTTCGCAGCTGCGCAAACGTTGAGCCTTCAAGGATTCTGATCTCATGCTGCTTGGCGTCGCCCTTGGTCAGATAGTCTAACAGCGCAATCTGGGTGATATTCTCGGTCAGCAGATAGTCTCCGGCTTTGATCGCGGATTCCAGGTTCAGGTAACGCGCCAGCAGGATTAATGACCATTTGGTGTGGATGACACCGGCATCGGCCAGTTGCTGGGCGGTTTGTTTCAGGTTGCTGCCATGCCGGATAGAAAATTCATACGGCTTGATCGGCAGTGTGATACTGGAATGGACATGAAGATAAAACCATCCGATGAGCAGGAGGGTTGCGAAAAACGCGTAGAACAGGAGGCGTTTCAGCGTGTGCATGCGCCACAGATGATGATTTATATGCTACGGAAAACGAGCGTTCCGTTAGTCCCTCCAAACCCGAAGGAATTGGATAGCGCAACTTTGATATTCATATCCCGCGCAGTATTGGGAATGAAATCCAGATCGCACTGCGGATCCTGATTGACCAGATTGATGGTTGGCGGTGCAATGTGCTGATGGAGTGCAAGTACGGAGAAAACCGCTTCCACGCCACCGGCCGCGCCGAGCAAGTGCCCGGTCATTGATTTCGTTGAGCTAACCGCCAGTTTCTTGCTATGTTCACCGAAGCAGCGTTTGACTGCAATGGTTTCGGCGATATCACCCAATGGAGTGGATGTGCCGTGCGCATTGATGTAATCGACTTCCGTAGTATTAATACCCGCATTCTTAAGCGCATTGGTCATACAGCGTGCAGCGCCTTCTCCATCGTCGCAAGGGGCGGTCATATGGAATGCGTCCGCGCTCATGCCAAAACCGGCTAATTCCGCATAAATCTTCGCGCCGCGCCGTTTGGCATGCTCCAGTTCTTCCAGTACCAGCACGCCTGCGCCTTCCCCCAGAACAAAACCATCGCGGTCGACATCCCAAGGACGGCTGGCGGTTTCCGGATTGTCATTGTTTCCAGATAATGCTTTTGCCGCGGCAAATCCGCCGATGGCAAGCGGTGTTACACAGGATTCCGCGCCGCCGCACACCATGACATCGGCATCGCCGTACTCGATCATGCGGGCTGAATAGCCGATGCTATGCGTGGCCGTGGTACAAGCTGTCACAATCGCGATGTTGGGTCCTTTATAGCCATACATGATGGATAAATTACCCGCGATCATATTGATAATGGTACTGGGAATAAAGAATGGAGAGATTTTACGCGGTCCACCTGCATGATACGCCGTATCGGTATTTTCGATCATCGGCAAGCCGCCGATGCCGGAACCGATATTGACGCCGATTTTTTCCGCATCAAGATGGGAAATATCATCGATACCTGCGTCTTTGACGGCTTGAATCGCGGCTGCCATGCCGTAATGGATAAAAACGTCCATGCGGCGCGCTTCTTTTACAGAAAGATATTGGTGAATATCGAAATCTTTCACTTCGCCTGCAATTTGTGAAGCAAAACTCGATGCATCAAAACGGGTTATCCGGGTGATACCGGATTTTCCTGAGATGATGCCCTCCCATGCGCTGGATACTGTGCTGCCTACAGGCGACACAATACCCAATCCGGTAACGACTACCCTGCGTTTGGACAAAATAACTCCGCTTACTTATTCTTGAAATACAAAATACTAACTGGCGCTGGTATTGGCGGTGACGTAATCAATCGCTTCCTGGACGGTATTTATTTTTTCAGCTTGCTCATCTGGGATTTCACATTCGAATTCTTCTTCCAATGCCATAACCAGTTCAACCGTATCGAGCGAATCTGCTCCCAGGTCGTTGACGAAAGATGATTCATTTTTGACTTCTGCTTCATTAACACCAAGTTGTTCAGCTACAATTTTTTTAATACGCTGCTCAATATTTTCCATCTAGGTATTTCCTTTTCAGGTAAGAAAAATGCGTGCCATTCTAACAAATTTTAAATGCCAGCAAAACCAAAACATGACTGCGGGCACATAACTTCCTATTTAAGTTTTTAATTAGGTGGCGCATTATAAAGAACTTTTTGTGATTGTTTTGTGATTAATCTGATTTTACGATCTGATTGAATCAATCCATTCCGTTTTTGTGTTAATCCATATACATGCCGCCGTTCACGTGCAGTGTCGTGCCTGTGATGTAGCCTGCGGCGGACGATGCCAGAAAAGCAACGGCTGAAGCAACTTCTTCCGGACGGCCTAATCGCCCCAGCGGAACGTGTTGAATCAAGCTCTGCTGGAATTCATCAGCCAGCGCGCGGGTCATGTCGGTATCGATGAAGCCAGGTGCGACGCAGTTGACCGTGATATTGCGGCTACCCACTTCACGTGCCAATGACTTGCTGAATCCGAACATACCCGCTTTTGCGGCGGCATAATTGGCTTGTCCTAGGTTACCCATCGCGCCGACAACAGAGGAAATGTTGATAATGCGGCCGTAACGGGCTTTCATCATGGCGCGGAGAACTGCGCGGCTTAACCGGAATACTGATTTTAAATCGGTCTCCAATATATCGTCCCATTCCTCGTCTTTCATGCGAACCAATAAATTGTCCCGCGTGATGCCGGCGTTATTGACCAGTATTTCCACTTCACCGAATTTTTCCCGTATGGTTTGGAGAGCGTGGTTGATTTGCTCGGCATCGTTTACGTTTAAAGCGATCCCCATTCCTTTGATACCGGATTTTTCCAAATATTGATTAATCGCGCTGGCACCGTTTTCCGTGGTTGCAGTTCCAATCACGACAGCACCCGATTGTCCCATTTTGATTGCGATGGCTTGTCCGATACCCCGGCTGGCGCCCGTGATCAACGTTATCTTATTTTCCAAAACCATACCTCCTCAAATCGAGCCATGATAATGTGTTACGAATGTTCATTGTAATGCTATGTCCTTAAATGGTTAATCGCTTGTTTGACGGCTTCACCATCTGCCAGCGATAGCTGTTGCAGGTTGGGGTCAATGCGTTTGTTGAGTCCGGCCAATACTTTTCCCGGGCCGCATTCGATAACATGCGTAACGCCGCTAGCGGCAAACGCTTTGATGGTATCCACCCAGCGAACCGGGCTGGTGAGCTGGCGAATCAGAATTTCTTTGATATCCGCAGCATCGCTATGTGTTTTTACATCGGCATTATGCAGAACCGGGATGCGGGGCGGTTGCATGGTCACATGGGCTAACTGCTGCCGCATGCTATCAGCCGCCGGTTTCATCAGCGAGCAGTGTGAAGGGATGCTCATGGGCAGCATAATGGCGCGTTTTGCTCCCTTGGATTTGGCCAGTTCGATTCCTTGCACAATGGCATTCTTATGCCCGGCGATGACGATTTGCCCCGGTGAATTGAAGTTGGCCGGTTCAAGCGATTCTTCACTGTTTTGACTGGTAATGTCACGGCAGATGGTTTCGATGATTTCATCGTCCAGTCCCAAAATCGCCGCCATGCCGCCAACACCTTCCGGTACGGCTTGTTGCATGGCTTGTGCGCGAAAACGCACCAATGCCAAGGCATCGGCAAAACTCAATGCCTCGGAGGCGACCAGCGCGGTATATTCACCCAGGCTATGGCCGGCCATCAATGCCGGTTGCTCGCCGCCCAGGCTTGTCCAGGCGCGGTACACTGCAATCCCTGCGGTCAGCATGAGCGGCTGGGTATTAATCGTAAGATTGAGATCATCCGCCGGTCCGTTATTCACCATGGACCAGAGATCCTGTCTAAGGATATCGGACGCTTCTTGAAAGGTTTCCTGAATGACGGGTAAACCGGTGTACCCATTCATCATGCCGACGGATTGCGATCCTTGGCCCGGAAATACAAATGCAAATTTCATAAATCACCAACGCAGTAAGACTGCTCCCCATGTAAAACCACCGCCGACACCTTCCAGTAAAACCAATTGATCGCGCTGAATACGCCCGTCACGCACAGCCATATCCAGTGCGAGCGGGATAGAAGCGGCGGAGGTGTTGCCGTGCTTGTCCACGGCCACGACTACTTTGTCCATCGGCAATCCAAGTTTTCTGGCGGTTGATTGAATAATCCGGATATTCGCCTGATGCGGAATCAGCCAGTCGATATCGGTGGATTGCAGATTGTTTTTTGCCACCGCTTCCTGCACGACTTCTTCCAGCACTTTGACAGCAAATTTGAAAACAGCATTGCCTTCCATATTGATGTAAGGCGTTCCCTGTACTTTCCCGCCGCTGATGCTTCCCGGTGCGGAAAGAATGTTGCTATGGCTGCCGCTGGCGTGCAGGTGCGTCGATAAAATGCCGGGTTGATCGCTCTGTGAAAGTACCACCGCGCCAGCGCCGTCACCGAATAAAACACAAGTGCTGCGGTCATTCCAGTCGAGTATTTTCGAATAGATTTCGCTGCCGACCACCAATGCATTGCGGCATTTGCCGGAACTGACAAACATATCGGCTGTGGCAAGCGCATAAACAAAACCGCTACAGACAGCCTGCACATCAAAAGCCGGACAATTTTCGATGCCCAGCTTGTTTTGCAAAATACAGGCGGTGCTCGGGAAAATCATGTCCGGTGTGGTAGTGGCGACGATAATGAGATCGATGTCCTGACTGGTCACACCGGCAGCCTGCATGGCATTTTGACATGCATACAGCGCCAGATCGCTGGCCACTTGATCTTCTGCGGCAATATGCCGTTGCGTGATGCCGGTGCGCGTGCGGATCCACTCATCACTGGTATCCACCATGCGTTCCAGATCAAGATTGGTGAGAATTTTCTCCGGTAAATAACTGCCTGTTCCAGTGATTCTTGAGTACATTATCGTGTTATTTCTTTAGAGGGAGTTTGAGAATGACGGGAGAACTCGGCTACCCGCTCACTGATACGCCGTAGCATGCCGCCGCGCACCTCGTCGGCGGCGCGCTTGATGGCAAAACCAAAAGCATATTTGTCCGCCGAGCCATGGCTTTTAATCACGATGCCGCGTAAACCCAGGAAACTGGCACCGTTATAACGCCGGTGATCAACGCGGCGCTTAAAGGAGTTGATGACCGGCATCGCAATGACACCGGCGAGTTTTGTCAGCAAATTGCGTTTGAATTCCTCACGCAGATAGGCTGCCAGCATTTGTGCCAAGCCTTCGGAGGTTTTTAGCGTGATGTTGCCGACAAAGCCATCGCATACCACGACATCCGTGGTTCCTTTGTAAATATCGTTGCCTTCCACGTTGCCATAAAAATTGAGACCGCTATTGCGCAGTAATTCAGCCGCCTGCTTGACTATTTCATTGCCTTTGATTTCCTCTTCGCCGATATTGAGTAATCCGACGCTTGGAAAGGCTTTATTCTCTACCGAGGATACCAGGGATGCGCCCATGATGCCAAATTGGAACAAGTGCTCCGCCGTGCAATCGACATTAGCGCCCAAATCCAGCACGTAAGTGTGGCCGGTACTGGTCGGCAATATCACCGCCAGCGCCGGGCGGTCAACGCCTGGGATCGTTTTTAAGACAAAGCGGGAGGTAGCCAGCAACGCACCAGTGTTGCCAGCGCTGATACAAGCCTGCGCTTCACCGGTTTTGACGAGATTTATGGCGACACGCATGGAGGAGTCTTTTTTGCCGCGCAAGGCTGTTGCCGGTGATTCATCCATGCCGACAACTTCACTTGCCGGATGTAAGCGGATTCTTGGGCTAAACTCGGATTTAGCGGCGCGCAGTTCTGCTTCAATGGCATCGGGAATGCCGACTAAAATGATATTGGCTTCAGGATCCTGGCGCAAATATTCGAGCGCGGATGGAACGGTCACGTGGGGGCCATGATCTCCCCCCATACAGTCTATTGCTACAGTGATATCCAATTTCGGTGCTCTTGCGGCTGAAAGAAGCTATAGTTGATGCGATCTGTAGCAATAAGAATTGTGTTTTTAATCGTTTTTGGTTTTAACCACTTTTTTGCCGCGATAGTAGCCGTTAGGGCTGATATGATGGCGTAAATGCATTTCTCCCGTGCTTGACTCTACCGCTAATGGCGGATTGGTCAAAAAATCATGTGAACGGTGCATGCCGCGTTTTGATGGGGATTTTTTATTTTGCTGGACTGCCATGTGAATAACTCCTTGAACTCAATTTGTCTTTTTTAATGCTGCCAATGCTGCAAAAGGGTGCGCCGGTTGTGTTTTATCAGCTAAGCCGTTGCCGTTTGATTTCAGTTTAAACATGCTGCATTCGTCATCCGCGTGACACAATGCGATCGATAAACTGAGAATCACTTCATCTTCAATTAAATTAAAAACATCCAGATCAGGGACTGCTAAAATCGCATCAATCGTATCGTCATCATCGGCCAGCTCCAACTCTGTTTCATTTTTGGCCAGTATCAGGAATGTCTTCAAATCAATATGATGCACTAGTTTACCAAGACAACGCTGACAATGAAGATGGATTTTTCCGGTTATTTCAACGTATATCCCCGGCCTTTCATTCTTGTCGAATTGGCCACTGATTTGATAGATTAGCTCCCCTTCCTGATCAAATAACCGATCATGTAAGCGCACAAGCTCAACCAACGGGATTTTACCATGACGACTGCCCGCATTACGCACAAAATCCAGAGAGTCTATGACTAACCTATCAGACATAAGGCGCGCATGTTATATTTTTTAAACCTAAGTGTCAAAAATTACAGAAGGAAATTTTGAAAACACAAAACATTACCCCGCAAATTATACTGGGATCCAGCTCGATTTATCGCAAGGAATTGCTGCAACGGTTGCAGCTTCCCTTTGAAACGGAATATCCGGATATTAATGAGACATCGCTGCCCAATGAATCTCCCGAAGCAACAGCGGTGCGTTTGGCTGAGGCAAAAGCGCGTGCTGTGGCGAAGACTTATCCGCATGCCTTAATTATCGGTTCCGATCAAGTTGCGGCATTGGGGAATATTCCACTCGGCAAGCCCTTGAATCATCAGAATGCGGTAAAACAATTGCAACTGATTCGAGGTAAAGAAGTTGTTTTTTATACCGCTTTATGTCTGCTAAATAGCGCGACGGATCGTTTGCAGTCGCGTGTCATTCCTTATCATGTGAAATTCCGCCCGCTGAGCGACCAGCAAATTGAAAATTATTTGTGCAAAGAACAGCCTTATCACTGCGCCGGTAGTGCAAAATCCGAAGGACTGGGGATTGCGCTCATTGAACGCATGACCGGGGATGATCCGAATGGCCTGATCGGATTGCCGCTCATTGCACTGGTGGATATGCTGATGGCTGAAGACGTTGGGATTTTCTAAAGTTTGATTTTTTTCATAAACTTCTAAATTGCAAATAGCATCATTCTGTGGAATGATTGCGCTTAAATGAAATTTTCATTTTTTATAGATTAAATACTTACTTTATGCGGAAATATTCGGCTTATCCAATCATCTTTATGCTTATTGTCAGCATATTGACGAATGGACTGAGCTTATCGTTCAGAGGTGAAGTATTTGCCCATGAACTGGATCATGTCCGTCAATCCTTGTCCGCCGATCCTGCGACTCATTTGGAATTGCATCGTAATAATGTGTCGTGGGAAGGTGTCGATCTCGACGCGACAACGCACTTGTGCCTGCATTCGGCAGGACAATACCAGCCGTTTTTCTTTCATTCTTTCCCCTTGATTCCCGATGTAGTTGTGACGGAAGTCATGGCGGTGTTCATTTCTTCCTTGATTCCCGAGACAATCCCGGATTTGCCCCTGCGTCCTCCGCGCGCCCTTCGTTTGCTATAAACCAGACTTTAAAAAGTATTTTTTGTGGATGGATGGTAATAATCCATAGTTATGCAAAAAACAGATCAGTTCTGATTTTTCAATGATCCGTTTCATATTTGCATAGCATAGGTGTATGCGGAGGATTTATGACATTGAGCGGCTTATCGATCGCGCTTTGCTATTGGGCGGTATCCGGATTGCGGCGTATCTTGCCCGGGTTCATTTTTTTACTGGGTTTTTCGTTCCATGCCAATGTTGGCGCCGATGCTTTCGGTGTGGCGCCAAATGGTATCAAAAGTCAAACAGCAGACTCGTCCGCGCATGAGACTGGTGATCTCACGTTGCGTGACGCGGTCAATCTGGCCCTGCTTCGTAATCCCGAATTGGCGTCGTTTGCCAAGGAAATGCGTGCATTGGAAGGGGCTACCCTGCAAGCGGGGTTACTGAGAAACCCGGAATTGTCGGTGAATGTTGAGAATCCCGGGAATATAAAAAAGCTGAGTGGTGACATCAATTCGCAGGATTCGGTGGCACAGGAAGTGGTGCAACAACTAACAACTATCCGGATAGGACAATTGATCGAACTGGGCGGTAAACGCGCCGCCCGGGTTGGCGCCGCCCGGCTGAATGAGGAACTGGCTGCGCGGGACTATGAATCCAGGCGTGTGGAAATCATAGCCCGGGTGGCGAATGTGTTTACCGAAGTGCTGGCCGGCCAGGAACGGCTCAAGCTCGCGGAGGAAACCAGGCAGCTGGCGCAAAATGTGGTGGATACCGTGGTTTTACGAGTGCAGGCAGGCAAAGTGCCGCCCATTGAAGAAACCAGAGCCAAAGTCGGACTGTCCACGGCGCGAATCGAATTCGAACAGGCGCAGCGGGATCTGATTTCCGCCCGGAAACGGCTTGCTTTGCTATGGGATAGCGCCGTGCCGCAGTTTGCTAAAGCCTTGGGGACTTTGGAAACATCGATTGCGCCGCCCGATTTTCAAACACTGCAAGATCGGGTGCTAGAAAATCCGATGGCGCTGCGTGCCATGAAAAACATTGAACATCGCAAAGCGCTGGTCGAAGTCGAGCAAACCCGCCGCATCCCCAATCTGACTCTGAATGCCGGTGCTGTGCATCATGCGCAATTGGGCGGCACCACGGCAGTCGCGGGCGTGATGATTCCATTGCCGCTCTTCGATCGCAATCAAGGCAATCTCAAGGAAGCTTACCAGCGCGTGGATAAAGCCGTCGATGAACAAGTGGCGACCGATATACGGCTTAGAACCGAGCTGGCGCAATCGTATGAAACGATGTCGGCGGTATGGAATGAAATCAATATTCTGCGCGATGAAATCCTGCCCGGCGCCCGGAGCGCCTTCAATGTGATGCGTAGAGGTTATGAGCTGGGCAAATTTGGTTTGCTGGAGCTGCTGGATGCCCAGCGCGTGCTGTTTCAGAATCAACTGCTCTATGTGCGTGCGTTGGCAAACTATCAACGTCTGATTAACGACATAGAACGCCTGATCGCAGCGCCAATCGATAGCATCAAGCCTAAGCATGAAATCAACGGACGTTTGCCTTAACAGCGGAAAAGTAAAAAGGATACATGATGAATAAAACGCGATTGATGCCAATTTTGATCGTCATTGCCATAGGTGTTGTACTGGCGGGATTGATTTTGTTGCTGGATAAGCCGTCGGCAGACACAGCGGAGATGGCGGCTGGTAATACCGGAATAGCGGGTGAAAATCAGCCGGATACCGGTCCAAGAGGCGGCAAGTTGTTTGTTGATAATGGTTTCGGGCTGGAATTGACGATTTTTGAAAAAGGCGTGCCGCCGCAATTCCGGATTTATCTGTATGAAAACGGCAAGCCGCTTCCACCGGCTGCCGCTAAGGTGTCTATCGCATTGACGCGGCTTGGAGCGCCGGTGCAGCTGATTAAATTTGTACCGGAAGCCGATTATCTGCTCGGCGACCAAGTGGTGGAAGAACCGCATTCATTTGATCTGGCGATTGCCGCCGAGCGCAACGGCCAGACATTCCGCTGGGGTTCCAGTCAAGTCGAAGCGCGCTTGGAAATGACGGATGAGATGCTCAAAACAATGGGTGTCGAGATACAAACGGCTGGACCGGCAGTGATCCGCTCGATGCTGACATCGCCCGGCGAGATCGTTTTTAATCCGGACAGGATCGTGCAAGTAGTGCCGCGCTTGCCGGGGATTGTCGCGACGGTGAATTTTGAGCCGGGTCAAATGGTGAAGAAAGGTGATGTGTTGGCGGTCATCGAAAGCCAGCTGCTTGCCGATTTGCACAGCCAATACCTGGCGGCGCAACGGCGATTGTCGCTCGCAAGAACTGTGTATGAGCGTGAAAAGCAACTGTGGGAAGAAAAAATTTCGGCAAAACAAGATTTTCAGGCAGCGGAATTGGTGTTGAATGAAGCCAAGATTGCTTCCGATCTCGCGGCTGAAAAATTGCGTGCACTGGGGGTGCGGCCCGAGCCGGGATTAAAAGCGAAAGATTTAACGCGTTATGAAGTCCGCGCACCGATTTCGGGGTTGATCATTGCTCGGACGGTTGCGTTGGGTGCCGTGCTAAAAGACGATATCACCATCTTCACCGTGGCCGATATGTCGACGGTGTGGACCGCCGTGACGGTGTACCCGAAAGATCTGAGTATTGTCAGAGTCGGGCAGAAAGCCTTGGTCAAAGCGACTGCATTCGACGTCGAAGGCGAGGGTGTCGTCACGTATATCACCACGCTGATCGGCGGACAGACGCGCACAGCCACGGCGCGAGTCATCCTGGACAACAAGGACGGCCGCTGGCATCCCGGTATGTTCGTCAACATCGAGCTGGTATCCGACGAAATAGAAGTGCCGGTTGCGGTTTCGGCGCAAGCGATACAGACGTTCCGTGACTGGACAGTCGTGTTTGGCCGTTACGGCGGTTATCTCGAAGCGCGTCCGCTGGAATTGGGCCGCAGCGACGGCAAAATGGTGGAGGTATTGAAAGGATTTGCTGCCGGGGAACGATATGCTTCGGGCAACAGCTTCGCCATCAAGGCCGATATCGACAAAGCCGGTGCATCGCATGACCATTAGCCAACACAAATAAGCTACCCAAGGAAAAATCATGTTTGAACGGATTTTGAAAATATCGATATACCAGCGCGGGCTTGTTTTGTTGGCAGTGCTGGCAATGGCCGCATTCGGCATGTACAACTACCTGAAGCTGCCGATCGACGCGGTGCCGGACATCACCAATGTGCAAGTGCAAATCAATACCACGGCGCCTGGTTATTCGCCCCTGGAAGCCGAACAGCGCATTACCTTTCCGATCGAGATGGCGATGGCCGGACTGCCCGGTCTGGAATATACCCGCTCCCTGTCGCGCTACGGCTTATCGCAAGTCACGGTGATTTTTAAGGATGGCACCGATATCTACCTGGTGCGGCAACTGGTCAGTCAGCGCATTCAAGAAGTCAGAAGCCGGTTGCCAGTCGCGATTGTCCCGACCATAGGGCCGATTTCTACGGGTCTGGGTGAAATTTTTATGTGGACTGTCGATGCCGATCCCGAGGCGCGCAAACCGGATGGCACACCGTATACGTCGATGGATTTGCGCGAGTTGCAAGACTGGATCGTCAAACCCCGCATGCGCATGGTGAAAGGGGTGACGGAGGTCAACTCGGTCGGCGGCTACGTCAAGCAATTTCATGTCACGCCTTATCCGGAGAAACTGATTTCATTAGGTTTGACGCTGCAAGACCTGGTACTGGCGCTGGAGCGTAACAATCTCAATATCGGTGCGGGTTATATCGAGAAAAGCGGCGAACAGTATCTGGTCAGGGTACCGGGACAAGTGGCCGATCTGGTCGAAATCGGCGAGATCATTCTGGGCAGTAATCAGGGCGTGCCGATACGCGTCAAGAACGTCGCCGATGTATTGATCGGCAAGGAATTACGCACTGGCGCCGCGACGCAGAACGGCCACGAAGTGGTGCTGGGTACGGCGTTTATGCTGATCGGGGAAAACAGCCGCACCGTTTCGCAGGCGGCGGCGGAAAAACTGGCCGAGATCAACCGTGGTCTGCCTGCCGGTATCACTGCAACGCCGGTTTATAACCGTACTACGCTGGTCGACAAAACCATCAGCACGGTTTCAAACAACTTGATGGAAGGCGCCGCGCTGGTCATCGTGGTCTTGTTCATATCGCTCGGCAACCTGCGCGCTGCGCTGATCACCGCGCTGATTATTCCGCTGGCGATGTTGTTCACCATCAGCGGCATGGTGGCTAGTAATGTCAGCGCCAACCTGCTGAGTCTGGGGGCGCTCGATTTCGGCATCATTGTCGACGGCGCTGTCATCATCGTGGAGAACTGTATTCGCCGTCTTTCGCTGGAACAAGGGCGAATGGGGCGGGAATTAACGCCTGAAGAACGCTTCGAGATCGTTTTCGATGCTTCCAAAGAAGTCAGGGAAGCCCTGTTGTTCGGGCAGATTATCATCATGGTGGTTTATCTGCCGGTGTTTGCGCTGTCCGGTGTGGAAGGCAAGATGTTTCATCCGATGGCATACACGGTATTGCTGGCATTGCTGGGTGCGGTATTTCTGTCGGTGACGTTTGTGCCGGCGGCGGTGGCCATGTTTCTCTCCGGCAAAATGATGGAAAAAGAAGGTGCCGCGGTGCTATGGGCGAAGAAAATCTACGCGCCTGCATTGGATGCCGCGATGGATAATAAGGGGTTAACGGTGACCATCGCTGCTGTTATCGTGATTTTGTCGCTGCTGCTGACCACGCGTATGGGCAGTGAGTTTATTCCCAGCTTGGACGAAGAGGATATTGCGCTGCACGCCATCCGTATTCCCGGTACCAGCCTCAGTACAGCCGTTGAGATGCAGAATGAGCTGGAGGAAACGATCAAGAAGTTTTCCGAAGTCAGCCGGGTGTTTTCCAAAATTGGTACAGCGGAAATTGCGACCGATCCGATGCCGCCAAGTGTCGCGGATATCTTCATCATTATCAAACCGCAATCCGAATGGTCCGGTAAGTATCGCAGCAAGCAGGAATTGATCGCGGCGATGGAGGAAGCGGTGCGCAAAGTGCCGGGTAACAATTACGAGTTCACGCAGCCGATACAAATGCGCTTCAATGAACTGCTATCCGGGGTGCGCGCGGATGTCGCGGTGAAAGTGTTCGGCGACGATCTCGATGTCATGCTCAATCTTGCCGAACGGATTGAAAAAATCATCAAGGCGGTGCCCGGCGCGGCAGATGTGCGGGTAGAACAAATTACCGGCTTACCAGTGCTATCGATTCAGATGGATCGTACCAAAATGGCGCGTTACGGCCTCAATGGCAGCGATGTGCAAGACGCGATCAATATCGCCATCGGTGGCAGAACGACCGGCTTGATTTTTGAAGGCGACCGCCGTTTCGAGTTGCAAGTGCGGCTGCCGGAACAGGTCCGTGGTGATATCGAAATGCTCAAACGCCTGCCGGTCAAGCTGCCGGTACCGGTCGCGCCGGGAGCGCAGAATATGGCAGTGAACCCGCTGTTAGCAGGCGGCGGCCAAAATGCTCCAGCCGCGCCATTGCCGGTGTATGTGGCGCTTGGCGAAGTCGCTGACCTGCACATTGCCAAAGGCCCCAATCAAATCAGCCGGGAAAACGGCAAGCGCCGTGTGGTGATTACCGCCAACGTGCGTGGCCGCGACATCGGGTCGTTTGTCATGGAAGCGCAAGAGCATATCGCCAAGCAAGTCAAAATGCCCGCCGGTTATTGGTTGTCGTGGGGCGGACAATTCGAGCAGTTGATCATGGCGGCGGAACGCTTGCAGATTGTTATTCCACTGGCGCTTGGATTGGTATTTTTCCTGTTGTACACCATGCTTGGCAGTATGCGAGATAGCTTGTTGGTGTTCAGCGCGGTGCCATTGGCGATTACCGGCGGCATCGTCGCGCTGTGGTTACGCGATATTCCGCTATCGATTTCCGCTGGGGTCGGATTCATCGCCATGTCCGGCGTGGCGGTGCTGGATGGTCTGGTGCTGCTGTCGTTCATTCGCGATTTGCGCGCGCAGGGGCTAAAGCTCGAAGAAGCCATCCGGACTGGGGCGCTATTGCGGCTGCGCCCGGTCCTGATTACGACCTGGGTGGAATCATTGGGCTTCCTGCCGATGGCGCTGAGCACTACCACCGGAGCGGAAGTGCAGCGCACCCTGGCGACCGTGATGATCGGCAGCACATTGTCGCAATCTTTGCTGTCATTGCTGGTGGTGCCGGTGTTGTATCAGCTGGTGCATCGGCGGAATGCAACGGCTAGTTGAGGTTTTGATTCAAGTTTGGTGAGTTCAATGTTGAGGCGCATAAAACACTGATATAAAGTGTAAGCGCCGATCCTGCGTATTTCTACTGATATCGGCTGCGATGTTTTTGAGCGATTATTGGATAGGTGTACTGAATGCCCTGCCGTTTGCGGCGAGGGGTTTTAGTATCAAGATTTTTTAACAAGGGAGATCATCATGAAATACTCGAATTATTTGGGTGCATTGATTGCGGTGTTTGCGTCTTTTTCCGTGCAAGCGAGCACTACACTTTTTAGTGAAGATTTTGAATCCGGTCTGGGTCAATGGAATCCCGTTGGAACCGGTGTTGTCGTTGCCGATCCAACGAATCCGCTGAGTGGCAATGACGTGCTGTCATTTACCGGACTCGGCTCCGGTGGTGATATTTTTACCGCCAACTCCTTCTTTGCGCCATCACAAATTTATACCGTGAGTTTCGATTACTTGAGTGTCGAGACACCCGGTTCTTCCACGGCTGATCTGGGCGGATTCGTGGGTATCAGTGATGGTAAACCGGGATCGCATACTTGGATCGCAGGTACTCAGGCCGGTTATCCGGGACTCAACGTGGTATTGACGCACAGCGGAGCATGGACAAATTATTCGATTACGATCAATGCCAATACCGCTCTATTTGTTTATGGTGGCACCCTCATGAATGGTATGCCGCTGCATCTTATGTTGGAAGATTTTGTCGGATCTGACGCAATTGCGGGCAACGTATACTTTGATAATATCGTTGTGACCGCCGTCCCTGAACCCGGAACGTACGTCATGTTGCTGGCCGGATTAGGGCTGCTGGGGTTCACTGCACGCCACCGCCGCAATAACTGAGAACAAGCCTGAACTCGAGGGCGTATCACGGCGCAAATCGCAGCCAACCGGTAAGAAGAATCCAGATCAGTTCAGAGTATTCCTCTGGGCTGATCTTCTCGAATTGTAACGATGCGTTATTAAAGCGGAATTGAGCTACACCCATTCATCGATAAATCTTCCAGCAATAATGAATCTTGGCATCGCGGGCGAAATCTTCGGGGATCATCTTGCTGCTGATGTCTTCGATGGCTAAATCACGCAAAGCTTCCTGGTCCATCTTGAAGCGGCGGAAGTTGGTCGAGAAATACAAGGTTCCGCCCGGCGCCAGCAAAGCAGCAGCATTACGGATCAATTGCACGTGGTCTTTCTGGATGTCGAAAGCTTCGTCCATTCGTTTTGAGTTGGAAAAAGTGGGCGGGTCGAGAAAGATCAGGTCGAATTGCGGTTTTTGTTTGGCACTGGCTTGTTCGGCTAGCCATTGCGAGCAATCGGCGCGCACCAGCCGGTGATCGCCATCAATGCCGTTGAGCACAAAATTTCTTCTGGCCCAATCCAGATACGTGTTCGACATATCCACCGTGACGCTCGACACCGCGCCGCCGATCGCGGCATGCACCGTGGCGCTGCCGGTGTAGGCGAATAAATTGAGGAAGCGCTTGCCTTTGGCTTGTTGCTGGATCAGCAGACGCATGGGGCGGTGATCGAGAAACAGGCCGGTGTCGAGATAGTCCTCGAAATTCACCCAAAACTTGCAACCGCCTTCTTCCACCACATGAAAGTGACGTAAGTCGCTCAGTTTCTCGTACTGGTCGGTACTTTTTTGCTTGCGGCGAATTTTCAGAAACACTTGCTCGGCGGGAATTTCCAGCACTTGGGGTATCGCCGCCATCACACCGGCCAACCGCTGATTGGCTTTGATAGGATCGATCGTTTTCGGCGATTCGTATTCCTGCACGTTGACCCAGGTCTGCTCGCCTTGATACACATCCACGGCCACCGCGTATTCCGGCAGGTCGGCGTCGTACAGCCGGTAACAATGCACTTGATTTTGTTTGGCCCACTTGGCCAGTTTCTTCCGGTTCTTGCGTAAGCGGTTGGCGAACATTTCTGCCTGGCTGTCGACCTGTCCGGCTTGGGCGCGGCGGCTGACGTGTTCGATGCGTTCCTGTTGCGAATGGGTTTTCGGTTCGAAGAAAGCGGATTCTTCGATGGTGAAGCGCAATAACTTGCACTCCAGCGCGCCATTGAACAGCGTAATTGGTTTGTGCGAGCGGATGCCCAACCGGAAGCCCAGCTCCGGATTGCCGATGATCATCGCCGCCTGCCAACCGGCGAAGCGTTGCTTTAACACCTCGCCGAACTGACGGTAGAGCAAAGCGGCTTGTTCTTCGTCGCCGAGCCGTTCGCCATACGGTGGGTTGCAGACGATCAGCCCTTTCGCCCAGCTTTCCGCCGCGGAGGCATCGCTGATGTCGCGTTTCTCGATGTGAATTTTTCCCGCCAACCCGGCGTTTTCGACATGTTGCAATGCGGTGGCGACGGTGCGGCGATCCTGATCGAAACCGGCGATCACCGGCAATTTATTCAAACCAATCTCGCGGCGTTGCTGCGCATCGTCCCAAACGCTTTCCCAGAGCGCGGTGTCGTGCTGTTTCCAGCCGAGAAAACCGAAATAATCGCGTTGCAATCCCGGTGCGATATCCCCGGCGATCAGCGCGCCTTCCACCAGCAGCGTGCCGGAGCCGCACATCGGATCAATCAATGAGCCGCCTTGCTGGGCGATTTCCGGCCAACTGGCACGCAGCAAAATCGCCGCCGCCAGGTTTTCCTTGATCGGCGCGGCGATGCTGACTTCGCGGTAGCCGCGTTTATGCGAGCTTTCGCCGGATAAATCCAGGCTCAACTGTGCCGTGTCGTTGTGCAAATAAACATTGACGCGGATGCTCGGGTACTCAGTGTCGACATTGGGGCGGCTGCCGAACTTGGCGCGCAGTTGATCGACAATGGCATCTTTCACTTTGAGCGCGCCGAAATGGGTGTTGTTGATCGCCGCATTATTCTTGCTGTTAAACGATACCGCCAGGCTGTCGTCGGCGTTCAGGTGCCCGGACCAGTCGATGCGTTGCACGCCATCGTAGAGATCCTGTTGCGATTTGACCTCGAAGCTGCTGAGCAGCAATAGCACGCGACTGGCGGTGCGCAACCATAAGCAGGCGCGGTACGCCATCGCCAGGTCGCCTTGAAAAGCTACACCGGCGAGTTTCTGCTGCACGTTTTGCCCGCCGAGTGTTTGGATTTCGTTGGCGAGTATGCCTTCCATCGCTTTGGGCGTGGTGGCGAAGAGTTGGTATTGCGTCATGGTTTACGGTCTGGGCTGAATAACCGCGTAGGATACTCGAATGTGCTGCCAGCGCGCTGGCTTTTTTGAACCGAATGGCTCAGCCTGTGACGGTGATTTGCTCCCGGGCGTATTCCACCACTTGGCCGTTGCGGATCTTGCAAGTTTTGCGCAGCTCGACCTGACCATCCACCTTGACCTTACCCTTGGCGATCATGGCCTTGGCTTCGCCGCCGCTGCCGCACAGGCCGGTGATCTTCAGCAGATCGTTCAATGCAATCGTGTCGTGCCCTTTAAGACTGAATTCACTCATGGCTGCCTTATTTCAATTGGATGTAGAGGGCCTCGACTTTCTCTCTGGCCCACGGTGTCTTACGCAAAAATTTCAAACTGGACTTGATGCTGGGATCTTGTTTGAAGCAATTGATATCGATCCTTTTAGCCAGACCCTCCCAGCCAACCTGCGCATGCAGCTCGATCAGCAGCGCTTCCAGGGTAATGCCTTGCAAGGGGTTTTTGGTTTGCGGGTGCTTGTTGCTTTCAGGGGCGGGCATAGTTGCAGGGGAAATCGTTAACTGGATTGTATTATACGTGGTGCAATCGTTCGGATATGAAGCATTTCAAACCTTGCTGGATGTTTTCCATACCCAGCGTGCAACCTGCGGGTTAAGCAGTTTAACAATTCATGCGCTTAGGGCGCATTTCTTTGCGACGGGTCCTTTTTAAAAGCAGGCGCCAGCTTGTGCGGGTCGATAGCAGCCCGCTGATTTTGCGCGGCGGATGCCCACCAGGTGAGCTGCGCAAAGGCTCTGGCAAAATAGCTCGTCCATCTTTCCGCATCGGCAGACGCGAGGAAATTGCCATCCTCGGCGAGCACTTCATGCGCTTTGGGGACATGAATCATCGCCGAGACCGGCAAACAACCCAATTCCGACAGAAAAGACCGCATCCCCACCGCCGCCCTGACACCGCCCCACTGTCCCGCCGAGTAAGTGACAATCGCGCTGGGTTTGTACGAAAACAGCGAGCTGCCGAAGTGATTGAGCAAATGCGCCAAAGCCGGGCTGAGCGAATGATTGTATTCCGGACTCACCATGACATAACCGTCCGCTGCTGCGATTTTTTCCGCTAAGGATTGGAGCTGAGTGGGCGCTTTGCCTTGAGCGTAAGCAAAGTGCGGTTTGAATATGAGCCCAAGATCAAAATCCAGCGGATCGATCAGTTCCACGGAAATATCGCCTTGGTGCAGCTGCGCTACGCAAGCTCTGGCGACTCGCAAACCCAACCGGGGAGGGTTGGGGGGTGAGCTGTTGCGGACTGTGCCGAGGAAAGTCAGAAATTTCATAGATATTTTAGAAGCTTTGCAAAATGCATATAACGTTCCCGGTTCGATTGTGCCGAATTGTTAGATTTCTCTTTGGTGCGTAAACAAAAAATTGAGTGCATCATCTCCAAAGCCCTTAAAATAGAACTTCGACTTTGACGACTCAGCGAAACTATATCGCTGCTGGTATTTCATGACATCTGCTTCACTATCTCGGAAGTCGACGAACTTCACATGGTCTTTGAGTGTGGTGCTGAGCCATTTCGTATTCCAAGAGTAACCCTGGTAGTTACTGATCATTTGATACAGTCCAATTCGGATATATTCATCGTGTGGTGGCAAAGAAAATCCTATAATGCTTATGCCAAGATTCATTCCGCCAGATTTACCCATTCCGTTCCAGAAGCTCAATAGTGGCTCTGCATAGACAAACTTCACGTGAGACGGCGATAGAATAAAGGGTGCTTCGAGAGTTCTATTTTCCGAATAAAAGCGATCGACATTTCTAATTCTGTGAAAGTGCTGCAAGGGATCATCGTCGGACCGAGGGCCGTCAATCAATGGTGTAAGTTTGTATCGATCCGGGAAATCAAAGACGGTATGAAGGATGCTGTCATTTGGCTTATGTGGCCCCAAAGATGCACGTAGCTCTAAATATTGTTTGTCGTGGAACCAATCAACTGACCCATGCATCTTTAAAAGTACTACTTCTTCCTGCTTTGAATTGACAGTATTTAAGTGCTTACCGATACTCGTGAATCGGTTTGGAAAAAGCCTGTAGGGTTTACCAACATGTTCAATGGCTCGTTCAAGGAGTACGTCGTAGTTGAAAGTCAGTATCCAGTCATGAATCGACAGATTTTCAGCGAAGCGATAGTAGGCCGCTGGGAGTTTGTCAGCAGCCGGTGTATGTGTGCTTATGACTTCGCCAATTGCGGCACGAATCATTAGTTGAGATTCATTGCCTTCTTGGCTCCATGTGTCGCTGCCGCGCAATTCCAAGAAATGTTCTATATCTAAGTATGAGAGAAATGCTTCGAGGTCTACAGCGAGTTCTGGAATTTCTATACCATCAGCGATGCGTTTATAATGGATATAAGCATCAAGGTCGCGTTGAAACTTTGTATCACGGCCATGCCGACGCTCTATAGCTGCCTTAACAAGTGGAAATAGTTCACAAGCAAGTGGCAAACCTGCGAGCTTGGAGAATCCGGCACCTATAACAAAGACGCGAAAACCGGGATGCTTAGATGTCATTTAATAAGTTTTTGATATATTAAGTGTTATCAAATTCAGGCGAATTGTGTCAGCAAATACTGCCTAACTACAGCAAGAAGATAGTCGCCAACCCAAGAAAAATAAAGAATCCGCCACTATCGGTCACAGCCGTAATCATGACACTGGAGCCGATGGCCGGGTCGCGGCCGAATTTGCGCAGGGTGAGCGGAATCAAGACGCCGAGCAGCGCGGCGAGCAGCAGATTTAGCACCAGCGCCAGGGTCATGACCAGGCCGAGTTCGGCGTTCTGGTAAATGGCGAAGGTGAACAGGCCGACGATGGTTCCCCATAGCAGGCCGTTGACGATACTGACACCGACTTCCTTGGTGATCAATTTCCAGGCGCTGCTGGTGTTGATTTGATCCAGCGCCAGCGCGCGCACGATCATAGTGATGGTTTGATTGCCGGAGTTGCCGCCGATGCCGGCGATGATCGGCATCAGCGCGGCGAGTGCCACCAGTTTTTCGATGGAATCTTCAAACAGGCCGATGACGCGGGAGGCGATGAACGCGGTGACCAGATTGACGGCCAGCCACACCCAGCGGTTTTGCACACTTTTTAACACCGGCGCGAAAAGATCCTCTTCTTCGCTCAAACCGGCCAGGTTCAATGCTTCGTTCTCGGCTTTGTCGCGAATGAAATCGATGACAGTGTTGACGGTGACGCGGCCCAGCAGTTTGTCGTTTTCATCGACCACGGAAGCGGAAACCAGGTCGTAGCGCTCGAACGCATTGGCCGCTTGCTGGGCGACATCGTCCGGCTGCAATTTGATTATTTCGTTGGTCATGACATCGGCAACGAGGGTATCGGGATCACTGACGAGCAGGCGGTTAATCAGCAATACGCCTTTCAATTGCTCATTCCGGTCGACCACGAAGAGCTGGTCGGTATGATCGGGCATTTCGTCCAGCATGCGCAGGTAGCGCAACACCACCTCCATGCGGACATCTTCGCGGATCGTGATGACATCGAAATCCATCAAGGCGCCGACGGAGTCTTCCGGGTACGACATGGCGGAGCGTAGTTGTTCGCGCTCTTCCACGGGGAGCGAACGGAAAACATCGTCCATGACTTCCTGCGGCAAATCCGGGGCAAGATCGGCGATCTCGTCGGCATCGAGATATTCCGTGGCCGCGACCAATTCCTGATTGTGCATGTCGGTAATCAGCGTGGCGCGGACGGCGTCGGAGGTTTCCAGCAGCACTTCACCGTCGCGGTCGGTTTTGACCATGCTCCAGATCAACAACCGGTCTTCCATCGGCAGCGCTTCCAGAATCACTGCGATATCGGCGGGGTGGAGTTGATCCAGGAAATGCTGCAACTCGGACAGATTTTGTTTTTGCACCGCAGAATGAACCAGCGATTCGTCCGGCGCATCCTGCAGATTCACCAGACCTTCGACCAGCTTGTATTTGCGTAACAGAAACGTGACCTGCTGCAGCGGCGTCGGTGAATTGTCCTGATCGTTGTCGTTGTCCGTTTCTGTCATAACAGGTTTGCGCTGACGAAGCAGCTTTCTTGTTGGGAATAAATTCAGCCTGCTTATACGCTGAATAGTTTGCAATTTGATGACCGGGAAGTATAACCGTCAGTGCTATGTCAGCACCAATAAAATATTGGACGGCTAACCGGGGTCGTTCCACTTTTTTGTATTTTTACTATGCGGCGCTGACCGTTCTTGTCGCCAGCTAACAAGAAACGTCACCTACTCTTTGCTTGATTCCTGCTTGTCCATGACGAAAATATATTTAATTTATTTGTTAATTGTATTTTCTTTAATTGTCGACCGGAAGATTCTCGATTGGCACAGTTCCTGCTTATAGATGATTCGTAGTATGAAAAAGGCAAACTCTGCGAAAGCAGGGGACGCAAAGTCACTGATCTAACGGGCCAGTGCCCCAGGATAGCAGGACTGCCAGATAACGCTCTCGTCTTGATCATCGATGTGATTTTGACAGTTCGAACGAAATAACTTCGATATAGGCATATCCACGCAGTTCCGTCCTTTTAATGTTAAGGAGGAACCTCAAATGATAATTAATAAACGAATGTACAGAGCTGCCAATGCAGTTCTTTTTATGCTGATGCTGGCAATCGCCCCTGTAGCGCATGCAGCAAATCTGCTCTTTAAATCCAACTTTGGCGCTGGTGTTTCACTCAGTGCGCCCACCGCTTTTTATACGAATGGTGCGTGGCAATACCTGACGGGTACGGATAGTGAAACAGGGTATTCGTGGCCGGTTAAAGCTTTGGGTTCGGATTTTTCGGGCATTCAACTGATTACGATTGACCCGATCGATTCTTCATCTATCGGAAACTATATAACTAACGAAGTTAGATCGGTCATTGGACCGAAAGGTAATTCAATCCGTGAGCTTTTTCAAAATGTAAAAATAAAAGGTGACTTGGGGCAGGCTGGTTCACAATCACCGTTGCTGATTAAAAGACCCTGGACGATCGGTGACGTGAATAATTTGTATATGACTTACTGGTTTTATTATCCGAAGGATTTTCCGTCAAAACTAACGCGTGATGTGCCAGGAGCCGGTTGGCGCACTCAGTTTGAATTCAAAACGGGCGGATATCTGAATAATTGGCAAGGCGATTATCGAGTAGGTGTAACTATTATAAAAGGATTGGATGGGAAGCTCTACTGGCAAACAAAAGGAGACAATGTTGCCAATGGTCCATGGCCAAGGATTGATTATTGGACAATCGACAATCAAGCGGTTGCCGTGCCTGTTGGCAAATGGTTTAAATTTGAGGTTTACTGGCACCGTTCAAGCGGTAGCGATGGGCGTTTCTGGGCGGCGGTCGATGGTCAAGTAATTGCCGATTACCACGGCCCAAGTATGGGGGATTACAATCTCCCGGTAACCCGGATTATGGTGAATAATCCCTATACTGGCGGTTACGCAACAGTTGAATCGCATTCCACAGGATTGGAAATATGGGATGGTTTTCCGTGTGGAGATGGTGTGTCATGCTTGGATGCGGATTCTGTTGCTCCGACTGTACCTGCTTCACTTCTGGCGACATTAAAATCGACTACAACCACGACAAAGGTAAAAGGTAAGACAAGGACTATTTCTTCTGCCTTAGTTACTCTGTCCTGGAATGCATCCTCGGATAATATCGCTGTAGCAGGGTATAACATCTACCGGAATGGAACAAAAATTGCAGTAAGTACTTCAACTGGTTATACAGATGCGCTGGGAACTGCAACCGGGTCTGTTTATAGCTACACGGTCAAGGCTTTGGATGCGGCGGGCAATATATCGACAGCCAGTAATGTAGCATCGATTGTTTATTAGAGGAATTTTGCATGGTGATTACGTTTGCCGGTCAGGTGCGTAATCACCGTACTTCTTGGATTATTAGGCCTGCATGCTTGGTGAATTGAATCAAATTAATAATTTCAACTGTGCAATGACGGGTTTTGTCTGAGGTCTGATCCCGCGCCATATAAAGAAAGATTCGGCCGCTTGTTCAACCAGCATACCAATTCCATCGGCTATCTGTTGCGTGCCATGTCGCCGGGCGAATTTGAGAAAAGGAGTTGGTTCATGCTGATACATCATGTCGTAGGCGAAAGTCGCCTTTGCAAAAACACTAGCTGGTAATTCAGGTAGTTCATTGTGCAGGCTGGCGGAAGTAGCATTAATAATGATGTCAAAATGTTCATCGGCGAAAAACATAAAATCACCTGCTGCAATGTTGCCATAAGTGTTGAACTGTTTCCGTAGCGCTGCTGCTTTTTCAGGGGTACGGTTAGCGATTGCCAGCAGCGAGGGTTTATGCTGCAGTAACGGTAGGATGACGCCCTGCGCGGCACCACCCGCGCCCAGGAGCAGTATGCGTTTTCCCGCGATGGGAATTCCCAGATTGGATTCGATGTCGCGCACTAGCCCGATGCCATCGGTGTTATCACCGAGAATTTCGCCGTTTTCAAATTTAAGCGTATTGACGGCCTGTGCGATGCTTGCTCGTTCGGTTAAACGGGGCGCCAGTTGATAGGCTTCCAGCTTAAATGGCACGGTGACATTTAATCCCTTTCCGCCTCGCTGGCGGAAGTCTTGCACGGTTGCCTGAAAACCATCTAGCGGTGCCAGCAAGGCCACATACCGCATAGCCTGGTTCGTTTGTTGCGCAAAGGCGGTATGGATCACCGGTGATTTGCTATGTGAGACAGGGTTGCCGATCACGGCATAAGAATCGAGCATGGCTGGTATCTCTGATTAAATTTCCTAAGACTCAACAATTATTGACTCAGTAACATATCGGAAGCTGCGAATACCCAGGTACGGGTGATGTGCAAAATATCCGTGTCCTGGCTGATATCCGGTGGAAAGGGCGCGAATCCGTTTTGCCCGGCGAGCTTAACGATATTGACAGCCGCTTCGTCGAGAATTTTTTCTCCGGATGAGCGATTGATTTCAATCGATTCCAGACTGCCATCGGCGCGGATACCGACGGTCAGTTGCAGGTTGCCATAGAGCTTTTCTTTTCTGGCGGCTTCCGGGTAATTCAAATTACCGATACGTTCGACTTTGATGCGCCAATCCTCAACGTAGCGGGCGAACCGGTACTCTTTGGTGCGTGCACCGACAAATTTGCGTTTGGGGCGTTTCTGATAACTATCATGGTCCTGATCGATCTGTGCTCTCAGGCGAGCGATATCCAGGCTACGCAGCAGTAAATCGGTCGAGTCGACTGCGACCGATTTGCTTTCCGATTCGTTCTTGTGTTCCTTGGGCAGCTCGATCTGGGGCGTTTCGCTGACGGCGGCCATCAGCTTCTTGGCTTCCTGTTCCAGTTGTTTAACTTTTTGCTGCGCAATACTCTCAGCGATAACCGGTTTGTTTCTTGGTAGTACTGGGAATGGCGTTTTCGCCCGGCGATCCTCTTCCGTGTTGCCTCCGCCATCCAGATTATCTTGAGCCAGTAATTGGGATTCTTTCGGTTTTGTCTGTGTCTTGTTGTTAACCAGCACCACTTCCAAGGATGAGGCAATCTTGTCGGACTTCGGTTGCGGAAACTGAAAAGTCACACCGAAGAATACAATGGCATGTAATAGCAGAGAAGCCATCATCGCGGCAACTAGACGATGGCTCTGTAAGTACTGATAACCAGCCAGCGCTAAAGGTGAAGTTGCGAGAGTTTGAGTGGTCACAGCCTAAGGGTTAAACCTTGAAGTTAAGTCTATACGCTACAGATGATTGCATTATTTTAGGCAACAACAATGGGCTTGTCACATGATTCGTGCAGATTTATGGAAGATAGGTTTCTATGCATCCAGTTTTTGCAAAAATTCCGCATGCAAGGTGCGTTCCAACAAGTCGATCCCGGATAATTTAAGTTTGACATAAGCACCCGGCGCCATCTCAGGCAACGAAGGAACTCGCGCGACGAACGGGATATGATCGAGTTTTACTAAATTTTCCTTGATAACCTGAGCGTTAACGGTTTGAATCTTTTCCTGCAATAACCAGCGCAGGCACCAGTAACGTTCCATGGCACGCTGGAATTCGCCATAAATCCCGTAGGCTGTTTCAAAGTCGCGCATGGCGATTAAAAGGCTGTTGCTGTCCTTGTGGTAGGGTGGTGCTTCATTGCGTAGCATGGCGATGAGTTGCCTTTGATTGATCAGATCGACATACCGCCGCATCGGAGAACTGCTCCAGGCGTATTGGGAAACGCCCAATCCTTGGTGAGGTGCGGGAGAGATGCCCATTTTCACTTTGCCATTGGCTTGGCTGCGAAAAATACCGATGATACCGGCATCGGTGAGTTGTTTGCCCCACTCCGTATTTACATAAATCATCAATTCGGATACGACCTTATCGATCGGTGAACCGCGCCTGCGCTCGCTGATCGTGACATGATCACCGTTGATTTCAAAGCTGTAATCGACTTTGTCGTTATTACTGTCATTGGTTTTGCCACGTTGATTTTCCATTTTGCAAGCAAATTTCCACAAGAGACTCAATTCCTTGCTGAATGTATGCGTGAAATCGCCTTTGTTTAATGCGGTTTCGTTGAAATGCTGCTCCAGCGCATTGTTGCGCAGGTTTGCGACAATGTTGATTTTTTCAAGCCGGCTTTCAGTAGCCGTGACGGTGAAATCATCCGATACATCCAGGTACAAGGACAGGACCGGGCACAATTTGCTTTCAGCTAATGTAAAGTGATTGATCACCGCATCCGGCAGCATGGTGATTTTTTTTCCGGGCAAGTACACCGTGGAAAGTCTGGATGCAGCGGTTTTGTCGATTGTTGATTCAGGGATAATTCCCAATGCCGGTGCCGCAATATGAATGCCGATGCGGAAACTTCCTAAGGACAATGGGGTTACGGAAAATGCATCGTCAATTTCTGTCGTTGAGGCATCATCAATACTGAATGCCGCAACATCGGCTACCGCTAAATCAAGCGGAACATCATCAACCGACTGTGATTCCAGTTCACCGAAACCGGTGCCTTCAGGAAAATATTCCCAGATGAATTGATTGAAATGGTAATCGTGAGAAGACGGAATAGCGCCGCATTTTTCCAGTAATTTTACGGCAGTGAGTTTTTTATCCGCACAGACGGCCTCGAGAGCCTTCCATTCCAGCGAGTTCTTATCCGGTTTATAGAGTAAACCGGAGATGCACGATTGGAATTCCTCGGGCAGGATGAATTGATTTAGCTGTTCAACATAGCGTGCTTGTTGCGCAGCTTGCAGGCGCTTTTTTTCTTGACCGGCGAGCGCGGCCTTCAGTGCATCCGGTGGCGCGGCTTTGTAGCGGCCATGTCCTTTTTTATAGAAATACATCGGCGCATTTTGCAGCAGCAGCAAGGTCGCGGCCGATTCAACCGGGTTCGGGGAATGGCCAAAGTAATCCGCGGCCAGCGTATCGCTGGTAAATTCGATTTCTTGCGCGCAGCATTCCCAAAGAAAATCAGGATCCAATTCATCGGTTATTTTTTGTACATGCCCCATGAATTCGGTTAAAGGCGGTTTATCGAACCTGAACAACACGGATGAGGCCTTGATTTTCGATCGTTTGCCATGCACAGCCTCTATTTGCAGCGACGTTGTATTGTCAGCCAGAATAGTGCCTATCTTAAAGGTTCCAGCTTCTTCATAGAAAACATTCATGAGATTGTTTTTGCGGGGTCGATTGAATAATCGAGACTCAGTTATTGTATCGGAAGGAATGGGTTATCATCATAAAATTAAAGACTTAATCGGTACTAAAAGACTTCTTTTGTGATGTGAAAAACGGCTCGGCAATTTGCATTATATACGAGACGTCGATTGAATAAAGAAACAGTAGACAATGATTGCCGGGAATGGTGCTGGTATTTCTCAGGATACCGAGCAAACGGTTTGATGTCCGGGAACTTACTGTGCTTGATCAAGCAATTGCCTTGTGCCTGCATGAGAAAGATTGGAATTGAATGAGAAAGTTTATCGCGAGAGTGTGGCAGCGTGGAATGTCAATAGTTGCATGATGTTGAAATAGGAAAGAGATTTAATCGTTCTGGTGTTTTTTAACGAACGATTGAATGGTGTTTTTCAATTCGGAATCCGGTAGCGCTTCAGCTAATTGATTTAAGCACGTTTTTCCGCTTGCGCTTAATTTTAATTTTTTCTTGTTGTATCGATGTCTTGCCGATGGCTTTATGTTTTTTGCAGCGTAATCTGCTTGCACCAAAATTTGAATTGCAGTAACTTGCCACTCTAATTTCTGCAGCTTGAGCAACAATGATGGAGAGATTTGCTTAAGTTTTGCAGCGATCGCGCCATTCTCGGCCACTATGATCAGTCTGCCATCGGTGATCCGGCCAAGGTTACAATGCTGTGCCAATTGGGCTGGAATCAGCTTGGAGAATGTGGATTGATCTTCATGCAGTTTTTGAGCCGCTGTGAACAGGCTCGCGTATTCAGGTGTTTTGCCAAGCAGGTTAAAGTAAGTGTTAACTTTATGAGAGGCCATGGGTATTTAATCGATATCCAATGAAAACAAAGTATGAATATTATTTTTATTTCAAATAATTCGGAACGAGCGCGTAAGCTGGCGTTAACCAAATTCCATATTGTATTATTAATAAGTGTTTTGTTACTCATCATTGTGGCCGTGGCGCTGAGTCTGAATTTTATTTCATTGCGCTACGCCGATCGAATCGATGCGCCTCTTCTGAGAGCGGTACTGGTTAATCCGCAAGAAGAGCGGCATCAGAAGATTCAAACGCATCTGCAAGATAACTTGAATGTCATGGCGAGTAAATTAGGCCAAATGCAGGCGCAATTACTCCGTTTGGATGCTTTGGGTGAGCGTCTGGCGGAATCTTCAGGAATCAAATCGGGAGATTTCTCATTTAATCAAATGCCAGGTCAGGGCGGTGCGCGGAATGATCTGTCCGCTGAGGTGCTATCATTCTCTGAATTCAGCCTCAAGTTGCAAGAATTATCGAATATGCTGGATGAAAGAACAGATAAGCTGGGCGCATTGGATTCCTTGTTGCGGCATGACCGGATCACAAAGTTTGTGTTGCCTTCCGAGATGCCGGTTGAGACCGATTGGTATTCTTCCGGTTACGGATACCGGATCGATCCGTTTACGGGAAAGCGAGCGTTTCATGAAGGTGTGGATTTTACTGCGGAAGTGGGCGCACCCATCAAAGCCGCTGCGGGCGGTGTGGTGATCTATTCTGATCGGCATCCTGAGTATGGTAATATGGTTGAAATTGACCATGGTGATGATTTGGTTACGCGGTATGCACATGCATCGAAGCGTCTGGTGAATCTCGGAGAGGTTGTATTGCAGGGGCAGAAAATAGCTGAGGTTGGCAATACCGGCCGTTCTACGGGGCCACATTTGCATTTTGAAATCCGGCATAAAGACAAACCGCAGAATCCAGCCAAATTTTTGAAAAAACCGGGTTAAATGGGAGCACTGATTTCTTCAGGATTTTTGCAGGGTGAGAAATATGCTCACCCTTTGTTTTTTTAAACAATGTATTCATACGGAATATTTAGAGACTTATGCTAGGCAATCTACTTAAGAAAATTTTTGGCAGCCGCAATGACCGGATGATTAAACAGTATACCCAGGCTGTGCGATCTATCAATGAACTGGAGTCGGCTATTGCAGGGTTGCCGGATACCGACTTACGTGGCAAGACGGACGAATTCAAACAGCGCATTCAAAATGGAGAGACACTGGATGCATTGCTGCCCGAAGCATTTGCTGTGGTTCGTGAGACTGGCAAGCGGATTCTGGGGATGCGGCATTTTGACGCGCAACTTATCGGTGGCATGGTTTTGCACGGCGGTAAAATTGCCGAGATGCGTACCGGTGAGGGAAAAACACTCATGGCAACATTGCCGGCCTACTTGAATGCATTGTCGGGCAAGGGTGTGCACGTTGTCACCGTGAATGATTACCTGGCAAAGCGCGATGCTGAGTGGATGGGTAAGATCTACCGGTTTCTTGGAATGAGTGTCGGCGTTATTTATTCGCAGATGCCGCATGACGAAAAACAAGCTGCTTATGCGGCTGATATCACTTACGGCACCAATAATGAGTATGGTTTTGATTATTTGCGCGACAATATGGTGGCGCATGCGAATGAACGTGCGCAGCGCGTGCTTAATTTCGCAATCGTGGACGAAGTGGATTCGATTTTAATTGATGAAGCGCGCACGCCGCTCATCATTTCGGGCCAGGCGGAAGGTGATACCGAGATCTATGTGCGCATTAACGCACTGGTGCCAAAACTTATCCGGCAGGAAACGGAGGAAAGTCAAGGTGACTATAGTGTGGATGAAAAGTCTCATCAGGTCACGCTGAGCGAAGCCGGTTTTGAACATGCGGAGAAGTTGCTGGAATCGGCTGGACTGCTCAAAACGGGATCGAGTCTTTATGATCCGGCCAATATCAATTTAGTGCATCACCTTATTGCAGGTCTGCGCGCTCATAATTTGTATTTGCTGGATCAGCACTATGTCGTGCAAAACGATGAAGTAGTGATCGTGGATGAATTCACCGGGCGCTTGATGTCCGGCCGCCGTTGGTCCGATGGTTTGCATCAAGCGGTGGAGGCGAAAGAAGGTGTTGTTATTCAGAAAGAAAATCAGACACTTGCTTCCATTACTTTCCAAAATTACTTCCGTATGTACCAAAAATTGTCGGGCATGACCGGTACTGCCGATACGGAAGCGGCTGAATTTCAGCAGATTTATGGATTGGAAACCATCATTATTCCAACACATAGACCGATGATCCGGGAAGATCGTATGGATCAGATATTCCGTACGATGAAAGAGAAAAATGAAGCGATTGTTCGTGAAATTAGAGAATGCTATGAAAGTGGCCAGCCAGTATTGGTTGGCACGACATCCATCGAGAACAATGAATTGTTATCTAAGTTGCTGGACCGGGAAAAACTTCCGCACCAAGTTTTGAATGCTAAACAGCATGCCAGCGAAGCAAGTATCGTTGCACAAGCAGGCCGGCCTAAAATGATTACGATAGCCACTAATATGGCGGGTCGCGGGACTGATATTGTGCTGGGCGGAAACCCAGAACCTGAGATAGAACAAATACGGCATGATGAAAAATTAAGTGACGAAGCAAAAGAAAAACGTATTCAAGAAGTACAAGAGAAATGGAAGTTGACGCATGAAGAAGTGCTGAAGAAAGGCGGTTTGCATATTATTGGTACGGAGCGGCACGAATCCCGGCGTGTGGATAACCAATTGCGCGGACGTTCGGGCAGGCAGGGAGATCCCGGTTCTAGCCGTTTTTTCCTCTCGCTTGAAGATCCTTTGTTACGCATTTTTGCCTCGGATCGCGTAGCCAGTATCATGACGCGCCTTAAAATGCCGGAAGGCGAAGCTATTGAGCATCCGTGGGTTACCCGTGCCATTGAGAATGCGCAACGCAAGGTGGAAGCAAGAAACTTCGATATGCGTAAGCAATTGCTGGAATACGATGATGTCGCGAATGATCAGCGGCAGGTCATTTATCAGCAGCGCAATGAGTTGTTGGAAGCCGAGCAGGATATCTCGGAAACGATAACTGCAATACGTGAGAGTGTTCTGGGAGATTTGTTCAATCTGTATATTCCCCCGCAAAGTGTCGAAGAGCAGTGGGATGTGGCGGGATTGGAGAAAGCGCTGGCAGCGGAGTATCAATTGCATTTCACGGTGCGTGAGTGGCTTGAGGAAGAATCGGGCCTGCATGAAGAAAATTTATTCCAACGTATTATTGATCTTGCGAGCGACCATTATCAGACTAAAGTTGCACAAGTCGGCACAGATATTATGCATCACTATGAGCGTGTGGTGATGTTGCAAATTCTCGATTCGCATTGGCGGGAGCATCTGGCGGGATTGGATCATTTGCGCCAAGGCATACACTTGCGCGGCTATGCGCAAAAGAATCCCAAGCAGGAATATAAGCGGGAGGCGTTTGAACTTTTTACGACTATGCTCGAAGAAGTAAAACGTGAAGTTACCAAAATACTGTTGACGGTACAAATCAAGAATGAGCAGCAAGTAGAAGCTGTGACGGACACTTTGCGGTCACCGGAAAATATACAACTTCATCATGAAGCTTATGAAGAAGCGTTGGTGGAAGAGAGCGGATATATACAAACTGAGGATGATAAAACTCAACCCTTTGTGCGTCAGAATGAGAAAGTAGGCCGCAACCAACCCTGCCCCTGTGGCTCAGGTAAGAAATATAAGCAATGCCATGGAAAAATAAAGTAAATCATAATAAACAGTATGTTATTGTAATTGAGCTGAGTGAGTTTATCGCAAATAGAAATACTTCCAGGATTGCTATAATCCTTAAAA
>MSXT01000078.1 GCA_002083595.1 Proteobacteria bacterium ST_bin16 | reverse complement strand
CAGCCGGTGTACCGGTTTTTTTATTTCCTTTTTTCTGTTTTAGTGCCTTGTATCTTGCACTCATGTCAATGCAGTGCTGTGATCGTCAAAAATCGCGCTTGCGATCGCTCAGGATAAGTGAATTGATCGTTGCTAAGTGGCTAGGAGCAAGAGAATCAATCGTTAGTGCCAATTCTAGTATTTCATCTATCGCGTTTTGACCCGAAATAAGAACTTTGATACATTCATTGGCCGAGCAAATTTGGTCACGATAGGATATATCAACAAAAAAGGGGAACGTATGCAGCATAATCCAGGATTCTTACAATTAGTGGAACAAGCCAAACAGCGGGTGAAGGAATGTACTGTGGCGGATGTTCAAGCACGACTGGCACGCGGTGAACAATTTCATTTTATTGATGTGCGGGAAGATCATGAATTCTGGATAGATCATGCTGCGGGTGCTCGTCATCTTGGGAAAGGGATTATTGAACGTGATATTGAAACAGTAGTGCCGGATAAGCAGGCACTTGTCGTGTTGTATTGCGGCGGTGGTTACCGTTCGATCTTGGTGGCGGACGCATTACAACAAATGGGGTATGGCAATGTCCAGTCGATGCAAGGAGGGATGAGAGCATTACGCGATGCAGGCTTCCCTCTTGAGAAAGATAAATCGATTTAGAAAGGAAATACACACTGATGGATCTGTAACTGAACAATAATACTCAGTTAATTCTGTCCTAAGTTAACTGTCCGGCAAAAATATCAACCATGTTTTTTCATCGATGGTATGGCAAGTAAGTTTTATTTCTTTGCAGTTGTCCTAATGTGAGCAGTGCGGGTATTGAGCGTATTTTGTTCTCCGTTATCGGGTACCATGTGCGCTCGCTCAAGTGGTAAAGTCTCCCCGCGAAAAAATTTGGGTTCTCGCAAATTCCACAATACCATGAGCGGAACGCCAAAAAGTAGCGCGACCACGCCAATCAAGAATACGGTACCAACTCCCGCGATTGACCCACTTGATCCGTAATGGGGATCCATCATGTTCCATGCCTGAATGATGCCTACTGCAATCAGAATGATGGCGGCAATAGAGGGGAGAATGACTTGAGAAATAGTAGTGTGCCAATGGTTAAATGCGGTACGGTGAAAATACAGCACACAGGACAACGCAGCCACTGTGTAGTAAGTACATACCGCAATACTGACACTATGGATTGAGTCCTTGACGATTGATTCGCTGATGAGACTCAACGTGATATAGATAATCAGCGTCATCAAACCGATCGTCCAAGTGGCAAATTTGGGTGTTTGCGTTGCTTCATTGACGGAAGAGAATTTGCGCGGAATGGCGCGATAGGTCGCCATGGCCAGCGCAGCACGCGCGGCTGGCATGATCGTCGACATGGTGGCTGAAAAAGCCGAGATTGCAATGATCAGCGCCGCAACAAATGCTCCTTTCGTTCCAATCATGCTGGTTGCCAGAACCGTGATGATCGAATCGATATTATCTTTGAAGGTTAAACTCGAATCATCATGCGTATCAATTCCTGCGTAGGCTAGGGCCGCGGTAGCGAAAACGACATAAGTGACAACTGTGATGATCATGGCAATGATGCCGCTACGTCCCGCCTGCTCGGGGCTGCCGCTGGTTTCTTCCGACATGGCCAGCGATGCGTCAAATCCCCAGAAAATGAATAATGCCACTAGAAATCCATTCAGAAATGCATGAAACGATGAAATGGCAAACGGATTAAACCATTCGAGTGACAGAGGCTCGGCCGAGTGAACGGCATTGCCTTGCAAAACTTGTATGTACAACACTGCGGCGAGGGCGATAAGTCCGCCGTATTGCGTCATCGTCAGGATCATGGTGGTGCGCGATGATTCCTCGGCGCCGAGTGCTGTCAGATAAGTTGTGCTCAAGATAAATAAGATCGCGACGCCAAAGTGAAACCATAACGGTGTTTCAGTCATATTCAGAATGATGGCCAGTGCATCGACGATGATCTGCGTCGCTGCAACGCCTGCTAACACGCTTGCCAATAACAGCGCCCAGCCGCCAAACCAACCGAAACGCGGGCCGATCGCTTTGGTTCCCCAGGTAAATACGGTTCCGGAATCGGGTGCCGAGGTGGTCAGGTGCTTATAAGACAGCGCCACAAAGAACATTGGGATCACCGATAAAATAAATACGATCGGCAGCTGATAACCGCTCTGGGAAGCGCCATATCCCAAAGCGCCGGTTAACGAGTAGGCCGGGGCGGTAGCTGCGAGGCCAATTGTAACGGCTGCCGATTTGGATACCGATCCTTTTTTTAATCCTTTGGCTTTCAGGCCGTGCATTACTGTTTCTTCGTGCATGTCATTCCTCATGTTTTACCGGAGCGATGAGAAAGCAAATCTCCCAGGTCCGCGCAGGAAAGTAACAAAGATTGGTAATGAAGTCAAAAGCCGCATGTGAACGCCAAAGCATGCGATTTCAGTTGATTTTCATGCGATACGCCAGAAAATAAAGCACCCTAACCGGTAAAAGCGATAAATTACCAGCGCAGTATTTTCTGGACGGACGTTCTGTTTGATCTAGGAGCCGATGATGTCCGATGAACCAACACCTGTCATGGTGATGAAATAAGCATCCGTTGTGGTAAATTCCAGGGCGGTTGTATCATGGATGCCCTCGTAAGGATTACCGGCGGTATCCGTGATGACCCCACTTGCAATTTCGATGTGATACTGAGTATGCGGCAACAAATTTTCTAGCGGCCTGATGATCATATAGTCATACTCATTAAATATCACTTGATTGGTATCATGAATATCGATGATGCGGGTGTCCGTGTCACTGCTGATCGTAATCTTGCCGTTACCTGCCGTTACTGGTTCGTCAAACTGCAATTGAATACCACTATCGGTGCGAAGCAGCAGTTGTTCATTCCAGAGAAAACTGACGGGCACGAATGGCTCACCGTCGCTTGCCATGAAATTGGTCCCACTCAATGTGGGATTGGATTCAACCGGTGTAAAACTGAGTCCGGATGGATCAGCGGAACCTGCAAAAGCATTGCCGTCGCTATCCATAACAACACCAGCCGCTATCCGGATAGTGTAGTGAGTATCGAGGATCCAATCTTGTAATGGTTTGACGAATATCTGGCCATAATCATCGAATGTTACTTGGCTGTCGTCGTGAATATCGATCGTACGTGTATCGATGCCGTTGCTGATAACGATCTCGCCGTTACCGGGTAATACTTTTTCATCGAATTGCAGCACGATGCTGTCATCAACCTTGAGGCTGATTTCTTCCATTGGCACATATAGGTTAACCCTGTTGATACTACTCAGCCGTGGATTGGATGCAATCGCCGTGAAATGCATCGTGTTCGCTTCAATTCCATCAAATGCATGACCGGTGTCATCCGTGATTGCGCCCGCTGTCATTTGAACCGTGTATGAGGTGCCGGGAATAAGATCAGCTGTTGGTTTAATGGTGACGGCGCTGAGAAAAGAATTGGTAAATGTCACTTGACTGGTGTCGGTGATGTCAATCGTGCGGGTATCCGAGCCATTGCTAATCATGATGTAACCGCTACCGGCTTTTATCGCTTGATTAAAATGGAAGGTAATATCGCTATCCACCTTCAATGTTGACTCGCTCGATAGATTGCTCCACCAAATTGCCGGGGCGGCAGAACTGACAGTAAAATCGAGTGCATTTGAATCACCGTTGCCTGCATAGGCATTGCCCGTCGTATCGGTGATAGTTCCAGCAGGGATTTGGATGTAATAGTGCGTGCCGGGTATCAAATCGGCTGCCGGGTTGATGGTAACAAAGCCGTCATAATCGTCAAATGTCACTTGGCTTGCATCGGTGATGTCGATTGTGCGTGTATCCGAGCCATTGCTGAGAATGATACTGCCATTGCCCGGGATCATTTGCTCGTCAAAATAGAGCCATATATCTTCATCAGCAGTCAGCTCAGAGGGTGTGAGTAAGTCTGAGTCCAACGGGCTACGGCCGATATTACCGATATTGCTGTAGAGGAGTAATGGCGTGGAGTCCGTAGTATTAAAACTCAATGTGTCAGGATCATCGATACTGGCATTCACATTCCCGGCCATATCCTGGATAACGCCACTGTCCATCCGGATGCTGTAGTGGGTATTAGGAATCAAGTCTTGCGCCGGATTGATAATGACGGAATTACCGGATAATTTGCTGCTGCTGAAAGTAATCTGGCTGGTGTCATTGACCGCTATTCTGCGGGTATCCGAACCATTGCTGAGGATAATATCGCCGGTTCCGGCCATCACTTCATTTCTAAAGCTCAGTTCGATACTGTCATCGGCTTTTATCGCCGGTGCATGCTTCGGATCGCTGTACGTTACGGATTTTTTTGCTGGCATTGGCGGCATCGGCTGTCCTTTTTGCAAGAGAAATTTGAACTGTGTCCACGGCATAAATGATGGCGCATAGCCGATCATGGCTGCCGGTCATTATCATGGAACATCAGTTCGGACAAATTGCCGATTAACCGTAGAAAAAGCTGGGTTATTGGAATAAGCTGTTTGAATGTGCGGATGGTTAATTCAAATCGATTCGACGGCAATCCTTTGAGGGTGGGGCCAAGCGGATTGAACTAATCAGCCATCAACCGGTGTACGCCAGTCCGGTTTGCGCGAGTCCTGTCAGATGAATATTTTCCGCATTGATGCCGGTGTCCGCAGCCAGTACCGCGAGTGCGCCGATTGATATTTCGCCCGTGTCGAGCATGTTGACGTAGGGGGATTTTTCGCTGAACGTGGGTACGGAGCCAAACAAGTTTTGCCACAGCAGCATGACGATGTCGTCGTGACTGGTGAGTTTAGTTGCATCGATGGCGAAAGTGGCCAGTTGTTCGTAACTCAATCCTTCGTCGGCTTTAGTCAGACCGATACCGGCGTAATCCTGATTGGCGACGGTGGCAGCGCCGAATACCGCGCCGAGCAACTTGGCGACTTCACCGGCGTGGCCGTCCAGATCAAGCGCCACATGCGCGTCGGCAAATTTCACCCGCTCGATGTTTGTCAATGTGTCCTGATTAGCGGGATTGGCGTTGTCGGTGAGGGTGTAGCCGCCGGAAGTCTTGTTCAGCGTGAATTGACTGCGCGCTGAACTGGTTTGCACTGTATCGATTCCGGCGCCGCCATCCAAGGTGTTGCGGCTGCTGTTGCCGATCAGGGTGTCGTTCCCTTGTCCGGCGATGGCGTTTTCAATCGTAACGTTATTGGCGATCCAGATATTCGGAACCGGCTGGCCGACATTGACACCGTTGAGTTGAACGTAAACCGGCTGACCAATGAACGATCCATCGCCTGGATTCAAATCAATCAAACTGGGAATCGCACCTTCATAGTGAATGGTGTCGGAAGCGCCGCCTGCATCCCAAAGGGTCTCGTGATAGGTACTAGCATCGTTGTAGGCATAGGTATCGTCACCGGCATGGTAACGGGTGTTGGCACCGTATAAATATTGTATCGCTGCGATGTCGAGCACCATCGGCGTGGTGGGATGAAAGGAAAATTCGTTACCTTCCACACCTTGCAGATTCGCGTAGGTATAACTCATGATGGTGTGGATAACGCTGTCCTGATTCTTTGGCAGCACCGGTTTGGATGGATCGTCAGAGTCAGCGAAAGGATGCGTGAGACCCAAGGCATGGCCGAGTTCATGTAATACAGATTCATAGGAGATATTGCCAGGATTCCATTCCTGAAAATTGAGCAGGCCATTGGTATTTATCCAGATATCACCCGCATAGGGACCGGTGCTGGGCAGATAGGCCCAAGCCAGAGTTAATTCATCGGGGTCCGAGGTATAGGCCGCGCGGATGTCGCCCACATTGCTGGGAGTTTCCGTGACTTGAACAAAGTTGAAGTTGGCAACATTCGCCCATTGTTGCAGCGCGTTGACAAAAGCAGCTTGATCCAACGTGGTTAACGTTGTGAAGTCGCTTCTCCACGGTTCGCCATCACCAAACCGGGAACCGTATCCGCTCGAAAGAGAAGACCAATACAGTGAACTGTTACTGGCAGAAAAGCTGTAGGTGATGGTTGAGCTCAACCAGCGTGTGCCGCCCGCCAGCGAATCAATCGAATTGTCATGGGTAAGCTTGGTATTCGTGATGCTGCTTGAGAAAAAGGGCGACGGCATAGTGAATCCTTGATAACCATTAAATTGAGAAATCGGCCTTGATGTTGGTTGCTAATCTAAATTGTTGTTGCCCGCCTGTCTATCTTTAAATACTTCACAATTTTTTCCCTAAGACTTCACGAAAAATTAATATATCTGAGAATAATATGTTCCAGAAAATCAAATGGGATAGTGTGAATTGAGTAGTGGATATTTTAGTTAAGCAAACGATTCTTTTTAAATAATTTTTAATTTCATTTTTCATATATAAATAGGGCTGAATGATGACCATAACTAAGAGCGCAGTATCGCTGTTTGTTTTCTTCTTGCTATTTTTCCTATTGAGTTCCAGCGCTAATGCGCTACCCAGTTTCGCGCGGCAGACTGGTTTTGCGTGCAGCGCCTGTCACGTGCAATCATTCGGTCCCAACCTGACTTCCGTCGGCAGGAATTTCAAGCTCAACGGCTATACGCAAACCGATGGTAAAAATAACAATATCATTCCACTGAGCGGCATGATCCGCGGTTCCTATACACATACGCAAGAGGCGCAAGCCGGTGGTGCCGCGCCGCGTTTCAGCAAGAATGATAATGGCACGATCGATGAGGCGGCTATTTTCCTGGCAGGCCGTCTGACATCCAAGGTCGGCGCGTTTATCGAGGGAACTTATGATGGTGTGGAAAACATCGGCGTGCTGGATAACACCGACATCCGTTTTGCCGATCATGCCGATGTCGCCGGGCAGAAACTGGTGTTCGGTTTGACGGCCAATAACAACCCGACCGTGACCGATCTGTGGAATACCACGCCGACTTGGGGATTTCCATGGAGTTCGTCGCCACTGGCGCCGACTCAATCTGCTGCTAATTTGATTGAATCGCTCGGGTCGCAAGTAATCGGCGCGACGGCGTATATGATGTTGAACGATATGCTGTACGTCGAAGCGGGCGGTTACACCAGTTTGCCGAAAAATGCGCAGAAAGGAATCAGCGTGTTCGATGCGGAGCAGGCCCGCCTTAACGGCGGCGCGCCTTATTGGCGGATAGCCTTGCAAAAGGACTGGAGCGGTCATTACGGCGCGGTCGGTGCTTACGGGTTGCACGGTGATGTGAACCCGCAACGCATCACGGGTGCGGGCACCGACCGGTACGATGACTTCGGCTTTGATCTGACGTATCAGTATCTCGCCAACCCCGTGCACATTTATGAATTCACCGCGACCTATCTGCGTGAAAACCGCAACATGAATGCCAGTTCTGCGCTGGGATTCGCGGATAAACTTAAAAGCAATCTCGACACTGTGCGGATCAGAACTGGATATACATTCCAGCAAACGTACGGTTTGAATCTGTTTTACAACCAAACCACCGGAACGGCCGATACGGTCATCTACAGTTTTGGCGACCCCATCAGCGGCAGCCGCACCGGTAATCCGCTGAGCCAAGCGTTTATCGCCGAAATCAGCTATACCCCGTTCGGTAAAACGAATACTTCCGTGATGAGCACGTTCGTCAACCTGCGCTTAGCAGCGCAATACGTCCACAATTTCAAGTTTAACGGCAGCGTGCACAATTATGACGGTTTAGGCCGCAATGCGGTGAACAACGACGCGTTCTATTTGAATGGCTGGCTGGCTTTCTAAGGCTGAGTTCTGATCGGTCGGCAAGAAACCCGCTTCTGCGGGTTTCTTTTTTGGAGATCTTAAGTTGTACGGTGTTGACGATGCAGGGTAAGTGTGCGATTCGATTTATTCGGCATGCTCTTCTTGATGCTCGACAGAAAACCGGTAGCCGGTGCCGCGCACGGTTTGCACCAGATTTTCTTTTCCCACCGCTTCCAGAATCTTGCGTAGTCTGCGGATATGCACATCGACAGTGCGATCCTCGATAAACACATGATCGCCCCAGACACGGTCGAGCAATTGAGCGCGGGTGTGCACACGCTCCTTGTACGCCATCAGGAAATGCAACAGGCGGAATTCGGTCGGACCGAGCGCAATCTCCACCGGTTTTGACGACTCATCACCGGCCTGCACATGAACCCGGTGCGTCGAAGGATCCAGTTTCAATCCGCCAGACTCGATGATGTCGTCGGACATCTCGGGCAAACGGCGGCGCAGCACGGCTTTGATGCGAGCGAGTAATTCCCGCGGTGAAAAGGGTTTGGTGACGTAATCATCCGCACCGGCTTCCAGTCCGGCAATTTTGTCGCTTTCCTGCACGCGCGCGGTGAGCATGATGATTGGAATCGCCTTGGTGCGTTCTTCCCGTCTCAATTTACGCGCAAATTCTACCCCGCTCGTATCCGGCAGCATCCAATCGAGCAAAATCAAATCCGGCAAAACGTTATTGACCATTTTCCTCGCTTGCTCGGCATCGTCCGCGCACAAAACGATATGTCCCGCTTTCTTAAGATTCAGCGCGATCAGCTCCTGGATTGCATGTTCGTCTTCGACAACGAGTATGGTGACAGCCATCAACCACTCCATTACAGTTAAGAATGCTGCAATCATATAAAGAAAGCGTTACATTTTTATGACAGGAAGATGAAGGTAATATTATTCAGTGTCTGGCTAACCTGTTGCATGACCACCGGGTTGCCTTGTGAGGTGCCTAGATGCTCGTTTATTTATTTGATACGTCTCGGAGATCCTGTACGTCATACTTTTTGCTTTCTATCTGATCGCCGAAGTTTCTTGAGATAGATATTTGTCACGGAAAACAAATTGATGTCTGATTCAGGTGGTTTTTTACCGGATAGTATGGTCGTATTTGTTCTGTTTATTCTTTGATTTATATTGGAATACAGTGTGATAATTTATACTATGATTGTGTGATATTACTTACACGATTTTTGGATAAAATGTCTTATATATTAAGTTGGGCTTTTCATTCGGTATCATGTTAGACAAATTACTTTCTCAAATTGAAAACACTTTTCCTTCATCCGTAGTCGATGTGTCCCAAGAAATATGGGATAGAAACATACCGTCCCTTTGCACACAAATTTCGCTATTTGGTGATGATGCCTTTGCAATAGCAGAACGCTTTTTATCTAAGCGCCTATTTCTAGAATCTAAACGAGAGATCATAACTACTCAAAGAGCCGCATTTCGAATCGGTGAAGTAAGATTACGTCCAAGATCAGACTATTACAGAAAGTTTGGACTTCCCATCCCTTCTCCTGAAAACCCAACAGGTCCGCACGCAACAGGAGTGAAGATTAGTCTTTCTTTTTATAGAGGCATTACTTCTAACAGTGCAATGTCGTATCCATTGTGCTCGATAGAGTTCTCGATATGGGGGCACAGAGAACGGATAGCGTTTCTTGAGCTACTGAAGGATCATCATAGATATGTAGAAAGGCTTATTTCAAGAATCGATCTTCAATTTAACACAGCTTGTGTTTTTGATAACGTTGAGAGATACAAAGGTCGTGATGTATTCAAAAAATTAGATCTGTATGCTCAGAATGAAGAAGATGCTGAGAATTGCTTTACGATTAGCGGAGATTTTTCCTCAGCGTCCAGTATGCACGAAATCATTTCCACGTTACTTCCGCTGATGGTGCTTTATGATGCATCTCTTGGCTATTGTCATGGCAAGAATCATAAAGACCGGTTTTTTGAGTATATAAATATTTTATCGAAATAGTTTAGTGTTATAGCTTTTTCTCAATTCTCAAGATTGATTTACTCGAGAAAGTGCAGAAAATGGCGTCCGCAAGAGATGCCCTGAGTTTACGAATAACCGATTTCGCTAGAGTCTCGTCGGATGAAATGCCCGGCTTTCGTATCAATCAATCACATTCGGCGAAAACCGGATAGACACAATCCGCAGTAAGATCAGTACGGTGATGACAGCAATGTGCAGGCCGACTTCAACGAAGGTATATTCTTTATACCACAGGCCGATCAGTTCACCGATCAGCACCACCAGTGCCACATCCAGAATGAACGTGACTTTGACGCGTCCGACCGATAGGTAGGATTGCAAAATACGGATCAGCTCCAGAATTGCCAGGATCAGCACGATGTCGACAATGATGTGCTCGGCGATTTGCGCCCAGCCGTTCTTCAGAATCTCCGGCAAATTGAACAATAAATTCAGCACGCCCGCAGCAATCCACACATATAACGCCAGCATCAAAATACCCACGATGAATTGAATCGTGCGCGCATGCCAATTGCTATCGGTCAATAAGAATGCGTTTTTTTCTTTGGCAATCGATTGATTGATCATCTGATTTATCCTCTTCGTTGAATCGCATGGATCGCCATCTTAGGGGTGCAATGTAAAAGTTTCATGACATCCGAGTGCTTCCCGGTTTCCTCGCCGGTGACGGCGGCAGCGCTTGGTTAAATGACATCGAATTGTCATGAAAGTGACATATTCAACTTGTAGTATGCACGGGCATTGTAGATGAGGGATTTATGCGTATTCATTTAGATAAAAGAATAATAGGGCTGGGCGGATTGGTGCTGTTGCTTTCCGCACCGGCGGCACCGGCGAGCAATTTGGAAAATCTGGCCAAATCGCTGGCTAAGATCCGTGGCGAAGTCGAGACGCTGCAAACACAGCTGGATCTCGACAAGGAAAAACATACCAGCAAAATATCCGGGCTCAATTCGCAATTGGCGGATTTGAGTGTTGAGGAAAGAAGGCAAAAACTGAGTATCGAAAAGCTGCAACATTCGATCGGCAAACTTTCCGAGAGTGCAAAAAAAGCAGAGCAATCCGGCGAAAGTCTGAAACCTGTCCTGCTGGCGTTACTGAGTGATTATAAGCGCCATGTCCAAAGCAGTTTTCCATTCAAAATGGAAGACCGCATCAAAGCCATTGACGATCTGGAAAATAATATTACCAACCATCTGATCGACCCGAATAAGGCGGTTAACCAAGCTTGGTCTCTTATCGAAGATGAAATTCGCCTGAGCAAGGAGAATGGGATTTATCAGCAAACCATCCCGTTAAACGGAGAGAAAGTGCTGGTGGATATCGCCAAGCTGGGCACGGTATTTCTCTTTTTCCAAACCCGTGACAATCAGAGCGGAATGGCGCGGCGCGCAGAGGATGGCAGCTGGAAATACGAGCTTGTGGACAACACGGCGGACATGGAGCGTATCAAGAATTTGTTTGATTCCTTGAAAAAACAGATACGCCAAGGCTATTTTGAATTACCGAATCCATTGAAGAAATGAAGAAAATTTTATTGATCGCACTACTTTTGCTGGTAGCTGCCGCTTCAGTCAGCGCCAAAGAAGATAAAACGGCGGCATCTGAAAACATATCGGCCACTGCCCCGGAAGAGAAGCCGGAAGCGGCTTCGTCCAAGAAGCCAAGTGCACCGAAGCAGGAAGCAGTCAATCTGGAGACTGCCTATAAGCGCGAGTTTGCTTTCCTGGAAGCGCAGAAGCGTGAATTGACCGAACGGCTGAAAAGCTATCAAGCCAGCGCAACCCGGGAGGAGCAAGCACTCAGCGGCAAAATCAGCGCGCTGGAGCGCAACTCGGTGGAGCGTTCGGCAAAAATCGATCAATTGACGGCCCAGTTAACTGAAGTTGAACGGAAAGAAGCCGTGGTCGGCGAACGCAATGATGCGCTGGAAACGACCTATCTACAGGCGGAAGCGACCTTGAAGAATCACGGCATCGAAATGCCTTTGGCCATGAAGGAAGCGAAAGGCGATGATCAGGCCAAGATCGGTTTTGTATTCAACCAAGCATTGTCCTTACTTCAGAAGCTTGGCGCCATTCAGACAAAACCGGGGAAATTTTTTCTTGGCAATGGCAAAGAGGCTGAGGGAACGTTGATTCATCTGGGGAATATCGCAGCTTATGGGGTCAGTCCCGATGGCAGCGGTAGCCTGGCACCTGCCGGTGGCGGGGAATTTAAGGTTTGGAAAAGCATGGGTGCTGAAAGTGCCCTGGGTTTGAGCAAAAACGAGCAGCCGGACACGCTACAGCTGTTTTTGTTTGAGTCGCGCACCACCGCTGTCGACGAAACGCATGAAAAAACTCTGCTCGAACACGTCGATTCAGGCGGTCCTATTGGGTGGGTTATTGTGATACTCGGCAGCATCGGCGGGTTTTTTATTCTGATTCGTGCTTATTTACTGCGCACCAACAGCGCGGATACGAAAAAGCTGTCGGATCAAATCATCCATCAGTTGGCTGTAGGCGATCTGGAGGTGGCGAAGAAGCAATGCGAAGACAGCGCATCATCGGCCATTGGCAGAGTCTTGCTGTATACGCTGCGCCATTTGAAAGACGACCGGGATCACATGGAAGGCATTGTGTACGAGGCGATTCTGCAGGAATCCGGACCGCTGGACCGGCTGGGCCCTGCCATTATGGTGATTGCCTCGGTGGCTCCGCTTCTGGGGTTGCTGGGAACGGTAACGGGGATGATTGAAACCTTTGATTCAATTACGCAGTTTGGTACCGGCGATCCAAGGTTGTTATCCGAAGGGATCGCAATCGCGTTGGTGACGACCGAGTTAGGTCTCGTCGTCGCCATTCCGACCTTGCTATTAGGCTCTTTATTGTCGACCTGGGCGAGAAATATCAAGCGCGACATGGAACATTCGGCGCTCAGAATTGTGAATGTGTTCATGGGAAATGCGTTGGATCCGGAAGAGTGGGATGCGCCGGATATCAATGGCAATACTTTGCTAATACAGAATTCCTGAAATGAGTGTTCAAGAGCTGATTGTCTGGATCAAGGAATTATTTGTTATCGGCGGGGCTGTCATGTTTCCACTGGTGCTCTGTACCTTGTTACTTTGGTATGGCGTGGGGTATCGATTCTGGGTCATGAAAGATCCTAAGTGGATGGGAGTGCGCGATATGGTGAAGTTTTATCAGCAGCATCAGGAAAAGCCAGCCGGAAATATCGTCGCGAGAGCGATCAAACAAGGTATTAGTTTGAAGAAACAACGCGTCAGGAATCTACGGCGTCATCTGGATGCAGCTTTTTACGACTATGAGCGGGAATTGAAGCAATTTGCTTCGCTTACGCGAGTGGTCGTTCTGATCGCGCCTCTATTGGGATTATTGGGAACCGTGACCGGGATGATTGAAACCTTCCAATCGCTGTCGACCATGACACTGCATTCTCAATCGGGCGGCATTGCCGGAGGGATCTCGGAAGCCTTGTTTACTACCCAAATGGGATTGACGGTAGCGGTTCCCGGCGTATTAGCCAATAGCATTTTGAACAGGAGACAACAGCAAATTGAACAGGACCTTTCTCAGGTCAAGGATTTGCTGTGTCACCAAACATCCACCACACACGGGAAAGCATGAAATGAGAAACAACGAACCGGCGGAAGCCGAAGCCGTGATCGACATGACGCCAATGATTGATATGGTGTTCATATTATTGATCTTCTTCATGGTCACGGCGACTTTTGTCAAAGATATGAAACTGGAACTGGAGCGGCCCAAGGCGAGCAGCTCGGTGGTGGCATCCAGTAAAGCGATTCGCCTGTTTATTGACCGCAACGGTGACACCTTTTTGGATGGCCAACCGATACGTATGTGGTTAGTACAAAGCAAGCTGCGGGATTTGCTGAGCACGGCCTCCAGCAAAGTGGTTTTAGTAGTGACCGATGATGGTGTGCCTGCGGGAAAACTGGTTGAGGTCGTGGATCAAGCACGCTTGGCGGGTGCCGAGAGCGTGGGCGTGGCAACTAAGAAAGAAGCAGGATAAGGAGGACAAATGGAAACGATGAAATTGAAACACCACTTGGCAGGAATGGTATCGATGCTGTTCGGATTGATATTGGTTTTCGGTTTGATATTCTGGATGAATCATTATGCGGGAGAGACTGAAAAAAAACCTGCCCAGGAAGTGACTGATATCGCCATGGTTCGGGAAATAAAACCGGAGCCTAAAAAAGAGATTAAAAAGACGGAGCCTAAGAAAGTATCCAGGCCGCAAGCGCCCGTGCCTTTTAAAGGATTTGACTCCGCGTTGTCCGGCATCGATATGGGGGCGCTGGGTTTGGATGATGGGCAAGGCAGGAAATTTGCTGACGGCTTATTAGGTAAAACCGGCAATGCTGTCATGACCGCCGATCTGGTCGATGTGCCGCCGAAACCAGTCGCACGCGGCTCTTTCAAATATCCGCCAGCCGCGAAAAAGAACGGCATAAAAGGCTATGTCGTTCTGTCGGTTCTGGTGGAAACCGATGGTTCGGTCAATCAGGTGCAGGTGTTGGAATCCAGCCCATCGGGCATGTTTGATTCGGCTGCCTTGCAAGGCATACGCGCGTGGCAATTTGAACCGGCCAAGTACAAAGGCGAAACGGTGCGTGTCTGGGCCAAGCAAAAAATCCGCTTCGATTTGTCTTGATGCTTGCGATGAACAATCGATCGAATTGGCCGCTGCATTTTCTGGTTTACGCGGCTATCGTGCTGGGCTGTTACGTGCACTCCGTCCAGGCGGCGGAGAATAAGAATAAGGTGCAATCCGCTGATTTTATCGAGTTGGCGGCCGTGATGCTCAAGGACGGTCATCATGATCGTGCGCTGCTGGCATTGCAGAGTGTCGATCTCGGCAACAAAAAAACCGATCTGGCCCGGTTTTATACGCTGCAAGGCTTGGCTTATTTGGGACTGAATGATCTCGAAGCGGCCAAGGACAGTTTGCAGCAAGCCGTCAAAAACGGTCAGCAAGATCCGTCGATTTTTATTTATCTGGCACAAGTCTATTTCGGTATCAAGGATTACAAAAAAACCATCGCTGCGATCGGTAAAGCCGGAAATCTGGTTAATAAGGATGCGGCATTGATCAGCATAAAAGCGGAGTCCTACTGGCATCTGCAAGAAACCGAAGCGGCTATCCATGCACTGAATGACGGGCAGCGAGCCTTTCCGGCCGATTTACGTTTTCTCAAGCGCAAAGTTTTTTACTTTGTTGAGCTGGGACTCTATCAGGAAGCCGTCAAGCTGGGCAGAGACTATCTGAAGCGATCCAACGCCAGCGCCGCCGATTATGTCGCATTTGGTAATGCGTTACGTCTAAGCCGGGAATATCAGGAAGCGATCAACATTCTGGAAATCGCGCGTTTGCAATTTCCGCAGGATGAAATGGTCGCAAAATTGCTGGCGCATACCTATCTGGATCATGGAAAATTGAATTCCGCGGCATTCATCCTGGAACAAGCGGCGTTGCTCAATCCGCAACTGCAAGCGGAAGCGGCGGAAGTTTACCGGCGCGCCGGGCGGTTTCATAAAGCCTTGACGTTGAATGAAAGCATTGGTGACCAGAAAGTCAAATTCAAGCAAAGGCTGTCCATTCTGCTGGCATTGAAACAGTTCGAGCGCGCGGCCAATATGGAATCGAGTTTGTACCGCACCGGTTTGCTGGAGGATCAGGATGTCCGCTACGCGCTGGCTTACGCGTTATTTTCCAGCCGCCGCTTTGCCGAAGCCAATAAGCATCTGGATCACCTGAAGAATGCCGAACTGTTCAGAAAAGGCACCGAACTGCGCCGTTTGATGGAAGTTTGTAAAACCGAGCCATGGCAATGTACGTAATGCAATCGCTGGCAACGCCGGAATCATTCCGCGTTGTATTTCTTTTTATACCGCCTTAACAGCCACTCCGAGACGCTTTCCTTTTAGATTAACTGAGAATTGATCTTCGCACGCAGCCGATGCGCGTGTGGAGAGGGGGCTTGATACGCCAAATGAATACAAAACTAATAAAAATTTTCCAGATTTGCTGCTTGCTCGTGATTGCTTTGATCAATACCTCCGTCTGGGGGAGTGAGGAAAAAGCCGAATTCTCAATTCATTTGTTTCAGAATGGATTGCCTATCGCCGACGCCGAATTGTCGATCAATAGCGAATCGTTCGATAAATCCAGTGCGATTCTGATTTTTGAGGCGACTCCGGCTACCTACACTTGGCGGCCGGGTAGCGACGCGCCGCTGAAAACCAATGCGAGCGGCAGCTTGGCTGGGAAATTGCCGCCCGGGTTTTATCAATTCACCGTCAATACAAAAGATCAGGAATTTACTTTCGATCTGCCGCTGCGTCCGGCGGAAAATGCGCAGATTCTCGTCACTTTTTATTCGAGCAAGAAGAAACCGCTGCTGAATATCGAAAGCTCGGTGGCGGGCACGCTGGCCGGATCAGCGGCCGGTGAAGGAAAGCGCGATCAAGGCGAAGGCACGATCTCAGTCCAAGTGATATCGGCGGAAACACAAAAACCGGTCAAGGATGCGCAAGTTTTTTTGAGCGGTTTGAAAGAAAAATTTAGAACCGACGAACAAGGTCAAATCACAGCAACGGTTCCAGCCGGTAGTTACAGTGTCTCCTTATTGCACAATGCCTACAGTAGCCAGACATTAGACGATGTGAAAATCGAAAAGGATCAAAACACACCGTTAAGCTTCAAATTGACACCGGCGGGCGTTGAACTGGCCGAATATGTGGTGCTGGAGCCTCACCTGGCGGGTACGGTGGCATCGGTGATCGAGGAGCAAAGAACGGCAACCTCCGTGGCCACGGTCTTGGGTGCAGAGCAATTCAGCCGGGCGGGCGATGGCGACGCCGCCAGTGCGCTGCGAAGAGCTTCCGGGTTAACCTTGGTGGGTGGTCAATTCATTTTTATCCGTGGATTGGGTGAGCGTTTTTCCTCAACGCTGGTCAATGGCGCCGCAGTCCCCAGCCCGGATGCGACCCGGCGCGTTGTGCCGCTGGATCTGTTTCCGACCAATATTCTTGAAAGTGTCATGGTACAGAAAACCTATTCGCCCGATCGTCCGGCGGAATTTGCGGGCGGTACGATAGAAATGCGCACACGCGGCATTCCCGATGCGTTTTTCTTCAACTTAAATCTGCAAACCGGCATGAACGACAATACGACGTTCCAGGATGGCTTGACTTATAAGGGGGGCGGGGCGGACTTTACCAGTTATGACGACGGCGCGCGTGCTTTGCCGGATTCGCTGGCCGATGCGACAAAGGATGGCGTGCCTATAAAACCGGCATCTGTTTTTAATCCCAGCGGATTTACACCCAAACAGATTGAGAAGTTTGGCGAGGATTTATCGGGCGTATGGGATGTCGATCGGAAGAAGCGCGCACCGGATACCGGCATGCAAGCATCGATGGGGGATAGTTTTACATTCGGTGATTTCCGTCTGGGATATATCGCGGCGGCCGGGTGGAAGCGCGAATTCAGAAAACAAAATGAAATCAACCGCGAATTTGTCGCTGCCGATACCGGCGATGGCAGCTTGAGAAAAGTTCAGGATTTTCACATGCAGCGCTCGTTGAGTGAAGTGCAGCTGACCGGTTATGTGGGCACGGAACTGCACTATAAAGAGGATCATAAGGTTTTTGCCAAAACGATGTTTCTCCGCCAAGCATTCGATGAAGCCAGAATTTCTCAAGGATTCACCGATGCGGAGACGAACGATATCCGCAGAACACGGCTGAAGTTCTTTTCCAACCAATTGTTGATGACCCAAGTGGGTGGTGAACATCGATTCGACCGGTTGAAAGATTTGTCGATTAATTGGCTGTATACCAATGCAACCGCCAACCGGGAAGAACCCAAAACGCGCGATTACCGTTTTGATTCCGATAGCCAAGGCAATTATTTCTTTGCGCAGCGCGCGGATAACAATCAAGTCATGTATGCGGACCTGGTCGATAAGGATCAGAGCTGGCGGATGGACGGAAAACTGCCGGTGCAACCGTCGTTCAATCACAAGATTACTTTAGGAAGCGGTTTTATCACGCAGAGCAAGACCAGGGATTCAGCGATTCAGCGCTTTAACTACTTTCCGGTCGGCCGCGATGGCTTCAATTCGGCGGTTTTATCGCAACCGTCGCTGGAAAGCATATTGCGGCCGCAGTATATCGGCACGAACGGATTTCAGCTGCGTGACGTGACGCGCGCCAGCGATAGATACACGGCTTCCCAGGATTTGTTTTCTTATTACGGGAAAATGGATTGGCTGATGTACGACCGGATCAACATTACCGGCGGGTTGCGTTGGGAAGACAATGATCAAAGAGTCAATACTTTCACGTTGAACAATACGCCTACAACCGCCCAATTGAAGCGCGTCGATATGCTGCCGTCGGTGGTGGGCACGTTGTTCTTGACCGATAAGCAGCAGCTTCGCGCTGGTTTCAGCCAAACTTTATCAAGACCGGACTTCCGGGAATTATCGGCAGCGCCTTTTACCGATATCAATACCAATCAGGAGACTGTCGGTAATCCCAATTTGAAGCAAACATCCATTACCAACTGGGATTTGCGCTGGGAATATTACTTATCGCCGACGGAAAATATTTTTGCCGGATTCTTCTGGAAAGACTTAACCAAACCGATTGAGTTGGTTGCGGTGCCGGGTACCGCTGGTCTCAATACTTATCAGAATACCGACAAAGCGAATATCTACGGGTTTGAACTGGAGCTGCTGAAGAAACTGGATTTTGTCCATCCGGTGTTGCAGAATTTTTATGTTGGTGGCAACTACACATGGTCGGCATCGAATGTGCAATTGAATGCCGATAATCTGAAAGCGCAAACCACCAACGACCGGCAACTGCAAGGTCATTCCGCACAGATCGTCAATTTCCAGATCGGCTATGACAATCCGCAATGGAAAACGCAGGCTACGTTGTTATACAACGTTTCCAGCAAACGTATTATGGCTGCCGGGGTACTGGGCGCGCCGGATAAATACGAACAGCCCGTGCATCAACTGGATTTTGTGTTTAGCCAGAATTTATACAGAGGGTTGTCGATGCAAGTTTCCATGCAAAATTTACTCGACTCCGAAATCCGCATCACGCAAGGCGATGAAGTGACCCGGGCATTCCGCCGCGGCCGCTTTTTTAATTTGAGCGTGCGCTTGGCTTATTGATAAAGATTTTCAGAACCGACATTTTATATGCGGCGGATAAAAGCTCGCGCCAATTCAGCCAGCATTAATTTTCCTCGGGTTAGAGTGGTATCCGGCAGCGGGAAGTGCTCCGCGCGAATAAACCACTTTTGACGAGGATTTCATCATGAAAAAATTCTTCCTTTTGTGTGTTGCAGTTGCATTGGTTGTGTTGCTCAGCGGTTTTCGCGCACCCAACGGCAATATCATTTCCAAAGGCGAGTTAGCGGATAAGCTGCTGATCAATATGGGTGAGCCGCATATCCGGACGGACTTGGGGCTGGTGCAGACCCGGGCTTTCGGCGGAATTATGTACATTAAGCGGGAAGTGTGGACCTACAAGGTAGACGATTATAGCTATCGCTTCATTATCGAAAACGGACGAATCGTTGCGGATCATTGGACTAGGTTTTAACTGTTCGGACAATGATTCAAACGTTTCTCAAGGAAATCATCTCCTGCTGCGGGTTTGCATGATGACGATATATATTTTCATATTAACGTAATACCCCTGTCATGTTGGCTTGGTAGATTGGCTTACCTAAATAAAATTTTGAGGTAAGTAAATGATGTTCAAATCAGGTTCTATAAAAAAATTAATCGCGGCATCTGTTGCGTTACTAGGCACAGCCGCAATGAACGGGCACGCAGCAACCGCAACGTTTGATCCGGCAAGCGGTATTGTCAATCTGCCTGTCGTGGAAGTATTGAGCGGCAGCACGTCTTCATTCTACAGCGCGCAATTACAACTGAGCGGTAGCGAGCTGCAATTGATCGCGGCCAGTCCAATCGCAGCTACAACCGGACAACGTAATGTGTTTGATTCCGATACCAGTGCGGTGCATGTTGCTTCGGTTACCGTCGGCGCGGATGATTTTTATGCTAAGTTAAAATTGGTGCCCGGATCCAATCCATTGCGTTTCACGGTGGAACAGCTGGTCAATAATGCCTTTCAAGGTTGCCCAAGTTTCGCGGCGGCGGGTCCCAGTGCCGGTTCCTGTATTTTAAGTGGTGAGATTAAAACCAATGTGACGCTGACAAAAAATATAAACTGGATTCTATCGGGTGGTGTTTATGTCGGTGGTGATAACACGCAAAGCGCGACCCTGACCATCAACCCCGGTACCAAAATTTTTGGTGAAGCGGGCGCGGATTATCTGTTTATCCGGCGCGGTTCCAAAATCATGGCCGAAGGAACACCGGATAATCCGATTGTAATGTCCGGTCCATTGCAACAATCGCCCGGTGAGTGGGGCGGTTTGCTGATCGCGGGCAATGCACCGATCAACGGTTGTAATGTGGGTGTCACACTTTGTGAAGCACCGTTTGAGGCGATTACGTCGGAGTTTTTTGGCGGTAACAATCCAACGGAAAACAGCGGTGTGGTCAAGTATACGCAGATTCTTTTTGCCGGCTTTGCCGTGCGTCCGGATGAAGAACTCAATGGCTTGACGCTGATGGGTGTCGGTTCGGGCACGCTGATTAATTATGTGCAAGTGCATGCCGGTTTGGACGATGGCGTGGAGATGTTCGGTGGTACGGTGCAGATGAAGCATTTGGTGCTGACCGAAAATCGTGACGATGCGTTGGATTGGACCAGCGGTTTCAAAG
>MSXT01000077.1 GCA_002083595.1 Proteobacteria bacterium ST_bin16 | reverse complement strand
ATTTATGACAAGGCGCACACAAACGCACTTGGTATAATGGCCGCTATTTTACCGTAAATAAGGCCGAAACTATGCTAGTTCATCCGCAAATTGATCCCGTTGCCATCTCCGTGGGACCGCTTTCCATTCATTGGTATGGATTGATGTATTTGCTCGGTTTCACGCTCTTCATTCTGCTCGGCCGGTATCGCATCAAACACAATCCGCACTCGGCTTTCACCTATGAAATGCTCGACGACGCCTTGTTTTACGGCATGCTCGGTGTAATTCTAGGCGGACGCCTGGGGCATGTGCTGTTTTATCAATTCGGTTACTACCTGGACCACCCGCTGCACATTTTCGCCATTTGGGAAGGCGGCATGTCGTTTCATGGTGGATTTCTCGGTGTTTTCGTCGCCATGGTATTGCTGGCGCGCAAACACAAATTGTCCTGGCTGACTGTCACGGACTTCGTCATCCCGCTGATTCCGCTGGGATTAGCCGCGGGACGCATCGGCAATTTCATCAATGGCGAACTGTGGGGACGCCACACCGACGTGCCTTGGGGCATGGTTTTCCCCTATGTCGACGAATTTCCCCGCCACCCGTCCCAGCTGTATCAATTCGCGCTCGAAGGCGTGCTGTTGTTTATCTTCATCTGGATTTACTCATCGAAACCGCGCGCAACCGGCGCAGTCACCGGCATGTTCATGATCGGCTACGGCGTTTTGCGCTCGTTTGCCGAATTCTTCCGCGAACCGGAAGATGGTTTCATGGGCATTCTGACACTCGGCGTTACCATGGGACAGTGGCTATCGATCCCGATGATTCTGGCAGGCATCGCTGCATTGATGTGGTCAAGACGGCAAACGCTCAACGTTCCACAAAATAATCAGCGCAAAAATAAGAAACGCTAGAAATTCTTATGAATTGATTCCTTCATCAGTGTGACTGTCTTTACAGTGTCATTGGAGGGTCATAGCGAACGGCGGAAAGAATTGAGCTTCACGGGTTCATCCCGCCGCGCTTTCGATTCACGGGATACAAACAAAAAATAACGGGAAATCTTGATGGAAGGACATGAAATCATCGGATTCATCGCTGGCTTCGGCACTACTTTCGCCGCCGTTCCGGATTTGTACGCAATGCTCAAACGGAAAAGCGCTCAAGGCATGAATCCAACCATGGCCGGCATCATGGGCGTGTTCCAGATTGCCTGGGTTTATTACGGCGTCTTGATCGATTCCATGCCGGTCATTGTCTGGAACATCATTGCCATCGCCATCAATTCCCTGACAGTCGGCGCATTTTTCCACTTCGCTCGCGCGGAGAATAATGGATGAATTGATTTGTCATCCAACCAATCCCGATTGATCACCGGTTAATGTTGGGCTTTCTTCGGCAGCTCAACCTACCGTGCTTAACGCTGTAAACTTAGGTTTGGTCTTATCTTCTTCTCGCAAAGCTAAATTATAGTGCTCAATAAAATAGGGAATATTACGGTCATCAGGCCAATATTTCTGCCGAATCGATGATACGAAGAAACCTGCATCTTCGTAACTTAAGTAACCACATATATTACGCACTGATGTTTTAATTTTTGAGATTTCTTTTTTAATTTCTTCCGGTGCCAGGTTTTTATTTGACTCAAGGCGTTCTATAGAAAGCAAAACTCTTCGTATTTTATCGGGATCACAGTGAACCCTCTCTTTCTCCATGATATTGCCTTCATTCATTCCATTTTTTACTATCTGACTTGTAACCAAACTCATCAATGACTTAGCATCATCGATCATGTAATCAATTCCTGAACGAAAAGATCCATATTGCCCGATTCCGATATATAGTGTACCTAAAACTAGCATCGTCGCTCTTAAGCTTCCTTCTTCGAGTTTTACCAGAATATCTGTTTTCTGGTTATAGATAATGTCGGAGTATCTTGATGTTATATCGTTGAGGTACGATTCAGCTCCTTGAAGATCAATTTCATGAAAGTTCAAATCAAACTGAAATCGTATTCCAGCAATTAGTGCCACTATCTCTCCTTGTTAAGTGACGGGTTGTTGCAGTCAGAATCTACATTTGGCACAACGGTGTCAGCTCTTGCATCTTACGATAACAAAAAAATAATTTATTGACTCCCAACTAACGATCTCTTCGCAACAAACCTCCCAAACTCAAATCCTCATCAATATCCGGCCAATGAATGCCTTCGCCGTCACCCAGTAGCTCATAATTGGCAAGTTGTTTTTGGCTGGCTGTCGCAAGGCGGGGGAACCAACTCAAAGGAATCGCGATTGTTCTTCCATCGACTAGCGCAACAATCATATCGCCACCGGAAAATTGCACGCTTTTTGCTAAAACGTGCATTTTATTCATCACCCCAGTCCCGGCCAATAATGACTGTCCGGCAGCGGCCGTTTACCGAAGATCGCTTGGCCGACGCGCACCACGGTAGCACCTTCTTCGATCGCCAGTTCGTAATCGCCCGACATGCCCATCGACAGTTCGTCGAACGATAATCCGGCAGGGGCTTCCTGGCGCAGCATGGCTTGGATGTTGCGCATTTTGACGAAGCATTCGCGTACGCGGTCGTGGTCGGTAGAGAAAATCGCCAGTGTCATCAGACCTTTGATGCGCAGCGATGAGAATTGCGGCAGATGTTGCACGAAATCGCGCACGGCTTCGGGCGGCAGGCCGAATTTGCTTTCTTCGCCGGAGCTGTTGACTTGCACGTAGACGTCGATCGCACGGCCTTCGTTTTGCAGGCGTTTGTCGAGTTCTTCGGCGACTTTGAGGCTGTCGAGCGCCTGGAATTCATTGGCGAAACGCGCCAGGTATTTGGCTTTGTTGGTTTGCAGGTGGCCAATGATCGCCCATTTGATGCCTAAATCGGCCAACACTTCGGATTTTTCGCGCGCTTCCTGGATTTTGTTTTCGCCCATTTCATCGACGCCGGCAGCAAAGGCGATGCGTAGCCGCTCGGGCGATACGGTTTTGGTCACGGGCAGCAGCCGCACGCTGGCAGGATCGCGTCCGGCTTTCTTGCAGGCATCGATGATGCGCTGCTTGACGGTAGCGAGGTTATTCTTGATATCGTTAAATTGCTGTTGTTGCTCTTCGTTGAGTTCCACGGCCTGCTCCTGTTGTGCGAGAGATTAATTTTTCCTGGATGCTTGATGGAAAACCATTTTCCATTGATTGTTGCGGTACCGCCAAAGCGAGGTCCGGGTCGATCCTCCGCTTCCGGCATCGGGTTGATCGGGCTTTTGCAGCGAATAAATCGCCAGCACCACATCCCCGGACACTATCTTGATACGAAAATCCTTGAACGCCCAGCGTATGCCCGGATCTTTACGCATCAGCCAGTTGATTACGTCGCTGCGTGAGCGGACTGTTCCTTGCTGGTCGATTTCCTCGAAATCTTCCGCCAGCAATTCGTCGATCAATCCGGGATGCGCCGTCAGATCGCTTTGCAGCAAGCTAAGTTCCAGCTGCTGAATCAGTCCGGCGAGTGCATTCGAATCCATTCGCAGCAAATTACTTGACCCGCATGCCCGGCTGCGCACCGGAATCCGGCGACAGAATGAACAATTCACCCGGATTGCCGCCACCGGCAGCCAGCACCATGCCTTCCGACAAACCAAATTTCATTTGCCGCGGCGCGAGGTTGGCAACCATCACCGTCAAACGGCCTTTCAGCTGCTCCGGATCGTACGCGGATTTAATCCCGGCGAATACCGTGCGCTGCTCGCTGCCGATATCGAGCGTCAGTTTCAATAATTTTTCCGCGCCCGGCACATGCTCGGCGTTGACGATTTTAGCCACGCGCAAATCGATTTTACTGAAATCGTCGATGGAAATGGTTTCGGCAACCGGTGCAATCGCATGCTGCTGTTTTTCCGCATGCCGCACCGGCGATTGCGGTGGCGCAGCGCTCAGGCTCTGCGTATTGGCGGCGATCAGCGCGTCGATTTGCTTGGTGTCGATGCGTGTCATCAAGTGCTGATAAGTGTTGATGGTATGCCCTGCGGGCAGTAACAAATCCGAAACCGGTTGATCAGCGCGCAACTGCGGCCAAGTCAGCGGTTCGCCATTGAGAAATGCCTCGATTTGCTGCACGGTACCGGGCAGGATCGGCTTCAAGTAACGCGATAGCAAATAGAACA
>MSXT01000076.1 GCA_002083595.1 Proteobacteria bacterium ST_bin16 | reverse complement strand
GCCCCGAATGCCCCCGCACCCAGCACCATTCAATCTCATGATGTTGCGCTAACTCGTCCAGCAGTCTCCATAAATCTTCATTCTTTACGGGCTTTTTGTCCGCAGTTCGCCAATTCCGGGCTTTCCACGAATCGAGCCATTCGCTGATGCCCCGCTGGACGTATTGTGAATCGGTATGCAGATGCACTTTGCAAGGACGCTTGAGTGATTCTAAAGCGCGTATGGCCGCGAGTAATTCCATGCGGTTGTTGGTAGTTAATTGCTCCCCGCCGAAAATCTCACGCTCATGCCCGGCATAGCGCAGCAAAGCGCCCCACCCTCCAACACCTGGGTTTCCTTTGCAAGCGCCATCCGTATAGATCTCAACCACTTTAGCATCTGCTATGCTCATTATCGGCGTAACTCATCAGTCTGATTCAGCTTTTCCGCTGACTTCTCTTCAAGTGAAGCTTCGTTTACTCTTTGCGCGACCGGCACCATTTTTTTCCGGGCATCGAGACAGCTCTTCCAATTCGGCTTGATAATCCGCATACCGTGCATATGCTTAATCGCATGCAAAAAATACACTCCCCCGGAAATCGGCCACCAGCGATCCCCTGCCGCTTCCATAAAACTGAGCCGTTTGCGCCACTTTTCTTGCTTAAAAGGGGGTGTATAGCAGCATAACCGGCCGCCAGCCATTTCAAAATCCAATAACTTCAACCAATCTTTAAGCCGTGATAACGCAATAAATTGACCGTTCCAGGGAAATTCCCGCCGGGTCGACCGCAAGTAATGGCACACCCCCCATAAACTGAACGGATTAAAGCCGGATATCACGACATGACCTTCCGGTATTAAAATTCGATGCACTTCGCGTAAAATTTGATGCGGATTGGCATTAAACTCAAGCGCATGTGGCAGAATGACAAGATCGACACTGTTGCTCTGAATCGGCAGAAAACCCGGTGCGGCACGTAAGGAAGCTCCAGCCTCGAGTCCCACGGAAAAATGAAAAGGCATTCTATTCAAACGCAGAAAATTAAATTGCGGCCAGCCGATTTGCACGGCATTGTAGCCAAAAATATTCGCCACAACCTGATCAAAGTAGCACTGCTCATGTTCGATCAGATATTGACCAAGCGAGGACTCGAACCACTGTTGAACATTTTGTGCAGTCATAATCAAAATTCTGCTTAAATTTATACTATTGGGCTTATCCGATCAAAACATCAGCTTCACCATTCGTAAGACAGGGAAATTTCATGCTGAACATTCATCCGGTACCCGCATTTAGAGACAATTATATCTGGGTCATTCACAACCGGGATTATGCCGTGGTAATCGATCCGGGTATAGCGTTTCCCGTTATAGATTATTTGCAGATGGAAAAATTGCAATTATGCGCGATTCTTATCACCCATCATCATAGCGATCATACTGGAGGTATCGCCGAGCTACAGAAACTATCCACTGTGTCAGTATACGGACCATGCAATGAAGCCATCGCAGAAGTTACGCACCCGGTCCGGGAAAACGATCAGATCGATGTGCCGCAACTGCCGCTGCGTCTTACCGTCATGGATATTCCCGGGCATACTCGCGGCCATATTGCTTATTATGGAACCGACCCATTTGCTTTGGTATTTTGTGGCGATACGCTCTTTTCTTGCGGCTGCGGGCGGATATTTGAGGGAAGTACGCAGCAAATGTACCAATCCTTGCAAAAGCTCGCTCAGTTACCCGAAGATACCCATATTTATTGCACCCATGAATATACGCTCAGCAATATCCGTTTTGCCCGAACAGTTGATCCGGAAAACCGGAAGCTCATCGAACTGGAAATCACCGCGCAACAATTGCGCCAGCAAAATATCCCAACGCTTCCCACGCCACTATTTCTCGAAAAAGCCGTGAATCCTTTCCTGCGCTGCGATCAGCAAGCACTCATCGATAGCGCGCAGCGGCACGCTGCAATACCGCTCCCGGATCCACTCAGCGTTTTCTCGGTATTGCGAGAATGGAAAAATAACTTCTAAAAATATACCCCATAACGATGTTCAAATAAAAAGGCAATTTGATTCATATTCACTACAAATCAAATTGCCTCGTTTAAAAGCTTGTGATGGCTAATGTAGCGCCATCGGCTTCATTATTTTTTAGGCTTGGCAGCGCGTAATACGGGGTAGTACTGAGTAAATACCATGTCTTGCG
>MSXT01000075.1:1517-2977 GCA_002083595.1 Proteobacteria bacterium ST_bin16 | reverse complement strand
ATCCCGGTCGAAGAATTTAAAAACGACCGCGGCGAAATCGAAGTTAAACCGGGCGATTTTATCAGTGTTGCCATCGAGTCTCTCGAAGACGGTTATGGAGAAACACGGCTTTCCCGTGACAAAGCCAAGCGCCTGACGGCCTGGCATGATCTGGAAGAAGCCATGGAAAGCGGTAAGATAGTGACCGGCATGGTCAACGGTAAAGTGAAAGGTGGTCTGACCGCCATGATCAACGGTATCCGCGCCTTTTTGCCCGGCTCCCTGGTGGATATCCGCCCCGTCAAAGACACTACGCCTTATGAAAATAAGGAAATGGAATTCAAAGTCATCAAACTAGACCGCAAACGCAATAACGTGGTGGTTTCACGCCGCGCGGTATTGGAAGCGACACAAGGCGCCGATCGCGAAACCTTGTTATCCAATCTGCAGGAAGGTTCGGTTGTTCATGGTATCGTTAAAAATATTACCGACTACGGCGCATTCGTCGATCTGGGAGGCATAGACGGTCTGCTGCATATTACCGACCTGGCATGGCGCCGCGTCAAACATCCTTCCGAAGTCGTCAATATCGGTGATGAAGTTACTGCCAAGGTTCTCAAATTCGATCAGGAAAAAAATCGTGTTTCACTGGGTATGAAACAACTGAGCGAAGATCCGTGGGTTGGTTTGTCACGGCGTTATCCGGCACGTACCCGTCTGTTCGGCAAAGTCACCAACTTAACCGATTACGGCGCATTCATTGAAATCGAACAAGGCATAGAAGGATTGGTGCATGTCTCGGAAATGGATTGGACCAACAAAAATGTTTATCCTTCCAAGATTGTGCAGTTAGGCGATGAAGTTGAAGTCATGATTCTTGAGATCGATGAAGAACGCCGCCGCATATCACTCGGTATGAAGCAATGCCAAACCAATCCATGGGAAGAATTCGCCGCGACCCATGAAAAAAGCGATAAAGTTAATGGTCAAATCAAATCGATCACCGACTTTGGCGTATTCATCGGATTGCCAGGCAATATTGACGGACTGGTGCATCTGTCCGATCTATCCTGGAACCAACCCGGTGAAGAAGCGGTGCTGAATTACAAGAAGGGTGATGAAGTTGAAGCCATTATTCTTTCTATCGATGTCGAACGCGAGCGTATTTCTCTCGGTATCAAACAAATGGAAGGTGATCCTTTCACCAGTTTTGTCGCTGAACACGATAAAAACAGTATCATCGAAGGCACTGTAAAATCCATTGATCCGAAAGGCGCTGTCATAGCCCTGACAAACGATGTGGAAGGCTATTTGCGCGCTTCCGAAGTGTCGCGTGACCGCGTTGAAGATATTCGCACACACTTGAAAGAAGGCGATAAGGTCGAGACCATGATTATCAATGTCGACCGTAAAAACCGCACCATCAATCTTTCAATCAAAGCGAAAGATAAATCGGATGAATCCACTGCTATGCAAAAAAT
>MSXT01000075.1:0-1464 GCA_002083595.1 Proteobacteria bacterium ST_bin16 | reverse complement strand
AAAATGGATAGCAAGAATACAGAGCAATAAGGAAAATTCATGACAAAATCTGAATTAATTACTCGACTTGCGGCACGATTTCCGCAATTGGTTACCAAGGATGCCGAGCTCTCAGTCAAAATGATTATTGATGCCATGGCAAAAAGCCTGACAAAAGGTCAGCGTATTGAGATTCGCGGCTTTGGCAGCTTTGACCTGAATTACAGGCCGCCGCGGATAGGGCGGAATCCGAAATCGGGTGAGAAAGTTAAGGTACCGGAAAAATATGTTCCGCATTTCAAAGCAGGAAAAGAAATGCGCGAACGTGTTGATTATAAAGAAAGGAAATAAAAGATAGCACGGAGAGCGCTGCTGAGTTTTTGGTACGCTCTCCAAAAAAAGCGCCAGAATTTCTTCTGGCAAGTTGTGAATCAGCTTTTTTGTCAGTTCAATAATTAAGACATCTATCAACTCGTAGGCAAACTCATCATGATCAATCTAATTACCTGGCTTTTGCGTATCGCAGTCTTTGTTGTTCTTGCCATATTTGCTTCAAAAAACTCTCAACCTGTCGTGCTTCAATATTATCTGGATCCATCGCAATCCATTGAGCTTCCCTTGAGCGTAGCACTGTTGATTTTCTTTGCAGTGGGTGTACTCATCACCGCTGTGTTTGTTCGATGCCGCTGCCATAATCAATAACCCCTATGCATGATCCTCGCATTATTGTGGCACTGGATTTTCCCAGTGCCGAAGATGCGCTCCTCCTCGTTAAAAAATTAAGTCCTGATTTATGCCGCTTGAAGGTAGGTAAGGAGCTTTTTACTGCGGCTGGGCCGCAACTCATTGAGAAGCTCACACATCAAGGATTTGAAGTTTTCCTGGACCTCAAGTTTCACGATATCCCCAATACCGTCGCCAGCGCTTGCAAAGCAGCGGCTAACCTGGGCGTTTGGATGATCAATGTTCACGCATTGGGCGGCCGGAAAATGCTAACGGCAGCGCGTGAAGCTATTCCGCACGGATCCGCAACTAAGCTTATCGCGGTCACTTTACTGACGAGCATGGATCAAAGTGATATTACCGATATCGGATTACAAGGCAAACCGGAACAAATTGTGCTGCGCCTTGCACAGTTAACGAGTGATTGCGGTTTGGATGGTGTTGTCTGCTCGGCACTGGAAGCCGCTCAGTTGCGGCAACATTTCGGTACGGAATTCTGCTTAGTTACACCCGGTATTCGCCCAGCCGACAGTCTCGTGAACGATCAAAAAAGAATTACAACACCACAACAAGCTATCCGTAACGGAGCTAGCTATTTGGTTATCGGTCGGCCTATAACCCAGGCAAATAATCCGCTTTTAATGTGCCAACAATTAAATTCAGAAATTTTCAATGCCTTAGCCGGATTTAACCTGGAAATCAGCAGACACTGATCCTCACTCACCTGCAACATTTATAAACTACATTTATATCAATTTGAGC
>MSXT01000001.1 GCA_002083595.1 Proteobacteria bacterium ST_bin16 | reverse complement strand
CGGGCCGTGGAACGGTTGTAACGGGACGGGTTGAAAGAGGTATCATCAAAGTAGGTGAAGAGATAGAGATCGTAGGCCTTAAACCCACGCTGAAGACAGTATGCACGGGCGTTGAAATGTTCCGTAAACTATTGGATCAAGGTCAAGCCGGTGATAATGTGGGAATACTGCTGCGTGGCACGAAACGTGAAGAAGTAGAGCGCGGACAAGTGCTGGCAAAACCGGGCAGCATATCGCCGCATACCAAATTCACAGCGGAAATATATGTATTAAGCAAGGAAGAGGGCGGAAGACATACTCCATTTTTCCCTGGTTATCGCCCGCAATTTTATTTCAGAACGACGGATGTTACGGGGGCGATTGAGCTACCGGCAGGTACGGAAATGGTGATGCCCGGGGATAACGTATCGGTAACGGTCAATCTGATAGCACCGATTGCGATGGAAGATGGATTGCGATTTGCGATACGGGAAGGCGGGCGTACGGTTGGTGCAGGCGTTGTCGCAAAAATTATTGAGTAGATTGTTGTAATAATAAAAGCAGAATAGTAATTGTTTTTTTGTGGTTTTAGCTTCAGATTATTTCAGTTAAAAGGCCAGTAGCTCAATTGGCAGAGCGTCGGTCTCCAAAACCGAAGGTTGGGGGTTCGATGCCCTCCTGGCCTGCCATTAACTGGATTGTTTTGATAATAATTAAGAGACTTTTAGCTAGTAAATAGCGGTTTTGATTGTGGCAATAAAATGAGCTAATTCAGCTTTATGGTGCAATCGAATGTTTTTACACAATCGCAAAGGAATAAAAGGATTCAATAGACGTGAATAAATTGAAACTTGGGCTTGTATTTGTATTTATTATTGCTGGCGTGGCAGGTTTCATTTATTTAAGTGAAAGCGCCATGGTTGTGCGCATATTGTCTATCCTGGCAGGATTTTTGCTGGCTGCGGTCACTGCAAGATTTACAACTCAAGGTCAGGAATTTTATGTGTTTTGCAGAGAATCTTCTGAAGAAGCGAAGAAAGTAGTTTGGCCTAGCCGCAAGGAAACACTGCAAACATCGGGTGTGGTGTTTGCTTTTGTCATTGCCATGGCACTGTTTTTATGGTTGATTGATGCTGGGTTGATGTCACTTGTAAAAGTTATGATGAATCCGGATGCTTGATCACGTCTCTCAGAGGAAAGAATGGGTATGAAATGGTATGTAGTTCACGCTTATTCGGGTTATGAGAAAAGTGTACAGCGCGCATTGAAGGATCGTATTGAGCGAGCTGGCATGCAAGATAAATTTGGTCAAATTCTAGTGCCGGTGGAAGAGGTGATAGAAATGAAAAGCGGCCAAAAAAATATCAGTGAGCGTAAATTTTTTCCGGGCTATGTGCTCGTAGAAATGGAGATGTCCGATGATTCATGGCATCTGGTCAAGAATACCGAGAAAGTGACAGGTTTTGTCGGTGGTTCCGCTATGAAACCTACACCGATAAGTCAGAAGGAAGTCGAGAATATACTCCATCAAATTCAAGAGGGTGTTGAGAAACCAAAACCAAAAATTCTATTTGAAATTGGTGAAGCAGTTCGCGTTAAGGAAGGGCCGTTTACAGATTTTCATGGCAACGTGGAAGATGTCAACTATGACAAAAGTAAACTCAGAGTCTCGGTTTCCATATTCGGACGTCCAACACCAGTGGAGTTGGACTTCAATCAAGTAGAGAAATCCTAGTAGGATAGTTAATTAAAGTTTTTTAGGTGTTTTTTATTGTTTATCAACGGGGAGAACGCATAGTCGTTCGAACGTACCCATCAGGAGAATGTAGTGGCAAAGAAGATTATTGGCTATATTAAGTTGCAGGTGCCTGCCGGAAAAGCTAATCCAAGTCCACCTATTGGACCGGCGCTCGGTCAGCGGCAGTTAAATATTATGGAGTTCTGTAAAGCGTTTAACGCGGCTACCCAGAAATTGGAGCCGGGTTTGCCTGTTCCCGTAATTATTACTGCGTATGCTGATAAAAGTTTTACGTTTGTAATGAAAACAACACCTGCATCGGTCTTAATTAAAAAGGCCGCAGGTGTTGGAAAAGGAAGCCCTAGGCCGCATTTAGACAAAGTAGGGAAATTAAGCCGTAGTCAAGCCGAAGAGATTGCCAAAACAAAAATGCCGGATTTGACAGCGGCAGATTTGGATGCTGCTGTACGCACGATTGCTGGAAGTGCAAGAAGTATGGGCATAGAAGTGGAGGGTATATAACATGGCACGTTCATCGAAGCGCTACAATGCTATTGCAGGTAAAGTAGATCGAAATAAGACATATCAAATTGACGAAGCGTTGGGACTCGTTAAAGAAGCTGCAACAGCAAAATTTGATGAATCTATTGATATTGCAGTGAACTTGGGTATTGATGCGAAGAAATCCGATCAAGCCGTGCGCGGCTCGGTAGTTTTGCCCGCAGGTACAGGAAAAACAGTGCGCGTTGCTGTATTTGCGCAAGGCGATAAAGCAAAAGAAGCGCAAGAAGCGGGAGCAGATATTGTTGGTTTTGATGACTTGGCTGCTGAAATTAAAGCTGGAAATATCAACTTTGATGTTGCTATTGCAAGTCCAGATGCGATGCGCGTCGTGGGTCAATTGGGTCAAATTCTGGGGCCACGTAGTTTAATGCCAAATCCAAAGGTAGGTACTGTGACTGCGGATATTGCCGGTGCGGTTAAGAATGCGAAAGCTGGGCAAGTACAATTTAGAGCAGACAAAACCGGCATCATTCATTGCACAATTGGCCGTGCGTCGTTTGGTGTGGATGCATTAAAACAAAATTTGAAAGCATTGATTGAAGCGCTGAATAAATCCAAACCGGCTTCGTCAAAAGGCATTTATCTGAGAAAAGTGTCCGTTTCAAGTACTATGGGCATTGGTATACGGGTAGATCAAACAAGCATAACGTAACAAAAGAACTTTGGGCCATCGAATACAATTTGTATTTGAGGATTATCAAAGACCGTTGGGGTGTGCTGAAAGTGAATGAAGGATTGACAGGATGACACTTAAACACTCAACTATGCAGAAAAAAATTATTGGAATTTTTAGTTTCTTTTCTGCGATACCTTGAGAACCCAGCGTAGATGGTGAACCCAGACAGGAGTTTTTTTTTCCTGGTTTAAGGTCACCAGTGTGTAGTGTTCGATGATGGGAAATTTATTCATGAGTCGAATGCTATTTTTAACTGATGGAGAGTGAACCTTGAGTCTTAATCTTGATGAGAAAAAAGCAATAGTAGCTGAAGTGAGCGCTCAAGTAGCTAACGCTCAAGCGATTATTATTGCAGAGTATCGAGGGATGGAAGTTGGTCAAATGACGCAACTGAGAGCGAAAACTCGCGAGTCAGGAGTTTATTTTCATGTCATAAAAAATTCATTGGTTCGTCGTGCTGTCGTAGATACGCCTTATGCAGGTTTAGCCAAGCATATGGTTGGTCCGCTTGCTTATGGCATCAGTACCGATCCGGTAGCAGCCGCGAAAGTGCTGCATGAGTTTTCTAGAGACAATGAAAAATTCGTAATCAAAGTGGGTGCGATCGGCGCACAAGTGATATCGCGTGATGAGATTACTGCACTCGCAGTATTGCCAAGTCGTGATGAATTGCTGGCAAGATTGTTGGGAACAATGCAGGCACCTATTGCCAAGTTTGTACAAACATTGAATGAAGTACCTGCTCGTTTTGTACGTGGCTTAGCCATGGTACGAGATAGCAAATAGCGTTCTTCAAGCTTCCTTAATACGTAAACAGAAAATAACCAGGAGAAAATAATGGCTGTAACAAAAGATGAAATATTAGAAGCAATTGCGAGCATGACCGTACTAGAATTATCGCAATTGATTAAAGAGATGGAAGAAAAATTCGGTGTATCTGCAGTTGCAACAGCTGCTGTTGCGGTTGCCGCACCGGGTGGTGGAGGTGCTGCTCCTGCTGCTGCAGAGCAAACTGAGTTCACCGTTATTCTCTCATCTGCTGGCGAAAGCAAAGTCAATGTGATCAAAGTGGTAAGAGCAGTAACCGGACTCGGTTTGAAAGAAGCAAAAGACTTGGTTGATGGCGCACCGAAACCAGTTAAAGAAGGTGTATCCAAAGAAGATGCTGCTGCAATTCAGAAACAGCTGGTAGAAGCTGGCGCAACATGCGAAGTTAAGTAATAAGAATTATAAATTTTCCAGGCTGGTAGGCTATTGCAGCCGCCAGCCTTTGATATTTTGACCATTTGATGTGTCATTTTGGGCATTAGAACAATTGATAGTTATCTGGCCTCAATCCTTCAATCCTCTGTCTTCTTCTCTCGGAGAAAATTTATGAGCTATTCGTTCACAGAGAAAAAACGTATCCGCAAAAGTTTTGCCAAACGTGCGAGCGTATTGCCTATACCGTTTCTTCTTGCTACTCAGCTCGAATCATACGCAGCTTTCTTACAGGAAAATGTCGCGCCTAATAAGCGCCAAAACCAGGGATTACAAGCTGCTTTTAATTCAATATTCCCAATCGAGAGTCATACTAAAAATGCGCGTCTTGATTTTATCAGCTATGAACTCGGAGCACCGGTATTCGATGTTAAGGAGTGTCAGCAACGCGGGCTAACCTATGCATCGCCACTACGTGCCAGAGTAAGACTGACGATTATGGATAAGGAAATATCCAAACCGACTGTCAAGGAAGTGAAGGAACAAGAAGTCTATATGGGTGAAATACCCCTGATGACCGATACCGGTTCTTTTGTCATCAATGGCACTGAGCGGGTGATTGTGTCACAGCTGCATCGTTCACCTGGTGTGTTTTTCGAGCATGATCGTGGTAAAACCCATTCTTCAGGAAAATTGTTATTTTCTGCACGGATTATTCCTTATCGCGGATCGTGGCTGGATTTTGAGTTTGATCCGAAGGATTGTCTGTTTTTCAGGATTGATCGCCGCCGCAAGATGCCTGTGACAACTTTATTAAAGGCAATCGGTTGCACTTCCGAACAGATACTGGAAGAGTTTTTCATTTTTGATTGCTTTCATTTCTCAGATAAAGGTATTCAATTTGAACTCGTGCCGGAACGCATGCGTGGCGAGGTAGCGAGTTTCGATATTACGGCTAAAGGCAAAAAGGTCATTGTTCAAAAGGATAAGCGCATTACCGCTAAACACATACGCGAAATGCATGAGGCCAAAATCGATCAATTGGATGTGCCGGAAGATTTCTTGCTGGGACGGATACTGGCGCAGAATATTGTTGATAAGGAAACAGGCGAGGTTGTCGCCCTTGCCAACGACGAGATTACCGAAGATATATTGGCTAAAATTCGTAAAGCTAACATCAAAAAAATTCACACACTGTATGTAAACGATCTTAATTATGGCGCTTATATCTCACAAACGCTGAAGATCGATGAAACGACCGATGAAATGAATGCGCAGGTTGCGATCTACCGCATGATGCGCCCAGGTGAGCCGCCGACCGAGGAAGCTGTTAAGGCATTATTCGCCGGTTTATTCTATTCGCCCGAACGCTATGATTTATCCGTTGTTGGTCGAATGAAGTTTAATCGCAGAGTGGGCAGAACCGAGTTGACTGGTGCTCAGACACTATCAAATGAAGATATTATCGCGGTTATTAAAATTCTGGTCGAATTGCGCAATGGCCGTGGCGAGATCGATGATATCGACCATCTTGGTAATCGTCGTGTACGTGCGGTCGGTGAGCTGGCGGAAAATCAATTCCGGTCAGGACTGGTGCGTGTTGAACGTGCGGTGAAAGAGCGTTTAAGTCAGGCCGAATCAGAGAACCTGATGCCGCATGATTTAATTAATGCGAAACCCGTTTCAGCAGCGGCTCGTGAGTTTTTCGGTTCCAGCCAATTATCACAGTTCATGGATCAAACGAATCCGCTATCTGAAATTACACATAAACGACGCATCTCAGCTTTGGGACCGGGTGGATTAACACGGGAAAGAGCAGGTTTTGAAGTGCGTGACGTGCATCCCACGCATTATGGTCGGGTATGCCCGATTGAAACACCGGAAGGACCTAATATCGGTCTGATCAATTCGCTGGCGTTATATGCGCGCACCAATGAGTATGGTTTTATCGAAACACCCTATAGCAAAGTGAAAGATTGCCGGGTGACGGAAGAGATAGATTACCTGTCCGCAATTGAGGAAGGTAATTATATGATTGCGCAGGCTAATGCTGAGCTTGATGAAAATCATCAGCTGATCAGCGATATTGTTTCCTGTCGCTACAAAAACGAATTTGCATTATCGTCACCGGAACGTATTGAATACGTGGATGTGGCGCCGGCGCAGATTGTTTCCGTGGCTGCTTCGCTCATACCATTTTTAGAGCATGATGATGCGAACCGTGCGTTGATGGGATCGAACATGCAGCGTCAAGCCGTTCCATGCTTACGAGCTGAAAAACCATTTGTTGGGACAGGTATTGAACGCGTCGTGGCTGTGCATTCAGGAACTACTGTGAGAGCCAAGCGCGGCGGTATTGTAGATTATGTCGATGCCAGCCGGATAGTCGTACGGGTGCATGACGCAGAGACGCGCATGGGTGAAGTGGGTGTGGATATTTATAATCTGATCAAATACACCCGCTCAAACCAAAATACCAATATTAATCAGAGGCCTCTGGTTAAAGTCGGGGACAATATCAGTAAAGACGACGTGATCGCCGACGGCGCTTCCACTGATATGGGAGAGCTCGCGCTCGGACAGAATATGCTGGTCGCTTTTATGCCATGGAATGGTTATAACTTTGAAGACTCCATTCTGATATCCGAACGGATCGTTGCGGAAGATCGTTTTACCTCGATACACATTGAAGAACTTTCCGTTGTAAGCCGGGACACTAAGTTGGGTACGGAAGAGATAACGGCTGATATTCCCAATTTATCGGAACATCAACTGGGCCGTCTCGATGAGTCGGGCATTGTTTATATCGGCGCAGAAGTAGAAGCCGGTGATGTATTAGTTGGCAAAGTTACACCTAAAGGTGAAACGCAGTTGACACCGGAAGAAAAATTATTGCGTGCAATATTCGGTGAAAAAGCATCGGATGTGAAGGATACTTCGCTGCGGGTACCATCGGGCATATCCGGAACGGTCATCGACGTGCAAGTGTTTACACGGGAAGGAATTGAACGTGACAAACGCGCGCAAAAAATTATCGACGATGAGTTGGACCGTTATAAAAAGGATCTGGCCGATCAGTTGCGTATCGTGGAAGAAGATGCATTTCAACGTATTGAACGCTTGTTGATTGGTAAGATCGCAACTGGCGGTCCTCATAAGCTGGTCAAAGGTAAAGAGATCACGGCTGAATATTTGCATAGCTTTGATCCGCATTATTGGTTTGATATTCGCCTGGCCGATGAAGATGCGAGCATACAGCTGGAGCAAGTGCGCGAAAGTATGGCGCAAAAGCGCAAAGCGTTCGATGCGGCATTCGATGAGAAAAAGAAAAAACTCACCCAGGGAGATGAACTGGCGCCCGGTGTGCAAAAAATGGTTAAGATTTATATCGCGATTAAACGGCGATTGCAACCAGGCGATAAGATGGCAGGGCGGCATGGTAATAAAGGTGTGATCTCGAAAATCGTACCGTTGGAAGACATGCCTTATATGGCGGATGGAACGCCAGTCGACGTCGTATTGAATCCGCTAGGTGTGCCTTCCCGGATGAACGTGGGGCAGATTCTTGAAGTTCATTTGGGTTGGGCAGCAAAAGGACTTGGCAGAAAAATCGACGAGATGTTGCAAGCTCAACAGAATGCGAATGAGATCAGGGAGTTTCTGAATAAGATTTACAACGGAAGCGGTAAAAAAGAAGATATTGCTTCGTTATCGGAAAGTGAAATCTTATCGTTAGCCGAAAATTTAACCGAAGGGGTTCCGTTTGCAACGCCAGTATTTGACGGAGCAACCGAGCATGAAATTAAAGATATGCTGGAACTTGCTGGTTTACCGCAATCAGGCCAAATTACCTTATACGATGGACGGACGGGAGAAGCTTTCGACCGGCCAGTCACGGTTGGCTATATGCATGTTCTGAAACTGCATCACTTGGTGGATGATAAGATGCATGCACGTTCAACCGGTCCTTATAGTTTGGTGACACAGCAACCATTGGGCGGTAAAGCGCAATTTGGCGGACAACGTTTTGGTGAAATGGAGGTTTGGGCGCTGGAAGCGTATGGCGCAGCCTACACCTTACAGGAAATGTTGACTGTGAAATCCGATGACGTGACCGGGCGTACTAAAGTATATGAAAGTATTGTGAAGGGTGATCATAAGATTGATGCTGGCATGCCGGAGTCATTTAATGTACTGGTAAAAGAAATACGTTCATTGGGAATGGATATCGATTTAGAACAAAATTGATATTCATGACTTTGAATGATAGAACGCGATTCTATTCTGCCATTCATACTTTAGATTTATACAATTTTTTATTGCCCCCTGATTGACAGGAGTGACAAATGAAAGCACTGCTAGATTTATTTAAACAAGTTACTCATAAAGAAGAGTTCGATGCCATCAAGATTGGCCTTGCATCTCCTGAGAAAATACGCTCATGGTCGTATGGTGAAGTAAAAAAACCGGAAACGATTAATTACCGTACTTTCAAACCGGAAAGAGACGGTTTGTTCTGCGCTAAAATTTTTGGGCCAGTAAAGGATTACGAGTGCTTGTGCGGCAAGTACAAACGTCTGAAGCACCGTGGCGTTATTTGTGAGAAGTGCGGCGTTGAAGTTACTTTATCCAAAGTGCGTCGTGAACGGATGGGACATATCGAACTTGCTTCTCCGGTTTCGCATATCTGGTTTCTCAAATCGCTACCGTCTCGTCTGGGCATGGTACTGGACATGACCTTACGTGATATTGAGCGGGTGCTTTATTTTGAAGCTTACGTGGTTACCGATCCAGGGATGACGCCACTAACGCGTTGCCAGCTGTTGACTGAAGATGATTATTTAATCAAAACAGAAGAGTATGGCGATGATTTTAGTGCCAGTATGGGCGCGGAAGGCATTCGCGATCTATTGGGTAATCTGGATATCACCGCAGAGATTGAAATCCTGCGGCGTGAGATGGAAAGCACGGGATCCGAAACAAAAATCAAGAAAATCTCTAAGCGCCTCAAACTACTCGAAGCATTCAATAAGTCCGGTATTAAACCGCAATGGATGATATTGACGGTGCTACCGGTATTGCCGCCGGATCTTCGTCCGTTGGTGCCGTTAGATGGCGGACGTTTTGCAACCTCCGATTTGAATGATCTGTACCGGCGCGTCATCAATCGTAATAACCGCTTAAAGCGTTTGTTGGAACTGAAAGCTCCGGAGATTATCGTTCGTAACGAAAAGCGGATGCTGCAAGAAGCGGTTGATTCGTTACTGGATAATGGCCGCCGCGGTAAAGCGATGACGGGTGCGAATAAACGTGCGCTTAAGTCCTTGGCCGATATGATCAAAGGTAAAGGCGGGCGCTTCCGTCAGAATCTGTTGGGCAAACGTGTGGACTACTCCGGACGTTCAGTGATTGTGGTGGGACCACAGCTCAAGCTGCATCAATGCGGATTACCGAAAAAGATGGCACTCGAGCTGTTTAAGCCATTTATTTTCAATAAACTGGAGATAATGGGAATCGCAAGCACTATAAAAGCTGCTAAGCGTGAGGTTGAAAATGAAAGCCCAGTAGTCTGGGATATCTTGGAAGATGTCATTCGCGAGCACCCGGTCATGCTGAACCGGGCACCAACGCTGCATCGATTGGGTATTCAAGCGTTTGAACCGGTACTGGTTGAGGGCAAGGCAATTCAATTGCATCCGTTGGTATGTGCAGCTTTTAACGCTGACTTTGACGGGGACCAAATGGCTGTCCATGTACCGCTTTCGTTAGAAGCGCAAATGGAATGCCGCACTTTGATGATGTCAACCAATAATGTGCTGTCCCCCGCCAATGGCGAACCGATTATCGTGCCGTCGCAGGATATAGTGCTCGGGCTTTACTATACAACGCGGGAAAAGGTTGGGGCGCGAGGCGAAGGCATGATATTTCAGAATGTAGGTGAGGTTTCGCGCGCTTATGAAACCCGCAATGTCGAGTTGAATGCCAAGATCACAGTGAGAATCAAGGAGTATGAGACAAACGCCGATGGCGAGCGCTGTGAAAAGATTACTCGCTATGAGACAACTGTGGGAAGAACTTTATTATTTGAGATTTTTCCGCCGAGCTTACCTTTCTCACTATTGAACAAAACTCTCAAAAAGAAAGAGATTTCAAAGCTTATCAATGCGAGCTTTAGACGTTGCGGATTACGCGAGACGGTTATCTTTGCAGATAAACTGATGTATTCGGGCTTCACATATGCGACACGCGCGGGGATATCAATTTGCGCGGATGATATGCTGATACCGACGCAGAAGGGCGATATCATTGCGGCAGCGGAAAAAGAAGTGAAAGAAATTGAAGGTCAATATACTTCAGGTCTGGTGACGCAAGGTGAACGCTATAACAAAGTAGTCGATATCTGGGGGCGCACCGGCGATCAGGTTGCCAAGGCGATGATGAATCAACTCGGCGTGGAAGTAGTGCAAGATCCAGCTACGGGTAAAGACAAGTTGGGTGAAGATGGTAAGCCATTGGTGCAAGAATCATTCAATTCGATCTATATGATGGCGGATTCCGGTGCACGCGGTTCGGCAGCACAAATACGGCAGCTCTCGGGTATGCGTGGACTGATGGCGAAACCGGATGGATCGATCATTGAAACCCCGATTACCGCTAATTTCCGTGAAGGATTGAACGTTTTGCAGTACTTCATTTCGACGCATGGTGCTCGTAAAGGTTTGGCGGATACCGCATTAAAAACTGCAAACTCGGGTTATTTGACACGGCGTTTGGTTGACGTGACGCAAGATCTTGTAGTTACGGAAGAAGATTGCGGCACCGGTAACGGTGTGGTGATGAAGGCACTGGTGGAAGGCGGTGAGATTATTGAAGCACTCCGCGAGCGGATTCTTGGTAGAGTTGTGGCAAACGATTTAATTAATCCGGAAAATCAGGAAGTCGTATTTTCTTCGGGCGCATTATTGGATGAAGATGCTGTTGATTTAATCGAATCCTTGGGTATTGATGAAGTTAAGGTACGCACGCCATTAACTTGTGAGACCCGGTACGGATTATGCGCTAAATGTTATGGCCGGGATTTGGGGCGTGGCACACCGGTCAACGTGGGCGAAGCCGTCGGTGTCATCGCCGCACAATCGATTGGCGAACCAGGCACGCAATTGACAATGCGTACTTTCCATATCGGTGGCGCAGCATCCAGAACGGCCGTCGTCAGTCAAGTTGAGAGTAAATCAAGTGGAGTAGTGCATTACTCTTCTACAATGCGTTACGTGACGAATGCGCAAAATGAATTAATCGCCATCTCGCGCAGTGGTGAAATCATCATTCAAGATGAAAATGGCCGTGAGCGTGAAAGACATAAAGCATCGTATGGTGCGACATTGATGGTACGAAACGGCGAGGCGGTAAAAGCCGGTCAAATATTGACCACGTGGGATCCGCATACACGGCCAATTATCACGGAATATACCGGTAAAGTACGATTTGAGAATGTCGAAGAGGGTGTAACGGTTGCCAAACAGATCGATGAAGTGACCGGATTGTCGACATTGGTGGTCATTGATCCGAAACGACGTGGTGTTTCGCAGTCGAAAGGTTTGCGTCCATTGGTTAAATTCCTGGATGATGATGGTAATGAAATTAAGATGGTTGGCAGCAATCAGTCGGTGAGCATTACTTTCCAGATCGGTTGTATTATTACAGTGCGTGACGGACAGCAGGTGAGTGTTGGCGAAGTGTTGGCAAGAATACCCCAGGAAACATCGAAAACGCGTGATATTACCGGTGGCTTGCCGCGTGTGGCTGAGCTGTTTGAAGCACGATCACCAAAAGATGCCGGCATGTTAGCTGAGGTAACAGGCATCGTGTCGTTCGGAAAAGATACTAAAGGTAAGCAGCGGCTTGTCATTACCGATCTAGAAGGCACCGTTCATGAATATCTAATTCCCAAAGATAAGCATGTTATGGCGCATGATGGGCAAGTTGTTAACAAAGGGGAAATTATCGTTGACGGTCCGGCTGATCCTCGTGACATATTGCGTTTACAGGGTGTTGAAGCACTGGCACGTTATATCACCGATGAAGTTCAGGACGTATACCGGTTGCAAGGCGTTAGGATTAATGACAAGCATATTGAAGTCATTGTGCGTCAGATGTTAAGACGAGTGCAAATTACTAATGCTGGTGATTCAACGTTTATTACCGGTGAGCAAGTCGAGCGCGCCGATCTGTTGATAGAGAATGAGCGGCTGATCGCTGAGAAAAAAATGCCTGCTACGTATGAATTCCAGTTGCTTGGTATTACAAAAGCATCATTGTCTACCGACTCATTCATTTCAGCGGCATCTTTCCAAGAAACAACGCGCGTGTTGACTGAAGCTGCCATCATGGGCAAAAAAGATGATTTACGTGGCTTGAAGGAAAATGTGATCGTAGGAAGGCTAGTTCCAGCGGGGACGGGACTGTCTTTCCATAGCAAACGCAAGAATCAAGGAAGAATATCCGAGTTAGGTTTGGAATCAAGCATTTCAATCGATAGCACAGTCTAGAAAATAGAAATTTAATAATCGATCATCTACAGTCCCCTTGACAGTGATG
>MSXT01000074.1 GCA_002083595.1 Proteobacteria bacterium ST_bin16 | reverse complement strand
AGGCGGGGGTCTCCATCTCTTTTTTTACCGATCTGACCAATGATAAAGCCAATCCATCACTCAGGATTATAGAAGCCGTCGCGGAAGCACTCGAGACCCCACTACCAATGCTATTGGATAGTTCGGATATGAGTGCGGCTGATCTTGAAGCATTAACCAATCGAAAGCTAAAGCATCTGCCTAAAGGTTTTGTCTGGAAAGGTGGCGTTTTGAGTGAATATGAAGCGTATCAGGTTGAGCAATGGGATAAAAAGAACAGAGCGTTCTTATTAAAAAATAAAAGTAAGAAATAAATAAAGTAATCAGAAGCAGTAGAAAAACAGTAAAAAAAGTATTGCACAAAATGTAATTACGTTATATTGTAATGTCGTGTGTAAGTTGTTGGAGTATTCGCATGACATCGCAAGATCAATTACCTCACATCGTAACCGTTAAAGACCGCGCAAAGAGCAAGCTGGAACGCGATGCACGGGAAATACTGTCGGCATTGCAAGATCCTGAGACTGTTGAAATCATGGTCAATGCCGATGGCCGTATCTGGCAAGAAAAGTTGGGTCAAAAGATCCAACATATCGGAAATATACAGTCTGCTCAGGTTGAAGCCGTCATCAAGACGGTTGCCGGATACCACGGTAAGGAAGTCAATCGATTCAATCCGATGATTGAGGGTGAATTCCCGCTCGACAATTCCCGCTTCGCCGGTCAACTACCCCCCATTGTTTCATCCCCCACATTTGCCATCCGCAAAAAAGCCATCAAGATTTTTACGCTCGAACAATATGTGGAAACCGGCGTGTTGTCGCCCAGACATGGAGATGTCATTAGAGAGGCTGTGCGCAAGCACCGCAACATTCTAGTCATTGGTGGCACCGGATCCGGTAAAACAACGCTGATCAATGCCATTATTAATGAGATGGTTGTCAGTGATCCGGATGAACGCATCTTCATTTTGGAGGATACCGGCGAGATTCAATGCGCTGCAGAGAATTTTGTTCAGTATCACACCACACTTGATGTCGGCATGACGCAATTACTCAAAACAACCTTGCGTATGCGTCCGGATCGTATTCTGGTCGGTGAAGTAAGAGGCCCTGAAGCACTGGATTTGCTCGATGCCTGGAACACCGGTCATGAGGGCGGTGCCGCCACACTGCACGCCAATGATGCGCTATCAGGACTAACCCGCCTGGAATCTCTGATTTCACGCAATCCTTCGGCACCGAAAGAAATTATGCCATTAATCGCAGAGGCGGTAGATAGGGTGGTACATATCGCGCGCACACCCCACGGCAGGAAAATTCAGCAGATTATCGAAGTACAAGGTTTTAAAAGAGGAAGTTACCAAATCAAGAAGCTGTAAATAAATAACAGGAGTCAGTTAATGAAAATTATGCCTTCAATTTCACCTTTCTTCATTGTTTCTCTATACATTTTTCTTTTGTTTTTCTTGTTGATTGATAACGCACAAGCGGCTGTTGGCGCAGGCGGTGCGCTTCCTTATGAAACCTGGCTGGTTAATCTCAGAAATTCCGTCACCGGCCCCGTTGCTTTTACGCTATCCATTGTCGGCATTGTCGTTGCAGGCGGCATTTTGATCTTCGGTGGCGAACTCAATGCTTTTTTTCGCACATTGATTTTTATCGTGCTGGTTATGGCATTACTCGTGGGTGCCAACAACATCATGACCAATTTGTTCCAGGGTGCGGTTATTCCGGGTGAAATACCCCAAGACCAGGAATCAATCCTTAATTCACAGGAATAGGAGTCGGATTATGGCTTTGCGAACCATACCTATCCGTCAATCGGGAAACCGCCCAAATCTGTTTATGGGTGGCGACCGGGAACTGGTTATGTTTTCTATCCTGATTGCTGCTACTTCCATCTTTGTGGCTATGGAAATTAAGGCCACACTTTTCGGCATAGCACTGTGGGTCTTTGCACTGTTTGCACTACGACTGATGGCTAAAAATGATCCGCAACTGCGTCATGTTTACCTGCGCCAGATGCAATACAAGAAATACTATCCGGCTCGAAGCACACCCTTCTATGACAATACCCGCCAGCAGGAGAAACAGCATCTATGATTGCCGCCATCACAATTCTTATCGCAATCTCTGGAGCTGCGCTGCTCTTGATACTGTTTATCCGTATCCGTGATGCAGGTAAAGAATTACGACTGGATCAACATCGATCAAAAGCAATGGGCTTTGCCGATCTGCTGGTGTATGCGGCGGTGGTGGAAGACGGCGTGATTGTGGGCAAGAACGGCGCATTGATGGCCGCCTGGGTATTCTGCGGCGATGATACGGCGAGCAGTACAGACATTGAGCGTGAGCGGGTGTCATTTCGCATTAATCAGGCTCTATCCCGCTTAGGCAATGGCTGGATGATTCATGTCGATGCTATCCGCAAACCGGCACAAGGTTATTCAGAGAAAGCCCACTCCAATTATCCCGATCCCGTTACCGCTGCCATTGACGAGGAACGGCGCAATCTATTCGAGCGTATCGGCGTCCTATATGAGAGTTGCTTTATCGTATCACTGACATATCTGCCGCAGATGCTGGCACAGCGCAAGTTCGTTGAACTCATGTTTGATGATGAAGCCCAAGCACCGGATCAAAAAGCCAGAACACAAGGATTGCTGGAATATTTCCAGCGCGAATGTGCCAACTTTGAATCCCGATTATCCAGTGTATTTCATTTGTCGCGCTTAAAAAGCCGCAAGCTGGTCAATGAAGACAGTACAACCATCACGCATGATGATTTCTTACAGTGGTTGCAATTATGTGTGACCGGCCTGGATCATCCGATGGTGCTACCGGCTAATCCCATGTATCTAGATACCTTGCTTGGTGGTCAGGAAATGTGGGGCGGGGTCGTACCTAAAATTGGCCGTAATTTCGTCCAAGTGGTATCGATTGAGGGTTTTCCGCTCGAATCCTCCCCTGGCATGTTAAACCTGCTCTCTGAATTGCCGGGCGTGTACCGCTGGTCATCGCGCTTTATCTTTATGGATACGCACGAAGCAGTCAATCATCTGGAAAAATTCCGCAGACGCTGGAAACAGAAGATTCGTGGATTCTTCGACCAGGTGTTTAACCTGCAAAGCAGCAATATCGATGAAGATGCATTGAATATGACTGAAGATGCGCAGTCAGCGATTGCTGAGACCAACAGCGGTTTTGTAGGTCAAGGCTACTATACCAGCATGGTGGTGCTGATGATGGAAGATCGCGCGGCATTGGAAGAAGCCGGGCGAAAGGTAGAGAAAGCAATCAATCATCTGGGCTTTGCTGCACGGATTGAAACGATCAACACCATGGATGCGTATCTGGGCAGCTTACCCGGTCACGGCGTCGAGAATGTGCGCAGACCCCTCATCAATACGATGAATCTGGCTGATCTGTTGCCGGTCAATACCATCTGGACAGGAAAACCAGCAGCACCCTGTCCGATGTATCCCCCCAATTCACCGCCACTGATGCACTGTGTGACACAGGGTGCAACGCCATTCCGGCTGAATCTGCATGTGCGCGATTTAGGTCACACCTTTATGTTCGGGCCCCACCGGAGCCGGTAAATCCACGCATCTGGCACTGATTGCCGCGCAATTGCGGCGCTACCAGGGTATGTCGATTTATTGCTTTGATAAGGGGCTATCGATGTATCCGTTGACCAAAGCCGTAGGTGGCCAGCATTTCACGGTAGCAGGTGATGATGAATCGCTGTCTTTCTGTCCCTTGCAATTCTTACAGTCCAAGGGAGACCGTGCCTGGGCGCTGGAATGGATTTGTTTGATGATAGAACTTAACAGCATCACAGTCACGCCTTTGCAGCGTAACGAAATCAGTCAGGCCATTACTAACATGCATCAAAGCGGCTCAAAAACCTTATCGGATTTGTCAGTGACGATCCAGGATGAAGCTATTCGCGAGTGTCTTCGGCAATACACCATCGACGGCATGATGGGGCATTTGCTCGATGCAGAAGCCGATGGTTTGAATCTCTCGACCTTTACCACTTTCGAGATCGAAGAATTAATGAATCTCGGTGATAAATACGCACTGCCCACCTTGTTGTATCTGTTTCGGCGCATCGAGCGCAGCCTGCATGGGCAACCTTCCGCCATCATTTTGGACGAAGCCTGGCTGATGCTGGGTCATCCAGTATTTCGCGCCAAGATCCGCGAATGGCTGAAAGTCATGCGTAAAAACAACTGTCTGGTATTGATGGCAACCCAAAGTTTGTCTGATGCGGCCAACAGCGGGATTCTCGATGTGATTGTTGAGTCCACTGCCACCAAGATATTTCTACCCAATGTATTTGCGCGTGATGAAGAGGCTTCGGCACTCTACCGGCGCATGGGTTTAAATTCACGTCAGATTGAGATCTTAGCTTCTGCCACTCCCAAACAGCAATATTACACCGTGTCCGAAAATGGCAGGCGGCTCTACGACTTGGCGCTTGGTCCATTGGCGTTAGCTTTTGTGGGATCTACGGATAAGGAATCGATTGCAACCATCAAGAGCCTGACTGATAAGTATGGAGACCGCTGGGTTGTTGAGTGGCTGGCGATCAAAGGGTTAACGTTATCTGATTATGGAGTTGCCGCATGAATATAATCAACGAACTATTCAAGTTAAAGTCGGGTGTGAACGAGACTATGCGTGTCAATGACGACAGGATGGAAGGCGGTCGTCGCTGCGGTGAAAATGAGAATCCCTATCTGTCAGCACGGCGCACCTGGAATGATCATATGCGCGCAGTGCAAGCATCACGCACTATGTGGCAAATGTTAGCGCTTCTTTGTTTATTGATTGCGCTGGCAGGGGTGGGTGGTGTGATTGCTATCGGCAGTCAATCCAAATTCATTCCCTATGTCGTTCAAGTCAATAAACTGGGTGAAGCCATCGCAGTTTCGCGTGCGGATATCGCTGCAGTGGCCGATCAGCGCGTGGTACACGCATCAGTTGCCGCATTCATCAATGATTTGCGTATGGTCACACCGGATATCGCCTTGCAGCGGCGCGCCATCTTTCGTGCGTATGCCATGCTGTCCAATAATGATCCCGCAACAGTAAAAGCCAATGAATGGTTCAATAGTACTGAGGTAAGCAGTCCTTTCAAACGCGCGGAAACACAAACGGTCAATGTTGAAATCATATCGGTGATCCCCCAATCGCCTGAGACCTGGCAGGTTGATTGGCTGGAAAAAGTCTATGACCGGCAAGGGCATTTAACCGAGCCACCTTTCAAAATGCGCGCTTTATTGAGAATTTATAACAAGCCGATCACACAAAGCACCACGGAAGAACAGATCCGCAATAACCCGTTGGGTATTTATATCCAGGATTTCTCCTGGTCGAAACAAACATAAAGGGGTCATTCATCATGAAACCGTTATTCGCTTTAAGTATCCTGGGCACATTGATTTTGTCCATCGGATTCGTTGCCCCAAGCTATGCCAACGGCTTGTCTGAAGCGTATTTCACCGATAAGAATCCTCAATTAACCCCACAGGAACGTGCTGCCATTGATCTGGCCAAGAAGTGGCAGGCAGCCAATCCTAGCGGCACAAAGCCGGTTGCAGGGCCGGATGGATCCATCCGTTTTCTGTTTGGCTCGCAGCAACCCAGCATCGTCTGTGCGGTATTGCAGGTCTGCGATATCGAGTTGCAGCCGGGTGAGCAGGTTAATTCGATCCATCTGGGCGATCAGGCTCGCTGGCTTATTGAACCGGCAGTGACCGGTCAGGGATCTGCTGAAGTGCAACATTTGATTGTAAAGCCATTGGATGTGGGGCTGGAAACATCGCTGGTAGTTACCACCAACCGGCGCACGTATCACCTGCGCCTGCGATCTCACCGACGCGATTTTATGCCGAGAGTGAGTTTTACTTATCCGGAAGATGCGCTGATTAAATGGGATTCGATTAGAGATAAAGAAAGTCATGCGATGGGAATCAGAAAATCACGCACGCTTCCTGAAACTGGAGAATATCTGGGCAATCTGGATTTTGCGTATGCAGTGACTGGCGATGCTGCCTGGAAGCCGCTGCGTGTCTATAACGACGGTCAGAAAACCATCATACAAATGCCTGCCATCATGGCACAGACAGAAGCACCAACTTTGTTACTGTTGAACAAAGAAGGCGGTATTTT
>MSXT01000073.1 GCA_002083595.1 Proteobacteria bacterium ST_bin16 | reverse complement strand
TCGGCGCGCGTGATGAAGCAGGCGGTGGCGCATTTGATCCCGTACATTGAAGCGGAGAAGCTGCGCTCCGGCGACAACAAGCCCAAGGGCAAGATACTGATGGCGACCGTCAAGGGCGACGTGCATGACATCGGCAAGAACATCGTCACCGTGGTACTGCAATGTAATAACTACGAAGTGATCAACATGGGCGTGATGGTGCCGAGCGCGCAAATTCTCGACATGGCCAAGCGCGAGAAAGCCGATATCATCGGTTTATCCGGTTTGATTACGCCTTCGCTGGAGGAAATGGCGCATGTGGCCAAGGAAATGCAACGCGAAGGATTCACTATTCCGTTGCTGATCGGTGGCGCGACCACGTCGCGGGTGCATACCGCCGTCAAAATTGCCCCGCATTACGACGGCCCGACCGTGTGGGTGCCCGACGCCAGCCGCGCGGTAGGCGTGTGCAGCAATCTGCTATCGCAGGATTTGCAAGCGGGTTATATCCAGGAAATTAAGGAGGAGTACGAGAAAGTACGCGCGCAGCACAAGAACAAAAAAGGCCCAGCGAAACTGCTGGCGCTTGCCGAAGCGCGCGCCAATGCGTACAAAACCGACTGGAGTAATTACCAGCCGTATCAACCCGAACTGATCGGTGTGCGCACATTGAACAATTACCCGCTGGAAAAAATCGTACCGTATATCGACTGGACACCGTTCTTTCAGGCTTGGGAATTGGCCGGACGGTATCCGGATATCCTGACCGACGAAGTGGTTGGAGAAACGGCCAGCCAGTTGTTCCGCGACGCGCAGACGATGCTAAAGAAAATCGTCGAGCAGAAATGGCTCAGCGCCAACGCGGTGATCGGTTTGTTCCCGGCCAATTCGGTTGGCGACGATATCGAAATCTATACCGATCAGTCGCGCAGCAAAATCGCCATGACTTACCACTGCCTGCGGCAGCAGGATCAAAAACCGTCCGGAAAACCGAATCGCTGCCTGTCGGATTTTATTGCACCGAAGGAAACCGGTATCAAGGATACCATCGGTCTATTTGCCGTCGGCGCCGGGTTCGGCATTGACGAACGGATCAAAGTGTTTGAGGACGCGCATGACGATTACAGCGCGATTGTGCTCAAGGCACTGGCGGACCGGCTGGCGGAAGCATTCGCCGAACATATGCATGCGCGCGTGCGGCGCGAATTCTGGGGTTATGCCAAGGACGAAACACTGACCAACGAACAATTGATCAACGAAGAATACCGTGGCATCCGTCCCGCGCCGGGTTATCCCGCCTGCCCGGATCATACTGAAAAAGGTCCGTTGTTTGCCACGCTGAATGCCACCGAGAACACCGGCATCATCATCACCGAATCCTTCGCGATGGTGCCGACCGCGGCGGTGTCCGGTTTCTATTTTGCGCACCCGGAATCTACTTTCTTCGCGGTTGGAAAAATCGGTAAAGACCAGGTGGAAGATTACGCCCAGCGCAAGGGTTGGGCGCTGGAGGAAGCCGAACGCTGGCTGGCCCCGGTGCTGGCGTACGAGCGGTAAATTTTGTAAGAAACACATGCGAGCAGGTTCACTCGCATGTGCCGTCTGTAGAAAGTGTAGGTGCTATTTTTTCCGGCACATTCTATGCGATGCGACTCAGAAAGCCAGTAAATTTTGCTTCAATTTATTACCTGAAAGTATTAGTATCGGAACTGGTGAAACTGGCAACAGTTAATTTTACACCAGAAAAATGCAAGATAAATTATTGATAATAATAAGATACTATTAATGAGGGAGTGCCTTGTTATAATAAAAACTTTTTAGAGGAACCTATCATGATGAAAAAAAATTTACGTTACTTGGCAACAGCCGGATTATTTTTGTTAATCCCGCTTACTACGCAAGCTGCACCGATCGATTTATCGAGCTGGACACCATTAACGCTGAATTATCCAGGCGGGCAAGGTGCTGGCAGCTGGGTGTTGGAGCCTGGCAATACGGCAGTTAAGCAAGTCATTAATGCCGATCCTTCTTTCTATTTGAATAATCTGAATCTTAGCAGCTATTCAGTCGATGGCTCATGGCAGGTTACGACAACAAGCGATGATGATTACATGGGTTTTGTCTTTGGCTACCAGAATTCGAGTAATTTTTATTTGTTTGACTGGAAACAAGCGGCGCAAGGCTATGTTGGCCGTACCGCAGCGGAAGGTATGACCATTAAGGAATTTCATGGTGCTACAGGTAACGGTCTCGTAGACTTGTCATTGGAAGAGTTCTGGGAGAACACGGCTAATTTTGGCGATATGGAAGTTCTTGCTACCAATCACTCCAGTTCCAAGGGGTGGGCGGACAATGTGCTATACAATTTCCACCTTGATTTTAATGTGAATCCAGGCGAAATTCATATCGTTGTAAAACAGGGTGCTACCGAATTGTGGAACGTTACGGTCGTTGATACATCATTCACTTCCGGACAGTTTGGTTTCTACAATAATTCACAGGAAAATGTGCGGTATGCGGGATTTGAAGTAACCCCGGTTCCCGAACCTGAAACGTATGCCATGTTACTGGCTGGTTTAGTGTTAACGGGTTTCGCCGCACGCCGTAGAAAAGCAGCGCAGGTGTAATAATCCGGATTGATCGTGTATTAAAAATGGGAGCTTTGGCTCCCATTTTTTTGCGATGTTATGAGCGTGATGCTGCATGATGCACTTGTCGACTCTCATTATTATTCAGGTGCTTGATCAAGAATTGAATTGGAAATAAGCATTATGCTTATTCCCTAGTTACAAGGGTCAGTAATAGAATGAGAAAGCGAGTGTAAAGATTTTGATGAATTTTTTGGAGGTTGCGATGAAAGCGAGATTATTACATTACATGATCATTCTGCTCATGATCCCAATGCTATCGGGTTGTTGGCTTCTTGCGGTAGGGGGAGCTGGTGCGTATGGTGGCTATAAGGCTAAGGAAGCGGGCTATGGCGTTCAGAATCCGATTACAAAGGACAAGAAGGCTGAGGATCAGAAAAAGTAGCGGGAAATATAACGGATTCTTGCGGCTATCGAATGTAATTGATCAACTGCTGAATTTGTGGCGGGTAAAATTCAACCCCAATTGCAGCAATCCCTCCCAAGCATCCCCTTGCGCCACGCCCTTAATGATCCGGTCTATTTCCGCAGCAGCGGTCAGTCCTTGCATCAGCATACGCAGACTAATGCGCTGGGCGGCGGCCATGACCGGTTTTTGCCGGTCACCCCAAATTCTGGCGGCTTGCAGTAATTGCGCAGGTGGCTGACCGTTATCCAGGCCTTTGCGGATAACGATCAATTGGCGGATTTGTTCAGCCAGGGTGGCGAGAATCAGCAGCGGGGCGGTGCCTTCGCCTTGTAATCCAGTCAAAACACGCATAAAACGAGCGATGTCGCCCGTAATCATGGTATCGGATAGCTGGAAGACATCGTAGCGCGCGACGTTCAGTACCACGTCTTTTACCTGCTCGAATGTCAGGTTACCGGCAGGATAGAGCAGCGCGAGTTTCTGGATTTCCTGATGCGCCGCGAGCAGGTTGCCTTCGACTTGGTCAGCGAGAAATTGCAAAGTGGCGGCATCGGCTTTTTGCTGTTGTTTGGCGAGACGCTGACCAATCCAGCCGGGTAATTGATCGCGTTCGACCGGGTACACCGGAATCATCGTGCCGGTGGTTTCGAGCGCTTTGAACCATTTGCTCGCTTGTCCTTGTTTATCGATGCGCGGCAGTGTGATCAGCGTGACGGTATCGGGGGGTAACGCGGTGCAATAGGTTTCGAGCGCTTTGCCGCCTTCCCTGCCGGGTTTGCCGGAAGGGATGCGAAGATCCATGATTTTGCGGTCACCAAACAACGACAGGTTATTGCCGGCATTGAGCAGTTCCGCCCAATCGAAATGCTGATCCACGGTGAATAATTCACGTTCGATGTAGCCTTGCTGGCGCGCGTGTGCGCGGATTTGATCGGCGGCTTCCAGAATCAGCAAGGGTTCGCTGCCGAATAAGGTGTACAGCGGAGCGGTTTGTTTCTGCAACTGCTGGTGAAGCTGTTCGAATTTTATCCGCATGATGGCGCCGTGTGGATTAGAAGCAGTGAAATCCCCAATCCGCGGATCCGACTATCGCTGGATGGTCGATAAACGCCACAGCATTTGCTGAATAGCATCGGCTTCCATATCTTTTTGCAGCAACCGCTCTTCCGCTTCTTTCGCTAAGATTTGCGCATCCAGGAACGGGAGGACGCGCGTTAAGGCGATCTCCGTGTTTGGGACGATTTCTACGTTTTGTTTGTCGTAAAGACGGTACTTGACGCGATACAGCAGATTAAGGTCACGTACCCGGCCGCCTCCGGATAGCGACAGGATGATCCTTTCATGGGTGGCGCTGATGACCTCCAAGGTGGCCTCGGCTTCTTCCACATTGGCAACCACCTTGGTCGTTGACGACGTGCCGATGGCACGCTCCAGATTCATACCAATGGTGTTTCCGTCCGGAGCGGAAATATACAGGGTTTTGAACGGCAGCGAGGAAATTTGCCCGCGCAGTTTAAAACCGCAAGCCGTCAGCAGGAATAAGATCACCAGGATAAGAATGTGCTGTTTACTCAGTTTCATAGGGGTATGGACGTCAGTATTTTTATACGACTATGTTGATCAGTCTGCCAGGTACGACAATGATTTTTTTCACCGTTTCCCCTTCGATAAATTTCTGTACATGCTCGTTGGCCAAGGCAGTACGCTCAATGGCTTCTTTTCCGGCATCCTTGGCGACATTGATTTGTCCGCGCAGCTTACCGTTGACTTGTACGATCAACTTGATTTCATCCTGCGCCATCGCGGCGTTGTCCGCCTGCGGCCAAGGTTGACCAGATAGCTCGGTGCCCGGTCTGAGTTCGCGCCAGAGCTCATGGCAGATATGCGGAACGATCGGGGACAGCAGCAGTACACTATTTTCCAATGCCTCCTGCATCAGATTGCGGCTGGCGGCGTCGGTGTCCTGGCATTTTGCCAAGCCATTCATCAATTCCATCACCGCGGCAATAGCGGTATTGAAAGTATGGCGGCGCTCCAGGTCGTCGGTTACCTTGGCGATGGTCTGGTGCAACTGGCAGCGCAGGGTTTTGAGTTCCGCCGGTAACGTGGCATGCAATGCCGGGTCGATTTGGACCGCGCCATGCTGGAGATGCAAGTAGGCTTGCCGCCATAGGCGTTTCAGAAAACGGTACGCACCGTCGACGCCAGCGTCCGCCCATTCCAATGTTTGCGTCGGCGGGCTGGCGAACATCATGAATAGACGCGCGGTATCGGCGCCGTATTCTTCCACCAGTTTTTGCGGATCAACGCCATTGTTCTTGGATTTCGACATCGTGCCGATACCGCCCGATTCGACCGGCTGATTATCCGCCAGTAAGATTGCGCCGCAACGTTTGCCTTGCTCATCATACTGAAGGCTGACTTCGGTCGGATTGAAATAGGTCATGCGCCCGTTGCCGGATTTGCGGTAAAAAATCTCGTTCAGCACCATGCCTTGTGTCAGCAAATTGGTAAACGGTTCGTCCAGTTTCAGCAAGCCCAAGTCGCGCATGATCTTGCTCCAGAAACGCGAATACAGTAGATGCAGAATCGCGTGTTCGATACCGCCGATATATTGATCGGCGGGCAGCCAGTAGTTGGCGCGTTCGTCGGTCATAGCCCGATGCTGATCCGGACAGGCGTAGCGGGCGTAATACCAGGAGGAATCGACGAATGTGTCCATGGTATCGGTTTCGCGGCGCGCGGGTTTGCCGCATTTAGGACAAGCACACTCATAAAAGGACGGTGTTTTACCGAGCGGATTACCGGAGCCATCCGGCACCAGATCTTGTGGCAGCACCACCGGCAGTTGATCGTCGGGTACCGGCACCACGCCGCAATCGGCGCAATGAATCAATGGAATCGGACAACCCCAATAGCGCTGGCGGGAAATGCCCCAGTCGCGCAGGCGGAACTGCACGCGCTTGTTACCCAGTCCTTTTTGTTGCAGTGCTGTGGCGATGGCATCGACCGCTTGCTGAAAATCCAGCCCTGAAAATTCGCCGGAATCGAAGGTGATGCCGCGTTCAACGTATGCCTCGACCAGCGGCAGTGCCAGATTGCCTTCCAATGGTTTGATGACCGCTTTTATCGGTAACCGGTATTGCGTGGCAAAAGCAAAATCGCGTTCGTCATGCGCAGGAACTGCCATGACGGCACCTTCGCCGTAGCCCATCAAGACATAATTGGCGACCCACACCGGCAGTTTCTCACCATTGAGCGGATGGATTACGAACAAACCGGTATCCATGCCTTTCTTTTCCTGCGTGGCGAGATCGGCTTCCTTGGCGGAGCCGAGTTTGCATTCCTGGATGAAGGCTTGCAGCGCTGGATTATTTTGCGCGGCATGCAGGGCGATCGGATGTTCGGCGGCGACGGCCACATAGGTGGCGCCCATCAGTGTATCTGCGCGGGTGGTGAATACTTTCAGATCTTGCGGCGTGCCCGATTCCTGATCGGCCGGGAAGGTGATGTCGACACCGTAGCTTTTGCCGATCCAGTTGGCTTGCATGGTCCGGACACGCTCCGGCCAGCCGGTCAGTGTATCCAGTGCCGCCAGCAGTTCGTCGGCGTACTGAGTGATTTTCAGGTAGTACATCGGGATTTCGCGTTTTTCCACCGGTGCGCCGGTGCGCCAGCCGCAGCCGTCGATGACTTGTTCATTCGCCAGCACCGTCTGATCAATCGGATCCCAATTGACCGTGCCGGTAGTTTGATACGCCAATCCTTTCTCCAGCATGCGCAAGAACAGCCACTGATTCCAGTGATAATAACTCGGATCGCAGGTGGCGATCTCGCGCTCCCAGTCGATACTCAATCCCAGGCTTTTCAATTGTTTGCGCATGTAAGCGATGTTGTCGTAGGTCCATTTGGCCGGCGACACATTGTTTTGCATCGCAGCATTCTCCGCAGGCAATCCGAATGCATCCCAACCCATGGGCTGTAATACGTTATAGCCCTGCATGCGGCGGTAACGCGACAGCACATCGCCGATGGTGTAATTGCGCACATGTCCCATATGCAGTTTGCCGGAAGGGTAGGGAAACATCGATAGGCAGTAATATTTCGGTTTGCCGGGGGTTTCAACGGCTTTAAATGCTGCGGTTTGCTCCCAGTGCTGCTGGGCTTTTTTCTCAATTTCCTGGGGATGATATTTTTCTTGCATGGGAACGATGTTTTTATTGGATAAATTGTTTGATTATACCGCGAACCGGTAGGCTTGACGCTGGCTTATAGATGAGAGAATGCTGCGATGAGGGCGGGAGAGGGAACAACTTGTGCTGTTCTCGGCGCGATGCTTGGTAAATAACCGCTAGCGGGAGAATGTGAGGATTTGTTGGGATTAAGCCTCAAGTTCTGAGGCTTTGTTGCAGTATTATCGATGCGCTAATCCATCAATCCAAGCGGAAACCGATCTTTAATTTAACCTGGTAATGTGCAATCTTGCCATTGGTAATATGCCCGCGTGTTTCCACTACTTCAAACCAATCCAGGTTATGCAAGGATGCACCCGCTTTGGCGACGGCTTGCTGAATCGCATCATCACTGCTTTTGGTCGACGAACCAACGATTTCGATAACTTTATAAACATGATCGCTCATTTTGGTGCTCCCTTTTATAGGTTAAAAAATGCGTTATATCATACTTTAAGTGATCCGCTACGTCTGAATCTTAATATAATGATGGTAAAGAAAATTGCTTTTTTGCTGGCTAAAAGGAATATCATGACGGCGACGAGAAAAATCGCCTACACCCACCCCATGGAGAGAGTTTGATATGAAGTTCAGAATACTATGTGCTTTGTTGATTATATTTTCTTTGACGGCCTGCGCCACTTCACCGATGGGTAGAAGTCAGCTGGTTTTTATGCCAGATAGTGAAGTGGATGCGATGGGGTTGCAAGCTTTCTCGGATTTGAAACAGGGAAAGAAAATCAATCAAGACACGAAAGAAAACCAGTTTGTGAGCTGTGTTACCGATGCGATTACACGTGAAGTGGGCGGTGCTTGGGAAGTGGTTGTGTTTGAAGATGCCACGCTGAATGCCTTCGCCTTGCCGGGCAATAAGATTGGTGTGCATACTGGCTTGGTTGAGCTTGTGGATAATCAGGATCAACTGGCTTCGGTGATCGGGCATGAGATTGGCCATGTGCAGGCGCGGCACAGTAATGAGCGGATGTCGCAAAAGCTCGGCGCGCAAGTGGGAATTTCACTGATTGCCGCAGTTGCTGCGCCAACGACGCCGATGGGACAAACGGCAGTAAGTCTACTTGGGGTTGGCGCGCAATATGGAGTGATCATGCCGTTTAGTCGCTTGCACGAAAGTGAGGCGGACATGATCGGTGTTGAGTTAATGGCGAAAGCCGGATTTAACCCCGCCGAAAGCGTCACACTGTGGCAGAAAATGGCGCAAGCCAGTCAGGGAGCGCAACCGGCTGAATTCCTGTCAACCCATCCTTCACACGAAACACGTATCGACGATTTACGTGCGCATTTACCCAAAGCTACGGCATTGATGCAGCAAGCGCGTGCTGCGGGTAAGAATCCGAAGTGTGCCAAATAACGATCTAAGCCTTGGGTTCCGGCTCACTGGCCGGAAAATCCAATTCCACTTTGGCGCCATCCGGATCATGGCAAAACAACTGCCAGATTTCCAATCCTTTCAAGCGGTGCAAGTCGTACTGAATACCGTGTAGCTTCAAGCAATCAACCGTGGCCTGCAGATTGCTTGCCGTAAAAGCCATGTGATCGATGACACCGGTTGCGTTGACCGGCATCGGCTTGCCCGCCATGATGTGCAGAATCGCTTGATTGCCGGCGTAAAGCCATGCGCCCGGAAATGCAAACGGCGGGCGATAGCCTTCTTTCAATCCAAGAACATTCATATAGAAAGCCTTGCTTCTTTCCAAATCATTGCTCACTACAGTGAAATGATTCATGCCTTCAATTGCCATTTTGCTGAACCTGTAAATAAATGATGAAAAGTTTTGTATTCCTACAAATTAATATCTTCTTTAATTCAATGATAATAAATCAATAATGCAATTGAAATTTTAAAATTGATTAAAGATAATTTTTGGGGCTGTAGTTAAAGCCCTTTGTTTTTTTGTTGTGATGAAAACGATTTCGACAGACTACAATAACTATCTCACTTTCCACTTAAATACTCCTACGGTGTTTTCCCTCCCGAGTATTGATCGACCTTTACCCTTCTTGAGAACAGTTTTATTGATCAGAGCTGTTAACTGAAGTCGTAATGTTCATAATTATCATATTGTTATAATAGTATTGCTCCGATTGTGTAAGATAATTCCTGCAAACCTATACCGTTAATTCTTAAGATAAAAGAAGAATCGACCGGCAAAATATATAGATTTGAATTCCGTAAGAATGAACTGCATTTTATGAAATAGAAGAACCCATGAAAATTAAGAGGTTTATGAAGAAATCTTCATGAAGAATCGATAAAAAATTATTCATGATCGATTGATTCAGTTTTTAGATAGTGTATGGAGGAGCATAAACATGTTGCAGGAACAAGCGGTTAATGTACCTATTGAATCACCCGGTTCAGCGGTTAAACATATGATCAATGAATTTCTAACCTTCCGCTTGGGTAATGAAGAATACGGAATCGAGATACTCAAAGTACAAGAAATCAGAGGATATGATTCTGTTACGCAAATAGCGAATGCTCCGGATTTTATTAAAGGGGTTGTTAATCTGCGGGGGATCATTGTCCCGATTCTCGATATGCGGATCAAATTCAGGCTGGATCGTGTGGAATACAATCAATTCACTGTGGTTATTATTTTGAATGTCGCCGGGCGAGTCATGGGGATTGTCGTGGATGGCGTATCGGATGTGATTGAACTTGAAGCTAATCAAGTCCGCCCTGCGCCTGAATTTGGCGCTGTGATCGATACCGAATATATCACGGGATTGGGAACTGTTGCGGAACGGATGCTGATACTAATTGATATCGAAAAAATGATGAGTAATAGCGATATGGGTTTGCTTGAACGAAGCATAGGTTGATAGGTAAGGTAATTTTTTAATAGAAAGACTTTAAGGAGGCACCAGTGTTTAATAACTTAACAATAAAATCGCGATTAGTGTTTGTAATTAGTTTGCTGTCGATATTGCTGGCCGGTATCGGTGGTTTAGGTATCTATGGGCTAAATCAAACAAATGACGCTTTCAGAGGAGTTTATGAGGATCGCGCTGTACCCCTGGGGCATTTGGGGTTGGTTATTGACCGGATGCAACGTACGCGTTTGAATGCAGTATTGTCCGCGTATGCGCGTAAGCCTGAAGTGGTAAAAGAACGGCAGGCCATGAACGATGAGCGGGATGCCGAGATTGCCACAACTTGGCAAAAGTACTTGGCAACCAATTTGACGCCAGCAGAAAAAACACTGATAGAAAACTTTAATCACGAATGGAAAGCCTATGTGGAGGCTCGTAATCATACAATGGTCTTGGCAGCGGCTGGAGATTTTGATGCGGCGATTGTAAATGCTACTAATGCAACGCCTAAATTTGATGGGGCGCATGCCACCATGTTCAAATTGATCGATCTTCAGCGTGATGAGGGTGCTAAGGAATACGCGGCATCGCAAAAAAGTTACGAGAATATTTTGGTCACCAGTGTGGTGGTGATTGCATTAGGAATACTGCTGGCAGTAATCATCGGCTTTCTTCTGATACGTGCAATTATCGGTCCTCTGAATGAAGCTGTCGCAGTGGCGAACGCAGTCGCCGCCGGTGATCTGACCAGCCGCATTGAAGTCAATTCAAACAACGAAACCGGACGGTTGTTGCAAGCACTGAAAACCATGAATGACAATCTGGCGGATCTGGTGAATAAGGTGCGTGCAGGTACAGATCAAATCTCAACGGCCTCCGGTGAGATTGCTTCCGGCAATTCGGATCTGAGCCAACGTACCGAAGAACAAGCATCCAGCCTGGAGGAAACCGCATCTTCCATGGAAGAGCTCACTTCCACGGTCAGACAAAACGCCGATAATGCCCGTCAAGCGAATCAGCTGGCAGCAGGTGCTTCCGAAGTTGCAGTGAAAGGGGGAGCAGTGGTCGGTCAGGTTGTGCAAACCATGAGTTCGATCAATGAAAGTTCTAAAAAGATTGTTGACATCATCAGCGTTATCGACGGCATCGCATTCCAAACGAATATTCTGGCGTTGAATGCCGCAGTGGAAGCAGCGCGAGCCGGTGAACAAGGGCGTGGATTTGCGGTGGTGGCGACGGAAGTGCGTACCTTGGCGCAACGCTCAGCGGCAGCAGCTAAAGAAATCAAGGAGCTGATCAGTGATTCGGTCGCCAAAGTGGAAGATGGTTCTCGCCTGGTCGATGAAGCGGGCTCAACGATGGATGAGATCGTCAATGCTGTGAAACGTGTCACGGATATTATGGCGGAGATCTCAGCTGCATCCCAAGAGCAAAGCTCGGGTATTGAGCAAGTGAACCAAGCCGTCATGCAGATGGATGAGGTAACGCAGCAGAATGCAGCATTGGTGGAAGAAGCCGCTGCTGCTGCCGAATCCATGCAAGACCAAGCGCACTCCCTGACACAAGCAGTCAGCACCTTCAAGTTATCGCATGGCAGCAGCAGTACCGTAGCCACGCCGGTTAGAAGAGGCAATCGCGTGGCGCCGGTTGCAAAACTGCCTAATCGCGGGGCTGCTACCAGAAAAATTGCCGCCAATCCCAACTCGGGCTCGACAGCACAAGAAGCTCAACCGCGTAAGGTTGCTGCTGGCGGTGGTGCTGACTGGGAAGAGTTCTAAGCATTTGTACAAGAGCGTTGCCGTGCGGGGCGGTGCTCTTGGTTGTTACCTGTAGTAGTTCACTTCTAAAAACAATATCTCCTTGCACTGCGCTGATTGGCGAGCCAGTCAGCGCATTCTGTTCCACACTCATTCTCCGCAGCATGCTGCATTTTCCGCCGGTTCAGTCACGGTTAGTGTGTTTGCCAGGTAGTCATTAGAATCTTTTAATCAAGATGATAGTCTTGCAGTATCTTGGTTTTTTAACAGCCTGCTCATTGCCATGAGCATTATGCTTTTCTTGCTGGATTATTCATTTTGGAACTGAGGGGCGAAATTGCCGGGCGTTTAACATCGCGCTGCAGCATAAAATACTTCTTTGTAGATAGAGGGAAATATGCTATTTATTACGAAATATAGAACTACGCTGTTCCAGTAAAATGCGCAGATGAGAAATTACGCCACGGAAATTTTTGAGTTATCGATATATGATCAGCAAAATAAATAATAAAAAAGCAGCTATCAATGGGTATTTGTCATTATTTCAGCAAGCGGGAGCAGCGTTGATCCGGAGTGTGGAAACTTCATGCCGGTCATTTAAGCTTCTTTCTATGGGCAAGCTTTCAGAAGGAGTGGATCGTATGACGATACCGGAGCGCGCAGGAGTGAAAGTTTTTTTTGTTCTCGCGGTGTTATTGACTCTGGTGAGTCCGGCGCAAGCGAATCCGCGCTCCGCGGCTATCGTAATCGATGCAAGTACAGGCGCTGTACTGCATGAATCCAATGCGGATGCGAGCCGTTATCCGGCTTCATTGACTAAAATGATGACGCTTTATTTGCTGTTTGAGGCGATCGAGCAACACAAGATGACGCTAGATTCCCGCATGCCGGTGTCTGCGCATGCGGCGTCGATGCCGTCAACGAACATCGGTTTGCGCGCAGGGGATAGTATCAGTGTGCGGGAAGCGATTCCGGCATTGATTGTGCGTTCTGCAAACGATGTGGCGGCTGTGGTGGCCGAGGCTTTGGGTGCCAGTGAAACGAATTTTGGCCGTATGATGACAGATAAGGCGCATAAATTGGGTATGCAATCCACTACTTTTCGCAATGCTTCGGGTCTGCCCAATCCTGAACAAAAGACAACGGCAAGGAATATGGCCACCCTCTCGGCACGGCTGATCAAGGATTTTCCCCAGTATTATCATTATTTCTCCACCCAATCGTTCAGCCACAAAGGCACCACTTATAAAAGTCACAACCGCATGGTGCGTAATACACCGGGTGTGGATGGTCTAAAAACCGGATTTATCCGGGCTTCCGGTTTTAATGTGGCTACTTCCGCCAAGCGCGGCAATCGTCGCGTGGTTGCTGTGGTGATGGGAGGAAACACTGCGGTGGCGCGCGATCAACACATGGCGCAATTGCTGGAGCGCAGTTTTAATCAGGGTGCGGTTCATTTAGCCAGTAATACAACTGATAGCCGAACCGTACCGGCAGCATTGCCTAGCGAGCGGAAAGAGAAAGCCAGAGTCCAAGCTCCGCTTCCCAAATCGGCGCTGACTGCTGAGAAAACAGCCGAGCCCACGGCATGGCAACTGGCCGTCAAACCATCAGCCAGTCCGCAATCGCAGCCGCAGAAGGCGGCTATGTTGCCAAACGATGGTTGGGCGGTGCAGATCGGTTCTTACCAGGAATCGAACAGGGCGCGCGCGCAAGCTCAGGTTGCCGCGCGCTTGATACCAGGCGAAGTGGTAATCACCGAAGTGGAAGTCAGTAATCGCAAATTGTACCGGGCGCGTCTGGTCGGTTTGCAAGAAAACCAAGCGCGTACCGCCTGTCAGAGTCTGGTCCGGCAGGGAATGGGATGTCTTGTGGTGCGATCGTAAGATCCCTATAAAACAACTTTTTTCATCGAATTGGCTGGACAACACCGGAAGCTGGATATCTTAGGCCTCCGGTAAAATTTGTGCTAAGCTACTCCTGTCATTACTATTTGATTATAGGTGTTAAATACCCCGAAAGTAGGACAAATAACCTAGATCAAACAGTACAGACTTCCCTTATTTAAGGGGCTCTTCAAGCTTATGATCATTTACCCAATAAGAATAATTACCTTTGATCGACAGGAGAATAAAATGAAAAAGAAATTGGTAACGTCATTATCTGTAATAGGAAGTCTCGCATTGTTGTGCGCGGGCAATGCGTCTGCGGTTAGTTTCAGTACTTTTGTAGGCGGCACAGGCGGCTCGCCCATCGGATTTGCCTATGCGGGCAATAAATTCGTAGGCTCAAATTATTTTAACAATCAACTCTATCAAACGGATCTCAGCGGTGGCAATCTTCTGCCTTTCGGAGCGCCGTTACCTATCAGCAGTGGTAGTATCGGTGAAATATACGTTTCCAGTTCCTTGGGACTGGGCGGGTTTGGATCAACTGGGGCGCGTGATATATTTGCCGGATCAGAAGCGGCAGGCAATGTTTACCGTTTCTCTAACGACGGATCGACGCAATCGCTGTTTGCCACTGGATTGAGCGGCGATGTTCGTGGCATCGCTTTTGATCCTTACGGTAATTATGGTTTCAACATGATCGTGACAACTCAAACGGGTAATGTGTATAGCGTCGATAGCACCGGATCCGCTTCTTTATTAGCCAATGTCGGTGCAGATGCGGAAGGCCTGGATTTCACACCTCAAGCATTCGGCGATATTCCAGCGCATACCTTGGTCGTTGTGTCCGAAGGAACTGGGCGGTTGACAGCCATTTCACCCGATGGCACGGAAAAAGACTTGGGGTTGCACTTTGGCACACCCGAGATGCTGAGTTTTGTACCCTTAAACTTGGGTGACAGCGGTAATCCACTGGAGGGTTTTTATGCAGCGAATTATCCGGTTAATGTGATTAAAGCCGATGCAAGCGAGTTCTCGGCTTATAAGGGCGATGCAGTGATTACCGATGAAAGCAATCACAACATGTACCATATATTTTGGGATAGCGCGGCTGGAGCATTTAGCACCAGCATTATCGGTACCTTCCCGAATCAACCGGAAGATGGAATTTTTCTAACGGCAGCAATTCTGACTCCGGTACCGGAACCTGAATCCTATGCGATGTTGCTGGCAGGGTTGGGCTTATTAGGATTCATGGCACGCCGCCGTAAGATTTCTTAAAGGGAATTTTATTCCGGAGATTAGAGGAGCTCAGGCTCCTCTAATTTTTACTGTGGCAGGGAGCGCCAAGGTGCAATGTCGCTTTCTGTGACTAACCGGTGTTTACTGATACTGGTGTCATCAAAATCAGCTTGTTCAAGCGCGTTGATCTGATAAGTTCCTGAAGCGACCTGGATCTTAATGTGTCCATCCGCAACTGCAATATGGCTGCTGCCATCCTTATGCATCTTGATGCTGAAGCGAGTGCCGAAATCCTTGATGATGGCATTGCCGACTTTGACTTCAAGTTGGTTGATCGTATCCTTTTTGATATCGAAATACACATTTCCCTTAAATAGTTCGACTTGTAGCGGCTGACTTTCTTTTACCGCGACGGAGCTGCGCGTATCGAGCGCCATGTTGATACCGGGTGCTATCCCAGTGGCCAGCGTATCTTCGGATTTTGTTTCATAAAAACGGATGCTAGGCGGTTTACCAAAATACCACGTCATCAAGCCGAGCAGTATGCAGATACTCATGATTGCACTGTGCACGAGAAAACGCCGCCAACTGAAAACAAAAGTGAATGGTTGTATAACCGGGGGTTCAGGTTCCTGCATTTTGTTTTAGCGAAGAAGAAATGAAAGGGGAAATTATATACTGATGACAGTAATTTTTTCAGCTTGCCAGCGACACTCGTGGTTAACCAAGGATTTGCCATGAATATAGATAGGCCTGACTACGCGCATGGCCGTCGAGCGGATACAACGCGAGCTGGGAAAAAGAGGTTGTTACGAAGGAGGGTTCTCCGGCAGATAAAAGGAATTATCTGCTCACTGACCGCGCAGTGCCCGCCGCAAGCGTTGATTAGACGGTTTGACGCGATCAAAAGCCAAACCACTGCTGCCTTCACCACGGCCGGTTTGTTTCTTCACACCGAGCCAGCAAAAGACTTGACCGTTGTTCCAGCGCGTGCGCTGATACGCTTGCGTGACTTGTATGCCCGCCCGGGGTACTTCTTCTTCGTGCAAAAAGTAAGGTTGCGGCGGTTGCTGATCGAGTCCTTGGCGCAATAATACCGTGCGCGGTTTGATTTTTTCCGGCGGATTCGGGTCACCCAGGATAATGCGCGGCATCGACGCGCGCTGCAATTGAATTTCGCGATTGTTGTTATCCCGATGCACCGGAATCATCGGAATCCAGTTCTCCGGTACGCCTTGCATCAATTGATAGCGGATGGCGGCGCTTGCTTCCGGGATTTCCGGTACCACCAGACCGCCATCGATTTCGCCATCCAGGATACTTTCCAAACGGCTGAAGAATTCACGTCCCGCTTCGTTGCCCGGTTTGCTGCGGCCCGTCGCCAGTGGGATATTTTTTTCGATGCTCCACACCATGTTGGCAACTTCATCGCGCACAAACCACAATTCTTCGAACGGTTTTCCTTCTTGAATTTTAGGCACAGTCGGTAACAGCAGCAGCGAGGTATCGGCACGCACGTTGTCGCTGCCTTTGACTGAGAGGTTGTACATCGCCCAGCGTTGCCAGTTTTCATCACTGCCGGAACCCGATGCCGTGACCCAGATTCTTTCACCGAACACATTGGTGACCGCGAGACCTTGCACATCGGCGATACTGCCGACCGGCAACTGGAAAGGCACCAGAAACCAATCGTTGGCATAAACCAGGCCGAATTCCATCAGCAGCAGTTTGTTGATGTCGGTGGTATCGGGTTTGATATCGCCGAAATTGGTTTTTCCTTCTTCAAACGTCCACCAGCGCGTGTTTGGCATACCCTCGAATTGAATCGCAGTCGGAAAGAACGACAATGTGGATTTTCCTTCCACCGGGGGACTGCCATTGCCGCCATCCAAGCTTTCCCGGGCTGGATCGATGTCCAAGTTGTACCAATCCAACCTGCCTTGGTAATACTCCTCGGCGGTCATGACTTTTTTCGCGCCAAGTTGCGGTGCCGATACCGCAAACTGATATTCCAGTTGCTGCGGCAGCCAGGCATCGTTTTGGCCTTGATCCGGCTGATAAAACAATTGCTCGTACCATTGCACGAATTTTCCGGCCAAGCCGTCGATGGTCGTTTTATCGCCGTCGTCGGCCAAGGTAATGCCGTCGTAAGCGTGATGCTGGCTGTCGGCTTTCAGATAAAAATACAGATTGGCGCCATCCATGGCACGCCCTGCCATCGCCGAGAAACTTTGCCACACTGCCGGATGTGCGGTCAGGAAAGCATCGCTGCGGCTGGCGGGATCGGGTTCGGCGATGCGATAACTGGAATGTTGCAGGTATTGCGGCTTTAACGCGGATAAACCAGCCGCTTGCAAATATTTTAACCACTGCCGCCCCATCAGCAGACGGATATCCAGCGACAGAATGTGCTGCTGCCCGTTGTAAGGTAACGGCCGTTGTTCGACGATCGCTTCCAGTGGCGCCGACCGGTCGAAATCCTGTACTGCAGCATCGCCCGGTTGATATTGAGTCAACTCGGTGGTGGCCATATGCACCTTAGCGAAAATCGGCGATCCGGCATCGTCGCCTTTGAATTCCCCGGTTTGCCACTGTTTGCAAAGCATCCACAGCGGATCGCGGACTTCGGCGCGCAACGCGCGGATGAAGTTTTTGGTGCGTGGCCGTCCTTCTAGCCGGTTCCATAGCACTACCGTGGGCAGCAAGACTTTGCGATCAATGACTTCTTGGATATTTTTTATCGCAATAAAATCGTTCATGGTTAACTCTCTACATTGGATTTGAATTGCACCGCGTTATTAAAGGCCAGATCAAGCGCCATCATGATCGGATAGCGGGTTACCGAAGAAACCACGGCGGGCAGGAAGCGCGCGTATTCGGTTTCGTTCCAATGCGCCGGTTCAACGGCGCGCTTGCTGGCCATATCCAAGGTTTCGTGCAAGGTATCGACCAAATCCTGCCACTGCCAGTGACCGCTGAAGTTTGCCGGGAGCGCCAGCAGCAGCGATTGCGGCGCTTCGCAATTGGGGCGGTCGTAATGAAACGTCAACCCGGTGGTTTCCTGGGTGGTGGGAATCACTTCAGTCCATTCGTCGAGCAATAACCCGCAAATCGCAGTATTTTGTGCAAAAGCATCGACATAATGCGCGGTGTACAGCAATTTATCGCTGTCGATCACAAACGGTTCGCCTGTGCCGGGCTGGGTGTCGGGGTATTGCAACGCCAGCCAGTGATCATCGGTGCGATAAGGAAACTGCAACGGCGTCAGACTCAAACTGACATTGTTCAATGCTTCGCCAAACTGCGTTACGCTTTCCCAGCGTTGCAGTTTTTCCCGCACCCGTGCAACGCCGTATAGCCAGTTATCTTCGGGGAAATCTACACCCAGGTCATTTTTCTGGTAATTCATTAGTTGCGCGCGATTATCGTAGCCTTGTTGCCACTCGCTGCCGTGAGCGGCGGCTAGATTAAACTCGGGCAGGATGACGAAATCGTCATGCGTTAACTGCCGGATCGCTTGTGTCAGCTCGTCGATGCGTTGCTCGGCGGAAGCTGAAGCATCACCGGTGATTAAACCGTTGGCTGCCGCCACGCGTTTGTCGATATCCGCCGCCAGACCTTGCACTTTGGCTTGTAAGGTTTGTGCAAAGCTAACAAGGGCCGTTTTGTTGTCGGCAATATCCAATGTCTGCGTGTCGTGCAATGCAATGTCGCTTTCCTTGGCTTGCAGCGATGCATACAACGCGCCAACCTGGCTGGCACTTGCCAGCAGATTTTCAAGATGGGTCAGGCTGTTCTGGAAACTGGTTTTATGCGTGGTATTCAGTGTAGTCAGTAAATCGTTGGGGTCATTTGATGCCGGGATCGGAATCGACTCGGTCACGATCAATAACGCGGTTTCCATCAGATATTGCATTTTGCTTTCGACCGGCATGGCAGGATCCAATGCGCCAAAGCCGGTAATGCGTTGTTCGAATTCGAGTAAAGCCGCCTGCCAGCGCGTAACGATGCTTTGCAGTTTTTCCAGCGGCGCCAGGAATTGGGTTCGCCGCCAATCGTACACAAAGCCGGTTGCCGCGCTGCTCAAGCCGAATCGATTGACCGCCTGCGCAAGCGGCAAATAACCGTTGATCATTTCATCGAGATGATTGAGCGCGTTGCTTTCCGTGGCAGCCGGATCGGGATCGTTCAGCCAGGTATCGATTTGCGTTTTCAGCGCATTCAAGGCCGTTTGCTGCGGCAGCAGCGAATCGCGCACCGTGGTGACTTTTTCCACACGGATCGCGGCCACGCTATCTTCTTGCTGCGATGCTTCGTTCGGCAGTTTGACGTCGGTGGTTCTGAGCGGCCGCGATTGGGTGATCAATGCTTTGAGGTCGTTTAGCATCGGCATCACTTCAAAGAACGAATATTTTCCGGCTTGTTTGCCACGGTATTGGATTTTGATATTGCTATCGATGCGCACGCCGGGAATCGCATAAACATGAGTAAAAATACGGTCATCGAGCGCGGTCATTTGCTGCTGATCGCTCGATAGCATGTACATCAAGTCGATGGCCAGCAAGCCCAAATCCTGCGCACTGATCGTTTGTTGTTCCTGTTGCGCATTGCCTTGGTTGTAATAATCGACGGTACAGAAAATATCGCTCATGGACGGCAGCAGCTGCGTCAGCCATTGATTGATGGCCGGTTCGCCTTTGGCGCGTGGCGTGCTGTTGGCGGGATCGGCGGGGTTCAATCCGGCGCGCAAGTGCAAGCCGACCCGATGCGTGAGCGTGACACCGCTGCGCGGCGTTTGCACCACTTCCGGTACCGGCGGGAAATGTCCCTTGCTGAAGGCATCCAGTGTTCCGGCGGCGCGCTCATAGTTGCCGCGCACCACTTGATACACGCCCTCGGCCATCGCGAGATCGGCGACGGCATCGTTGATATTCATGATGCGCTGCACTTCGCGATTGATCGCATCCAGTTTGTTTTGTTCGGTAATCGTGGGGAGTTGCGTAATACCGAATGGATAATTCCGGTTCACTCCCGTTTGCGCCTGGACATGTTCGATCAGCGCCAGCCCGTCGACGACGTTGCGCGCTTCCACCGCACTGATCGGCTCGTTGCTGGGAGTTGCGGTAGTCGATAACCGGTCGCCCGCGAGCGGGAATTGCTTGCGCAGATCGAAAATGATGCTATCGAGAAATAAATCACCGGCATCGTGCAGACCGCGCTCCAGGTAATAACCCAGCAGCGCCGAGAGGCTCTGGCCGTTGCGCATGCTTCCGATGACGTTCATCGCCAGCCGCACGCGCTCGGAAGTGAGATTGATCGCCAGACTATCGGGATTGCCGGGTGTGGCGTTGGCCAGATAACCGTTGCGCAACACCGCGGCGGTGACAGCATGATTTAAAGATGGGGCGTGGATATAACCAAAATTCTTGTCGTCCTCGACCAACGGTGCTTGACCGGGCTTATTGAAAATTTTATCGAGCTCCTCGGTCAGTTTGACCGGTGTCAGATTTTTGTTTTCCGGCCGGACATCTTCCAGCCAGCCGTATGCGCCCAAGTAGCAACCATGCGAGTTGGCAGCGTTACCATGATCCGGTGTCGTGCCGGGCTCCGGCTGCGCTTGCCCGGCGATTTGCTGCATGATGTCCAGTTGTACGTTCAGCAGTCCTAACCACCAGGCATCGAGACGGTAGCTGCAACAATCGATGTGCTCGGCGAAAATCCGTTCCAGCCGCGCCGTCGGTGTGTGCTGCAAACGTTCCAGCGCGTTGATTTGGATATTCAGGTAAGGGTTACGCAGCGTCAGGATTTGCGGAATGAAATCGCCGATTTGCAAATTCGGCTGACTGGTGATCGCCGGTTCCGCTTTGTACAGATATTGCCAAGGGCTGCCTTTGTCGTCTTCGATTTCCTGAATGTGCATGAACTTCGGTTCGCGTTTCGCCACAGAGAATTGCTGTTGGTTCAGAACATTCGCTTCCAGGTGCAGACGCAGACTGGTATCAAGGTACGACAAATCGAGCGCATGGTGCAGCATCAAATAGAGCAAGGCAGCCGGAGGCTTATCGTCGATAAATCCTTGTTGCAGGCGCAGGGTGTTATGCGAATCGCGCGCTGCGGTAACCAACCACTGAAGATAATTTGTGTTAGTAGTGTGATAAATCCGCGCCGGGTTGAATTCGGACAACGCTTGATCGTCAATCAGCGGGCCTTTCAGCAGGTTGGCGGTGAGCGTGAAAAATTTGTTCAGAATATCGGGAATCTTGTTATGGTCCTGCGCCGAGTAGCCCAATTGCGCCAGTAAGTTAAGGCCGCTTTGGGTATAAAACAGCGAGGCAATCGTGGCGTAAATCGCGCCGTTGATGCCGGAAGTTTTATAGCGGTTGTAGAGCTGCTCGGCGCTCTCCGCGTAGCGTTGATAAAACTCGACCGATGCCGGATGCAGACCAACGATATCGAGCAAGGCTTGTTGCGGATCGGTTTGCGGTTTGCCGACGTACGACACTTGCGGCAGAAGTGAAGCCCAGCGCTCGTCGGCCTTCTTGATAAGGCTGTAGAGCCGGGTTAGGAACAGGAATGAACCGGAGATATGCGGCTCCAACCGGTCGTCGTTAAATAATTTGCGATTGATCCATGCCATGCGTGAGAACGGCGTGGCTGGCAAGATGCCGTACGGTTGCTTGCCGATGCGGATCGCTGGCAGTGTGCCGCGGCCGAGCACGTAGCGGTTGAAATAATTGCGCGTAGCAGTGATGGTGTCGTCGCTGAACACCGGCTCCATCATCTGATCCATGAAATAACCCAGTGTTGCCGGCCATAATGCTTCGTTCATCGCCCGGGCTTCCAGCTGATCGCTGGCGTAATATTGTGGCGATAGCTTCAGGACTGACGGGTCGAGCCCCAGGCTGTTTGTCAGCCAGCGGCCGTCTTTGCGCGTGCGCCAATCGGCTGGATCGTCGTCGGCGGCGTACTGGTTGAAATAATGATCGTAACTGGCATCGGCATCGCTGAACCAGGTGTAGCCGCTTTCTTGATCTTCGACGTTATTGGTCGGTGCACCCTGCATCAGGAAACTGAATCCTTTGCGGCTGCGTTGATGGTGCTGAATCAACTGCTGCAATTGCTCGCGGCTTTTATCGACGTCGGTACTGAGCCGCACACCGAGCACAAACAGCCGGTCGAAACCCCGCCGTGCTTGTGCATCAGTGAGATTAATCTTGAACCCCATGCCTTTGGCAACCGCTTCGTCAAAATCAGTGACCCATTTCATTTCGTCCGGTACGATCAGCTCGTCGTCTTCCAGTCGTAATTGCTGATCTTCCGGTGCGTTGGGATTGGGTCCGACGATCAGTTCCGAGGGTACCGGGCGGCCGATATGCTGTAACGTTTGTTCCTTGCCGTTGAAACCCATCACCACAAAGCGTTCCGGCAACAGCGCCACGCGTGCCGGATTGGACCAAGCTTGCAGCTGCGTATCGACTCCATCGACGACGGGTAACTCCAGGAGTTCGACGCGCACGTTAGTGATAATTTGCGATGGTGCGGGTTTGACGTTCAGATTTTGCGGCTGGTACGACGCAATGATTTCCTGTGCGTGTGCTTCGCCGAGATCGTCTTTAAGTTTGGTATACGCTGTGTCCAACGCCGTGGCGTCGTTATTGGCGCTGAAAACGGCTTGCCAGTATTGTTGTACGAATGGTTTTTCCGCCTCGGGCAGCGGCTGTTCCGAAACAATCACCAAAATATAATCGCCGTCGGCTTTGACCGGTTCTTCAGTCAGATTCAGCGGTTTAAATAATTGGCTCAGCCAATACGCCCGGCCTGCGCCGTGGCTTTTGACCAGCGCTTGCCACGCGGAGCGTTTTTCGCTGTCGATACCGCCCGCTTTCCAGATATTGGTCCAATACACACGGGTGTTGCTGATTTCGACTTCGGACGGAATTTCTTCAAAAGTATCGACGCTGATGTCATCCGGGTAGACGCGCACCCATAGTTGATTGGAGATGCCATCGCGTTCATCGGGATTGGCGATTGTTTTGAAGCGCGTCTCGATGCGTAGCGGAAACAGCAGGATCGGATGGATATCGTTCAATTGACCGATATTTTTGGCCGGATCGGAAAAAGTCTCGAACAGCGATTCCCGTCCGGTCAATACTTCCCGGTTCCGCTCAAGTTCGGCTTGCAGCTTGGCGGTATCAGCCCGCAGCGCTTCTTGCTCGTTCAGTAAAGTCTGCAATTGTTCCTTGGCTGCACCGTCGGAACGGCGGCGCAATGCTGCGATCAAGCGCTCGGATTTTTGCAGCTTCTCGCTGGCGGCAGACAAGCTTAACCGGCTTTGCCGGTGCTGACGCCGTGCTTGATCGATCTGTTCTTGCGTGTCTTTAAATTGAGTCATAAGCCATTTCTGTCGGTTGAGATTTTGTACTTATGTAACCATGCTTAATCGCGCGGCAGCATTTCGGCAGCATGCACACCGACGAGTACCGGCGCCTGGAATAGAATGTAAGCCAGTTCCGCCGAATTGATATTATTTGTCCAGCTCAGTAAATGATCCTCTTTCCATTGCTCCGCTTTTTCCTGTGCAGTGCCGCCCGGTGCTGTGTTTGGCAGGCTGCGCACGGGTGCGGCGGCGATGTCGATAAATTCGCCATCACTGATGCCGGGCGCGACATCGGTCCAGGCGAGGTCGTTCCAGACCTGAATCGGACCTTCACGATCGATATCCAGGCCGAAGCGCGGTTCGCCGGGACGTTCCTTGATCACGAAAAACCAGCCCGGTTCGTCGTCGACCTCGGGATTGCCGCGCGCTTCTTCCTCGGTTAAATCGAAGCCGAAAAAGTAGATGTCCGGTTTGACTTGTGCTTCATACAGCGGTGTTTTGATCGGCACGCTGTCGTCGAATACCCGTTCGGTTTTTTTGTTCGGCGCCGGATTGGTAGCGCTGATCGGCTGCCATTTGGCTTTTTGCGCATAAATGACCGCATTCGGGTATTTTTTCAGCAGCTCGCCGCGAATCACCAGCACCAATTCCTCTTCGTTCTCCAGGCCTTGTTCGCGGTGGTCGTGCTCACCCAGTTTGGAGAATCGCGACCAGCGGTGAATCGGCGGAATGTCTTTCAATTCCTCGCGGCGTTGTTTGCTATCCTCAGTCGGACTCAAGAAACCGCTGACATCCCAGAACTGACGGAAGTAGGAGCCGCGCTGATCAGTCGGATACTCGCGCCATAGCAATTCGCGCGCAAATTCGTGATTGAGGCCGACCATGTACGACTCGATGAATGGCTGGTTGGTCTTAAGTAACGTGATGGTATTTTGTGCGATGAAATTCAGGTTTGGCACAAACAATTCGGTGGATTTATCGACCAGCGGTTTGTACATGGGAACATCGAATTCCGGGTACGCCATCGCCTCGACAAATTTCTCGCCGATCAACCCGATGATATGCGCCGGTAACAGGATGTTGCCCAGCGTCCATTTTGGAATGGTAACCGCCGGGTTCAGTTTGACCAATGTATCGGTCGCCAGTTGGGCGGCATTTACCGGTACGGCTGCCGGGATGACACCGGCTTGCAGGCCATTTTGCAGCAGTGTGTAAGAATCTTTCAGCGCGGTTTTAAAGCGGCTTGATTGAATGCTATCGGCTCCACCAGCGCTAGCGGGTTGCGGCGGATTGGCCGGATCCAGCGCTAAAGGATTCAATTCCGGCGTCAGCACAAAATTACTGCTGGGCGGCATCGAATCGACTGCAGCCGGTGTTTGTCCGGTTTCGGTTACCGAATCGGCTTGATTCATTTGCGTGATTAAACGCTGCGCAGTACGGTAAGCCAACAATAATCCCGCGCCAGCGATTGCCGCTACAGCCCAGATTGCGGTGCTGGCGCCGATGACTACCAGCACGATGATCAGCAGCAGAATCAATACCAGCAAAAGATAAGGGATGAACGGATAGCGTTTCAGCAAATCCAGCAACCAGGATGGCACGTTCTTCGGTTGCGTATCTTGCGAAAGATGATCCAGCGACGGCAACGTAGCGGGAATCACGTGCGGCGGCGCAGCAGTAACGATGCCATCGTTGACGCGGGTGATCAGATTGTTGGGATGGATACGCTCGTCAAAGGCCGATAGCTTTTGCAAGCGGCCATTCGGGCGCAGCATGCGCCGTAGCGGCGCGGAAGTCAGCGCGGATGTGACCGGACTTTGTTTGATTCGATGAGAAACCGTGATTCCTTGGCTAATGACGCGTTTTTGCACCGGCGCTGTCATAAACAGAATTTTATCGTGGCTGATTTGCTGCAACGGCAGTACTTGCTTCTGATACCAGCTATTGGCGGTGATCTTGGCGAGCTGCGCCAGCCGGATCTGGCGGTTGGCTTCGAGCACGTCGCCGACTTGGTCCCACGCCGCATCCATGTATTCTTCCTGATTGGCGATGATGACGTCGGTGCCGAAACCGGCTGCGCTGCGCCAGCGCGGGTCGAGGTTGAGCTGGTGCAGCCAATTTTGGTCATTGGGCGCATCGCTGCCGTCGGCTTCTTTCAGTACGCGGTTTCTGAGCGCATGCCAGCGGCCGTAAATCGGCGGCGTAATCAACGGATCGGGATCGGCCTGGATGGCATCGGGCAAATCGGTATTCTGGTGAGCCGCATCGGCGGCGAGCCGGGCGTAATCGTCGGCGAGATTCAGAAAGGCCGCCAATTCCTGCTGGAACACATGCGGATACGGTTGATCCCAGTTTTCCCACTTGGCGATTTCCTGTTCGGCTTCCTTACTCAATGGTGCGAGCAGCGCGCCGCCGAGTTTTAGCACACCTTCGAGATCCGGATTCTGAATGCCGCTGATGTTGGAACCTGGATTCTGTACATCCATGTCGCGGCGGCCGACGCGGCTATCCGCCGGTTTCGGTTCGAGCAGGCGTACCAGATACTCGAAATCGCCTTGCGAACCGGTGCGGAAGAACCAGCGGTAATAAAACGGAAACTGCGTCGGTGCCGGACGGCCCTCGCCCCATGCTGAAAATGTCGCGTGAGGCGCATCGTCAGGGTTCATCCCCAATCCGGCCAAACGGCCGGTTTCAAAGGTCGGAATCAGAAAGGCATGATAGCGTTCGTTCGGAGTCAGTTTGCGCGGGCAGACGATGCGCGAATAGGCTTCGTCGGCATTTTGCGCCAGCACGTTTTGCAGTTGCGACAGCGCAGTGTTGATGTCCGGCGCTTGCGGCGCATCTTGACCACCGGCGATATTTTTATTGACGTGCACATGCGCCCACGCCCACAGTTCCTCGGCTTTGGGAAATACCGTTGCGAGTGGATTGGCCTTGATGTCGATGAAGGGTAGCGGCTTGCCGGAAATATTGCCGCCTTCGGCAAATTCGGCTTCGGTCAATACGAGCAGCGTGACCCAAGGCCGCAGCCGCGATCCCGCCGGTGCGGCCGGGGTGTAACGCCAAGGAAAATCTTCGTCGTAGAACTCAATATGGCAGAGATAATTCGGTTCAAAGTTGGTAATCCAGTTGAGCGGTTCGGTTTTGATAATCGCTCTCGACTCAATACCGATAATATCGCCGGGGCCGTACAGGGCAACGTTCTTGTTGACCGGAGCGGTTACATCGCCGCCTTCGCCGCCGCTGCCTTTGATATTCAGACTGACGGCGACACTGGCGCGCGTTTTGACCGAAGCATCCAGATCCGCCGATTGGATATTATTGGCGACGCCTTGCCGTAGCCATGGTAGAAAAGTATACGTGCCGATCGCCATTATGCCGCCTCCTGCAGAGGTGTTGCTTCCGTGCTCGGGATGACGTGCAGACTGTCTTGCAGCCCGGGCGATTGTCTCACTTGCGTGCGCAGGAAATCCTGCGCTTGGGCGTGCGATGTGAAATATGCTTCTTTACTATGCGGGCTGTTGTTCATGGTTGAAGCGACCACGTAACCGGCTTCTTTTACGATGACTTTCTGCTCGACCGGTGCTTTTTGCGCCTTGTAACTGGCCGACAGTGCTGATTTCGACGCGGCGTTTCTACCTAAAAAGTGATTGAAGAATTCGGCGCCGATGGCGACAAAACGGATCAGCAATGACACAAAATTGTTGTCGATGATATTTTGCTCGTAACGTACCACACGCTTAACCGCTGCCGACGATTTGAGTTGCTGGTTGCTCACCGACAGTTCGATACCGGCATTTTGTTTTTCGTAGGAGGGTGCGCTCAGTTTGTTGGCGTCGCTCAAGTTTTTGTATTGCGCCGTGGCAAACGATTCCTTGGTATCTGCCACCTTCGCCAAACCAGTGTCGATCACTTCAACAGTCAGCCGTTTGGCGTCTTTCGGTTTCTGATTGCCAACCTTGTCGAGATCCAGATCGAGCGGAACGGCGCGCTGGTTGACGCGCAATACGCCGACCGGGTGCAAAATCAAATCGCTCGTGCTTTCAATGACGCGCAGTGATACCAGCAATTGATTGGACACCGGTAATTCGGCTGTCCAATTATCCAGTTTCTCGAATTCCGCAGTGATGAGCGGCATGATGTCGATGGACGGCAAGGTGGTGTTTTCATCCTCGCCCCAGGTGTGACTGAAGGGTACATCAATATCCCAGAATAACAGTGAGATGGAGCCTTCACCCTCGATGTGCCACGGCGATGTGCCTTCGAGTTCGCCGCGCATGTGCACGCCGAAAAGGCCGATACCAAACACTTTGACGTCGAACGACGCGGAAATGGTAATGATGAAATAGAACGGCGAGAACTGAAACAGCGCATCGAAGCCGACATGACCGGAAATATTGAAGGCGCTGAGACCGAAATAAACTTCCGCCTTGGCGCCGAACTGCACGGTATTGGAAGTGATGGCGAAATAACCTTCCACGCGGATCCGTGCAAATGAAGTATTCAGGATGTTGATCGCAATCCGGCTGGGATTGGGAAAAGGCAGTGGAGGCGGCTTGAAGGAGGGATGAAAGCCGCCCACACTGATGACAAAATTGGCATCGTTACCCCAGGCGATCAGCAGACCCATATCGCCGTCGATGGTGAGAAAAATCACCCGGGAATCGTACAAGCTGGCATAAAACCACAGCCGCTGCTTGTCGACTTCCAACGCGCCGATGAAACTGACCTGAATGATGATCAACGCCGCGTCTTCATCGGGCAGCGCGACTTTTAGCACACCCAGAATGGCGATATTGCCCGGCGGTATTTCGACGATGATGCCCAATGAAGCGCTAACCAGCGTCGGCGTTCCCCAGCCTAGTTTGGCCATCGGGCCGAGCAGAAATACATCTTGTGCGGGCGGGAAGAATTGGCGCAAGTCGCTGATGATGCGCGGCGCATTCTCGATGATATTGTCCGGGAACATGATGCTGTTGATCGATCCGGTGCGCACCCCGGCAGCGATCACTTCCAGTTCGATGGTGCGGTTCAGGCCGAGCAACCCGCCGACGGCGTTCAGCGTAAAACCGAAACCCAGCTGGAACGGCGTGCCGAATTCGGCGCTGAGAATGATCAGCAGCGAGAAACCTTCGGAGCCGTCGGGCATGCGCGTAGTAATCAAACCGATCGCTTTCACCGTAACGATGCCGCTGAACATCAGCTCCAATGCACCGGCGTATTCTTCCTTGTCGAAATCGAAGTAGAGATAGCCGCCGCCTTTGACGATACCGGCATCAAGCGACAAGCCGACGCCATTCGGCGGCTTGAATCCTAGCTGGATATCGACCGGCCCGGCATTGCCGCTGCGGTTATCGACCAAGGCGAAATCAATGGCCAAACCGATATTCTCGACGACAGCGGCGAGTGGGCCCAACGCGGCTTTGATATCCGTTGAAATGGCGGTAGGGAATTTGTTGTTTTCGATACCGACCGAGAAGGTTAGCGCGCTGACTTCGACCGGGCCAAGATTCAGGTGCAGCGGCAATTGAATTTCCAGCGCGCTGCTGCCGACGAAAAACAAGCCATTGCTGCTGTTGTAACCAAACGCCATGCCGAAATCGGAATTAAGCTGAACGCCGCTCAGGATATCGGTAAGAAAACCATCGCCGTCGGCAAACGAGATGGCCAGCTTACCGGCGCCGATTTCGCCGCCGACGCTAAAATCGGCTGCCGATTGGCCGCCGCTGCCTTGAATCCGGCCACCGAAGTTGACGCCGAATTTACCGACTTCTAACCGGCTGCCATCCGGGTCGCCGATCAACAGATACGGTGTTGCAGCTTGCGTGCGGTCGGCGCTGACGCTGAGGTTCAACGAACCGGAAACCGTATCCGCTGCGGAGGTATGAAAAGTGAATTTGGCGGGGGGCTGAATCACCAGTTCGGCACCGAACGGCAGCGTGGCTTGCAAATCCAGTACGACTTTTAAATCGTCGGCGGAAAATTCGATTTTTCCGGGACTAAGGTTCTGCCGGATCGATAGGCTCAAGCCATTGGGGCTGAGATCGGTGCGCGGCCGCAGTTGAAAAATGACCGCTTCGAGAATCGGCGTGGGTGCGGTGTCGTCATAGAAAACCGGTGCTTTGAGATGGAGCAACAAGCGTTCGAGCCGCTGCAATAAATTCGCTGCATCGAGGCTGTTGCTGCCCCAGTTATAGTGCGACTGTAATGCCGATACCGGCGATTCCAACCACTTGCCTAGTTCGTTGAAATGGAAGGTAGAGATTGTAAACTCGGGATTGCCGGGATCGGTGGAACCGGTATTGTTACGCTGCCGCTCGAGTATGCCCAGCAACTCGAGAAACTCGTTGACACCGTTGGCGGAATCCAGCGCACGGACGAGCAGGTAGTTAAACAACCGTTCGGCAAAGTGACTGGATACGCTGGCTGGAATACCGCCGATGCTCTGTACGGCGGTTTGCAATTGGTCGATTTTCTGGATCGCGGTGATGACTTGGCTGATCAGTTCCGTGCTAATGGAGACAATTTGCCCGATGTCTTCGTCTTCGATGGCTTGTACCAAATCCCCGGCTTTTTGCAGCACGGTTTTGCTGCTGGCGACCAGCGCTTGCATCGGCGATGCCAGCGACGACACCTGGCCGCTATTGAGCGTAATGCCGAGTTCGGCAAACGTTTGCACCGCGCGCGTGCTATTCAGTTCGCGTTCCAGTGGCTCCAATACGTTGGAGATTTGCAGCAAAACGCGCTGTAAGGTATCCACTTCATTTGACATCGGTGGTTTCCTCCATGCGTGCGGGATGATCGCTGAATTCACTGGAGCCAGGTGCGTCTTCAAACTGCTTAACAAATTCGTGCAGATTGTCAAAACTGTTGATGAATCCCATCACTTCTTCAACGTAGCGCTGAATGACTTGCTGCAAAGCTTCACTGCCATGTTGCGTCAGCACCTCGGCCATACGCCGGATCATGTAATCGCGGCTGATGCCTTCCACTTCAAACGGAATCAGATGCGCCGGATCGCGTGCATTGTTGACGAAGTGCGCCAGAAACGTGGGGCCTTTGCTGCGATGCCAAGCCACGGTAACGGGCCGCCGGTGATTGACGAGCGCGACGACTTCCTGGCGGTGGTCGAGAATCTGTTGATAAATCTCAGCGCCTTTGTGTGTGTTCAAAAAGCGTTCGCGCACTTCGGTGGTGTGGTTGATGCCGGTGAAGATGCCCTCGACATCGTTCAGCGTCTGCCCGGCGGGGCCGACCGGCGGGTTGGCAGTGGTGATGGGGGTGATGCTGAGATAGGCCATGACGGGGTGGATATGGCAAGCTGCTGATCTGGCTGGGTTACTTGCATCGCCCCCATACAAAAGCGCTACGATTTTGTTTTGCGCATTGACTACAGCGGAACCCGAGTCGCCATGTGCGGAAAATTGCAATATGCCGTTGCAATCCGGCTGAGTGGCTTCGATGAGTAAAAAACGCCCACCCGCAGCTTCGATGGCGATGGGGTCAATGACCTTGCCTGTCGTTTTGCTGGTGGTGCGGCCAACTTTATAGACGACATAATCGCCGCCGCTTAGATCGCTTTGCGCGACACGGGCGATATCTTCCAGTTTGCTGTTGCCGCCGATATTCAATCCGCGGATTTCGTTTTTGTACGACACGCCGCAATTGGTATGGCACCAGCTGGAAATGCAAATATCCAATTTGGCAATAGCGCAATCCAGGTAATAGTCTTGTGCGCCTTCGCTGGGGTAAGTGTAGGAGTAAGGCGCTTTTTGCCCGGCATTGTGTATTTTTCCAATGGGATTGCGCCGTTCTTGGGTGGCGTCTACGCTAATGGTTCCGCCGCTACTAATGAAACGGGGTTGATAAACGGTATCGCCATTGACTGCGCTGTTGGCAGCAAGAACATGATTATTCGAGAGCAGTACGACATTTTCCGGCCCGCTGACACCGTTCAACGTGGCAAAGCATCCCAACGTACCTATTTCTACGTCGTTCGACGCATTGGTTTTGAAATTGGTAATCGATATGCCGCCGATCAACGGTGAATGTTGATCCAAGTCTTCGCAATGCAACGGTTTGGTTTGAATGACCAGCACCACATCGGTGGGTATACCCTTGTATTCCTTCGGAATGACATCGGCCGGATTCAAATCTTCCAGTTTGCGTTTTTCTTTGACGTATACACGAAACGAAATCTGGCCGGTAGTTTTTCCGCCGACTTCTTTCAAACCGTAGCCGACGCCGACCACGCCGGGAATTTTTTTCAGTTCGGCTTCGGCTTCCGCGTGTAATGCAGCCAGTTCTTTTTGATCCATTACGTTACCTCCATCCAATCGGCCAGCAGTGCGCGAATACAATGCATTTTTTCTGTGACATAACGTTAGTCCTTATTGATAGACCGGGGCGCGCAAAAATCGAAGTACCAGGGCGTAATTTGCAAACAACTGAGCACCGGATGAATGTGGCACGCATAGGAGATATAGGGATCGTGCATGTGATGGCCCCAGAGCAGCCCTACTGCGCGCTGGTATTGGTCGATGAGTAAAGCGCCGGAATCGCCTTTACGTGAGAACGGATGCCTAACGCCGTGACGATCGGGTAGCGCTTCGATGATCAGCGTGTTGCGGCACAGTTCGCCATGGATAGTCTCGACCGTGGCTGCGCTGTCAATGATTTTTCCCCACGTTGAGTCAGAGCGGCCTAACAAGCGTACTTTCAGTTCCCGCCCTCTGAGCGTATCCAGCGGATGCACCCGGGCGATTTTTGCGAAGTGACGGGTTCTTCCTTGCATCCGCTGCGGGTTTTTGCTTTGCTTCAGCAGCAGGCTGGCTGTTGCGCAATCGATGTAATAAGGTTTTTCCGGTTCTCCCGGATAAGCAAAGGAGAAATGCCCGTACAACCCTTCGCCATCGATTTTGGCAATGGCATTCAAGCGCGGCGCGTCGAAAATGACATGGTCATCGTGCTCTTCATAATCGGGCTGAAAAATAATTTCATCGTGTTCCGCATCGTTGGCGAACAGAACATGCCGGTTGGATACCAGCACCAGCGATTCCCCATCCGGAGCGTTACGTTTGACTGCCAGGAAACCCAGCGTGCCCAAGCCGACGTTGATGTGGTGGAATTGATAAATGCCTTTCAGATTGCTGATGGCAGCGCCGACACGCGGCAATGCGGCATCAAGGGAATGCTTAACCAAAGCGCCTGGGTGGCCGGTCAATTTGAACGAGGCATTTGCAGTCATAGTAACCACCTATTAATAAAGCCATCAGCTGATGGGAAACACTCAGTGATGCGCTTAATTATTCAACTTACGCTTATCATCAAAGATGACTTAAAACGATCAGATGCGGTGATGCTGGTACGGAAATCCCCTTACGGGTGAATTTTGTTACTACGTTTCTAATTTGACTGAACTTACTAATCCTTGCTAATCAGCAACCGATTTGCCGACTGGATACGTGTTCCGGTGTAGGGTTTTTTTAGGTGGGTATGCGTGTTATTAATTTTTATGGATGAAACATTAACCCTTTGTTCGTATTTCATTTTTCTGTTGGAATAGAAAAATAATAACCCCGCTTCAGTCCAGAATATACTGAAAACCCGGAAAGCTGTCAAACAAAGTAACCCGTCTCCGGTTCCGTGCGCTAAACTGATTGATGACGTGTAACGACTATCAATTGCGGGAGGAAAAATGCTGAATTCTTCAATTCTGGATATCGCCTTGGGCATGGTGTTTCTGTTTGTTTTAGTCAGTTTGCTGTGTTCCGCAGTCAATGAAATGATTGCGCAAGTTTTTCGCATGCGTTCGAAGAATCTTGAGGCAGGATTGGGAAATCTGCTGCAATCGGGTGAGGGAAACAAACTGGTGGACGATCTCTACAGGCACCCGTTGATCAACGGGCTTTCAAAAACAGGACAAAAACCGTCGTATATCCCGCCGAAGAATTTCACCTTGGCATTGATGGACATCATGACCGGCAACACCGGCAAGCTGCCGTCTGACAACAAAGCGTTAATCGAGACGATCGAGAAGCAAGGCTTATTCGCGAAAACCGAAGCGGGGAAGTCGATCATCCTGTTATTGCATGAAGCAGGAGACGATGCGGAGAAAGCGCGCAGGAATGTGGAGAACTGGTACAACGATGCGATGGACCGGGTGGGCGGCTGGTACAAACAGAAAACGCAGATCGTCATTTTTGCCGTTGCGCTGATCGTATGTACCGCACTGAACATCGATGCCATCAAAATTTCCGAAACATTGTGGCGCGATATTGCGCTCAGACAAGCGTTGGTTGAAATGGCTTCATCAACGGATATTACGAGCTTGATGGCGCAGCAACCAGCGGAACAAAGAACGCCAACAGCCGAGGATGATAAATCGCCAGAGCTACCAGACAGTCAAGTGGAAGCGGATACTGCCACCACAAGAGCTGACGCAATCAAAGGGATTGAACAATCCGCCCGAACTGCCGGTGCCTTGATCGGACAAATCAGAGAGTTGCATCTGCCCATCGGCTGGAAGAAACCGGATGGGCAATGGGCTGTCGCGGGATTCGGTTTTATGGAATGGCTGGTCAAAATCCTGGGGATTCTGATCACGACCTTCGCCGGATCGCTAGGCGCACCATTCTGGTTTCAATTGTTGAATAAGATTGTCGATTTGCGCGCGGCGGGTAAACAGCCAGGGAAATCTGGAGGGCAATAATCGAATATTTGATATCTCGCTATTTTGTGCAATTACCAATTACGGTTTTACAAAATAGCGATGATGGATATTTTGGATGGCTCTAGACTAGCAGAGA
>MSXT01000072.1 GCA_002083595.1 Proteobacteria bacterium ST_bin16 | reverse complement strand
ACCAGATCGCCTTCATTCTCGCGGTCTTCTTCATCAACCAGAATGACCATTTTGCCCATTTTAAGATCGGCAATGATGTCTTGGATGGCGCTGATACTCATATCTGTCTACTCCAGCTAACCTTCAATGTTTAATAATCTTGCCACATAACGGGCCAGCATATCAGTTTCCAGATTCACCAGCATGCCAGGGACAAGTTCTTTCAGATTCGTCATCACCAGCGTATGCGGAATGAGATTGACTGAAAACTCATTACCTTCAATCCGGTTGACCGTCAGACTGACACCATTGACGGTGATCGAACCCTTATGCGTTAAAAACCGCATTATGGATTCCGGCGCCTGAATGACCAATACCAAGCTTTCACCAGCAGGCTCAAACTTCACCACAGTGCCAACAGCATCCACATGCCCGCTGACCAAATGACCGCCCAAACGGTCGGACATACGCATGGCTTTTTCCAGGTTGACGTGTGCGCCGACTTGATCGAGACCTTGTGTGCACTGGAGTGTTTCGTGAGAAACCATAGCACTGAACTGATGGCTATCTAATGCGGTAACAGTTAGGCAGACACCGTTGACAGCAATGCTGTCACCAAGTTTGACATCGCTTAAATCGAGACCGTCAGCGGCAATGGTCAGCACCAATCCGTTACCACTTTGATTACTCTGGATGTTAAGCACCTTAACCTGCGTTATTTTGCCTACGGCTTCGATGATTCCTGTAAACACTGGATAATTTAAGTATTGAAAGAGGTTTGCAGTATATCTTTTTGTGCCACTAGTTGCTTGATCTGGCGGCTTGTGTATTAAAACTACCGTATCCTGGCATTCTTTATTGTTTAGATAAAAGATGAGTATGCTGCTTACCATGAAAATTCATAAAAGCAGCATACTCTGTCAATTAATACATACTTGTGGCATCTACATATTGATTTCTTTAATACTTCTGAACAATTGCTACGAGACTTAGCTCGCTTAATTTCTTTATTTTACTTACCAACTTTTGCTGCATCAGCTTTTGCTCTTGCTGCATCAGCTTTTGCTTTTTCTGCATCAGCTTTTGCTTTTTCTGCATCAGCTTTTGCTGCTTCTGCTTCTGTCTTAACTTTTGCCGTAATGAGTGTAATGCATGCATCCACTAATTCCGTGTTTATGTATTTACCGCTGGAATCTTTTAATGCGAGATAAGCTGTACAAGATTCTTCCGTATATCGCTTATTAAGCACTGTCGAAACCATAGCCTCAACTGACTTGGCAATTTCTTTTGTAGCATCACCGCTAAGAATTTTTGCTTGAATTGGGGTACTAAATTCTCCCTGAGAGCTTGTATTGGCTACTGCACTGGAATGTGCCGAATCCCTAAGATTTTCTATCGTTTGCTTGATCTTAACTGCATCATCAAGTGATGTTTGCTTTATTTTTACTTGTTCTTCATTTTGCTGTTGAATAGTTTTGCGCCTATTAAGCTCATCATTTGATGCGTTAAATTCTGTTTCAAGCCTATTTTTTTCTTCCTGGGTAACTCCTGAATCAGATTTCTGAGCATTCTCATGAGCAGTTTTTTTTGTCTTAAGATCAGCCTCTTGAGAAACCACGTCAGCTTTGCTCTTATCCAATTCTTTTTGTGCCGCTTCAAGAGCAGCGCGTTTTTGTGTTTCATCTTCTCGGGCAGCATCTAACAATTTTTGATTAGAAACGAGAGATGCTGCAGCCGACGATGTAGTCGCTCCTGTTAAATTTGCTTGGTTTGCTGCAACCGCTCCTGTCAGTTGTTCAACAGCCAGTACCACTGCTGTCAAATCCATCCCTCTTCCGAGTAAGGTTGCCACTTGAACCGGTCCAATTTCCTCATTCATGGAAGCTTCACAAACACGATACAGGGCGTCTCGCATCAGTGTGATTGATTGAGTACGCAAACCAATACTTGCCGCAGGACTTTGACCACTTAAAGCACCCGATCCACTACCTTGACCTAAGACATTGACTCCTAATGCAGCAGCGGCAGCATGAGCGGCCAATGCATCAGGGCTTGGCTCTGCACATATTTTTTTCATGTTATCTTTAGAAAGAACTACTCTCTGCTGAGCATCTAAATGAATTGCCACGTTTTGCGTATTACCACCACCTCCCAGAGAACTGCTGCGGCCAATAGTATTAAAATTAGCGCAACCGCTTAAAACAGCAATTGACATAACGATCAAAAATCTCATAAACATTTCAAAATTTCCTTCTTATTATTAATTTAACGGTTGATCACTCATGGCTTCGACAAGCCACAAGATGTTCTCAGTATCATAAAAATATTGAGGAATTTGCAGTTTGTTCAAAGGTAATAAAGTATAGAAGTAAAAACCATGTTGCTTTAATGATTTTTATCACGGGACTCTCAAAATAAGAATGAGAAGCTGAATGATCATTTTCGAAGCGATTCAATCGAAAATGCATTGATGCTATCGATTCAGGAGTTTTTTGGCGCGCCCAACACGATTCGAACGTGCGACCCCCGCCTTCGGAGGGCGGTACTCTATCCAGCTGAGCTATGGGCGCTTTGATGAATAAATCTTCAAGTTATAATTGCGGCGCAAGGATAACCGCTTTTGTTATTTCCGTCCAACCCGGTTTACTGATCTTTGCAGGGATTGCGCTGCCTGAATAACCCGTTTGTCCTTCTACCTACTCGGCATGCTTTATCTCGGCTGCTGTAGCGATAGGAAAGATTTTAACAGTTTTTACCACCCGGTTTTTAGTTTGAATCACTTCCATTGGGTAACCGGCAATATTAAGACCGGTTCCAGCTTCCGGAATATCCTCGAAATACTCCAAGATCAAACCATTCAAAGTTTTCGGTCCGTCCAATGGAAATTGAAAACCCAGCTTGCGGTTTAATTCACGCAATAAGGTGCTGCCTTCCACAATAAAACTGCCATCTTCTTGTTTCGAGAAAGTACTGGCCAGAGTGGGTGCTTGCGTGGTGAATTCACCGATGATTTCCTCAACAATGTCTTCCAGTGTAACCAGTCCCATCCATTCACCATATTCATCAACGACCAGCCCGACTCTTTTCTGGTTTTCCTGGAATAATTGCAGTTGCGAAAACAAGGATGTTCCGGAAGGAATGAAATAAGGCTCGCGCATGACTTTTTCAAGCGTAGCCGCGGTTATTTTTCCTCCCTGCATTTGATTCAATACCTTGCGCACATGAACGATGCCGACAATATTATCCAGGCGTTCACGGTATAGCGGCAGGCGGGTATGGTGGCAAGTCAGCAATTGCGTATGAATAATTTCGTCATCCGCATTCAGGTCTATCGCCTCGATCTGGCTGCGCGGCACGATGACATCGTCCACGGTGATCGTTTCCAGGTCAAACAAGTTCAATAGCATGCTTTGATGCTTGTGCTGTATAAAATGCCCGCCTTCCAGCACTAGTGTTTTCAGCTCTTCCGTGCTGATCTTCTGTTCCAGGCTGCCCTTTTGCGGTTTTAACCGGAATAGGATTAGCAATCCGCTGACAAACAAATTAACGAACCATACAATCGGATAGAAAATAATCAGCAAGGGTGTCAATACATAGCTCGCGGCTAAGGCAATTCGTTCAGGATAAGCGGCGGCGATGACTTTCGGGGTGATCTCGCTGAATACCAGAATAGCAAAGGTCACAGCGATTGTTCCCATAATCAAAGCGAAATCATCGTGGGCAAATAGAGTCGCAACAATAATGGCGACCAAAGTTGCGGAAGCGGTGTTCAGTAAATTATTGCCGAGGAGAATGACACCCAGTAAACGGTCTGTATGATCGAGCAGTTTGATGGTCAGCCGGGCGCCGCGATGACCTTGCTTGGCGAGATGCCGCAAGCGATAGCGGTTAATCGCCATCATACTGGTTTCAGAGAGGGAAAAGAAGCCTGACAAGACCAACAAAAAAACCAATGCAATCAGCATGATGTGCAACGGCATATCTTCCAAAAGTCACCTGTAGCGAGTAATGAGAATTATAAAAACTTTATATATTCTGAATCTAAGCAAATTTTTGTCAACCAAAAGAACCATGAGACAAGTAATCGATAATTATTTTATGCTGGTTACTTCATTCTAAATATTAAATTTTACTCTCATCCAATTGATTCATAATCAACTTAATAAGTTATACTCTAGTTTCCTTGAGAGTGGCCTAGGTGACGTTTGTAAAAATTGTTTTGTTTTTTGTAAACCTATCAATTTGAGTAACGTTAATAGCATCTCATCTTACCGATTCAAATGCCATGTCCGACTCCTTAAATTTAGACTGCAATAGTACTAAAGATATCAAATTTCTTGAAATCAAACACTTAAATGGTCCCAACATGTGGACTTATTATCCCGCTTTGGAAGCAACCGTGGATATTGGTGAACTGGAAGATTTTCCTTCAGATAAGATTCCAGGTTTTTATGAGCGCCTATCCGGATGGTTGCCGTCTCTGATAGAGCACCGTTGCAGCTATGAAGAGCGCGGCGGTTTTTTACGCCGCGTCAAGGACGGTACTTGGCCGTGCCACATTCTTGAGCATGTCACGCTGGAACTTCAGAACCTGGCGGGTATGCGCGGTGGCTTTGGCAGAGCACGTGAAACCTCGGTGCGCGGTGTTTATAAAGTTGCACTAAGCGCCTGGCAAGCGGAAATCACCACAGCCGCTTTACATTCCGCGCGTGAATTGGTTTTGGCCGCCATGAATTTTCAGCAATCCGCCAACCCATTTTATGATGTCGAGGGAGCAATCCAGCATCTTCGTGATATGGTCGACTCCCTTTGGCTCGGACCCTCCACGGCATGTATTGTAGATGCTGCAATGGCTCGTAATATTCCGGCCACCCGTCTTATTGCAAAAGGAAATCTTGTACAGCTGGGTTATGGCGCGCGCTGCCGCCACATTTGGACAGCTGAGACAGACCGGACATCGGCCATTGCTGAGGGTATTTCCCGTGATAAGGATCTGACAAAATCATTGCTGCAATCTTGCGGTGTTCCTGTTCCGGAAGGGCGTATTGTCGAGAGTGCCGAAGCTGCATGGGAAGCGGCAAATGATATTGGTATGCCGGTTGTTATAAAACCTTGCGACGGAAATCATGGACGTGGCGTTTTTATTGAGTTAAGCCACCGGGAAGAAATCGAATCGGCTTACCGCATGGCGTTACGGGAAGGGACGGAGGTACTGGTTGAACGCTATATTGCCGGAACCGAACATCGTTTGTTGATTGTCGGTGGACGCCTCATAGCGGCTACGCGCGGCGACTCAGTATCAGTCGTGGGGGATGGTGTTTCAACCATTGCCGAGTTAATAGAATCTCAAATTAATTCTGATCCACGACGCGGTTCGACAGAAGATCATCCGCTCAATTTGATCCGTTTGGATAGCGCGGCACAGATGGAAATCGCTCACCAAGGGTATCATCGTGATTCCGTCGTGCCAACCGGCATTAAGGTTTTGATTCAAAGGAATGGTAATCATGCGTTTGATGTGACCGATCAGGTTCATCCGGCGACGGCGTCTATCGCATCACTTGCTGCACGCGTCATCGGCTTGGATATAGCCGGTATTGATCTGGTTACCAGCGATATTTCACGTCCATTGCATGAACAAGGCGGGGCTATTGTTGAAGTCAACGCAGGTCCAAGCTTATTAATGCATATTAGACCGGCAGTTGGTAAACCCCGTCCGGTCGGAAAAGCGATTGTCGATCACTTATTTCCAGGCCAGGAAAACGGCCGTATCCCCATTGTTGGAATTTCCGGAAGTTATGGCAAAACATCGGTTGCTTACCTTGTTGCCAGATTGCTGGTTCTGTCCGGCAAGCAAACCGGTTTGGCTTGCAGCGATGGACTATATCTGGACTATCGGCAAATTGATAAAAGCAACAGCGCTAACTGGGCAGCAGCTAATCGCACTTTACTCAATCCAACAGTTGAAGCTGCTGTTTTTGAGAATGGTTTTGATGTGTTATTGAATGAAGGGCTGGCATACGATAGCTGCCAGGTGGGTGTGATCACCAATATTGATCCCGAGCACCATTTTGGCCGTCACGGTATTGAAACGCACAAACAGATTTATACGGTGCTCCGTTCGCAAGTCGATATGGTGACACCGACCGCTGCGGCCATTGACGATGTGGAAAAAGATATAAAACTGCCGGTCGGCGCAGCAGTCCTCAATGCGAACGATGAAATGCTGGTTGAAATGTCCGAGCTGTGTCACGGTGAAGTGATTTATTTCAGCAGCGAACCGGAGCTGCCAGTAATTAAGCAACATTGCGCGAGTGGAACCGGACCTACGCAGGGCAAACGCGCTGTGATAGTCCGCAATGGCAGAGTTGTACTTGTATCGGGTTCAAATGAATTGATACTGATCAATCTGCGTGAGATCGTTTCAGAAAGTGGAACGAAAAGCACGCAGGCAATCGAGAATATATTGGCAGCCGTGGGTGCCGCTTGGGCATTAGGCATTGAACCGAATCTTATACGTGTTGGAATTGAGACATTTGGTTTCAGTCAAGAGAAGTACAAACCTGAAAATCAGAATCTTCTGGAATTACAAACACAAGGAATTAAGTTATGAAAGTTTTACGCATACGCGCTTTACGCGGACCCAATTTATGGAGTCAGCATACTTCGATTGAAGCTACCGTTTTTTGTAGTGGATCTGAAAATAGTATTGATACCATTCCTGGCTTTGAAGCAAGACTACGTGAGCGTTTTCCTGAGATTTCCTTGCTCCAGCCCGCCGGCCATCATGAAGCGGTCACCATGGCTCATGTACTTGAATTTGCGACGCTAGGTTTGCAAGTTCAGGCAGGTTGCCCGGTGACATTCAGCCGCACGGTACAAACACCGGAAGCCGATACCTATCGCGTTATCGTAGGATATAGCGAAGAAAAAGTTGGCTTGCTGGCTTTTGAGCTGGCACAAGCTTTATGTATCTCGGCTATTGATGATAGCGCTTTTGATTTACCGGATGCGCTGCATCGTTTGCGCGAACTCAATGAGGATATCCGCCTGGGCCCAAGCACTGGGGCCATTGTACAAGCGGCGGTTGCGCGCGGCATTCCGTTTCGCCGTTTGACTGAAGGCAGTCTGGTGCAATTTGGCTGGGGCAGCAAGCAACGTCGCATTCAAGCATCCGAGAGCGATCGTACCAGCGCCGTCGCAGAGTCGATTGTGCAAGACAAGGAATTAACGAAAACTTTATTGCATGCCGCCGGTATACCGGTACCGCTCGGCCGGGAAGTGAAAGATGTCGAGGATGCTTGGGCAGCCGCTTGCGAAATCGGCGTACCTGTCGTGATAAAGCCTCAGGATAGCAATCAAGGTAAAGGCGTCACTGTTAATCTTGTCACCGCTGAACAAGTCAAAGCGGCGTATATGATTGCAGCTGAAATCAGTGACAATGTTCTGGTAGAGCGTTATATCCCCGGACATGATTACCGCATGCTGGTTGTCGGTAATAAATTGGTTGCTGCCGCCCGGCGCGAACCCCCGCAAGTCATTGGCGACGGCGTGCACAGCATTTATGAATTGGTGGAGCAAATCAATCGCGATCCCATGCGCGGCGAAGGCCATGTCACCTCATTAACCAAGATACATCTGGATGAGATATCCATTGCACATTTAGCTGCGCAAGGATTGACAGCCGAATCGATTCCCGTGAAAGGAATGCGCGTTGTGTTACGCAAGAATGCTAATCTATCAACAGGGGGCACGGCGACCGATGTAACCGACGATGTGCATCCCGAACTGGCGGCGCGTGTAGTTGCTGCTGCGAAAGTGGTAGGGTTGGATATCTGCGGTGTTGATGTGGTTTGCGACAATGTCATGAGTTCTTTAGAAGACCAGGGAGGCGGCGTCATTGAGGTAAATGCAGCACCCGGTTTGCGGATGCATTTGCAGCCATCGTATGGAAAGGGCCGTGCAGTGGGTGAAGCCATTATTGATTACATGTTTCCCCAAGGAGAAAATGCACGCATTCCCGTGATCGCCGTCACCGGCACCAACGGTAAAACGACAACAACTCGTTTAATCGCCAACGTCCTGCAGAGAGATCAGAAACGCGTTGGCGTTACTTGCACCGATGGTGTTTATGTTGACGAACAGTGCATGGATACCGGAGATTGCAGCGGACCGAAGAGTGCAAGAAATATTCTTTTTCATCCCGATGTCGATGCCGCGGTGTTAGAAACCGCGCGAGGCGGTTTGTTACGCGAGGGCCTGGGATTTGATCGTTGCGATGTTGCCGTTGTAACCAATATTGGCATGGGCGATCATCTTGGCATGGCTTATATCAATACAGCGGAAGAGCTGGCAGTGGTTAAGCGCATTATTGTACAGAATGTAGCGCCCAATACCGGTTATGCAGTGCTTAATGCAGCTGATCCGCTGGTTGCCAGCATGGCTGAACATTGCCCCGGTTCGGTTATTTTCTTTGCTCAAGATCGCCATCATCCGGTGTTGGCGATGCATCGCGCGCAGCATAAACGAGTTATTTATGTGGAAAGCAGCTGCATTGTCGCTGCGAGTGAAACTGTTGAATATCGTATCCCGTTAAACGAAATCCCTTTGACGAAGAACGGTAGTATCAATTTCCAAATTGAGAATGTGATGTCTGCTATTGGGGCTGGCTGGGCACTCGGCCTGGAATGGGCGGTTATTCACGCCGGTGTCGCTAGTTTTGTCAGCAATACGCAAACAGCGCCGGGCCGCTTTAATCTCTTTAATTACCGCAATGCAACCTTGATTGCCGACTACGGACATAATCCCGATGCGATCCAGGCTCTGGTCAGTGCGATTGATAATATTCCGTCAAAGAAACGTTCAGTCGTCATCAGTGCGGCAGGCGACCGGCGTGATGAGGATATTCGTCAGCAGACACGAATCCTCGGTGATGCATTTGACGAGGTGGTGCTGTATCAGGATCAATGTCAACGCGGCCGTGCGGATGGAGAAGTATTGTCTTTATTGCGCGAAGGTTTAGGTAATGCCAAACGCACGCAAAAAGTCAGAGAAATCGTTGGAGAAGCGATTGCCATCGATGCTGCTTTGTCCAATTTGCAAGACGGTGAGTTATGTCTTATTTTGGTCGATCAAGTTGAACAATCACTGGGACAGATTAACAACCGTATTGCATTGGGATAATCGGGCTAAACTTTTTAGATGTGAGCGTTATTGAATTTCATGTTGATATTGAACTTGAATCACTAACGCTCATATCGCTATCACAATCCTTACCACAAGTCACAAGTTCCAAAATCAAGAGCAATAACGAATTGCTCATCATCCACTCCCTGAAAGCATTCGCAATGAATGCGATAATTTTTCGTTGACAGCTAGCCAGTTAGCTTGTCATCCCGCCATCGAAGGCGAATGGTGGCAAAGTTACGTGGCTCAGTTACGATTCTTGCCGCATCGCTGCAAAATACACCGCTCGCCGCAATATTCAGTCAGATTGACGGAACATGTGAAGCAAGCAAAATAACAGGGCGTTACGAACCGGATCGGGCTTTATTAAGCCATTGCATTCATCTACCCAAAGCGGCACAAAGCCCAGCAGTCAGTTTCTTCAGAAAAGCTACTGTAGCTTAATGTTATTCCCCAGACTTTTCATCACTATCGCAGCAGAATTGCCGGACTTAATACCCCACCTTATGCGGCGGGGTATTCATTGCTTTCTTTAATTCTCTGATCTCCAATTTCTCACTCCCAAAGCTGTGGAAAATTAAATCTTGAGAAATTAAATCTACTTAATCAGCCTGTCTTCTCAAGAAAGCCGGTATATCCATTGGATCAACGCCTGATTGACGCATCGCTGCGACGGTGGCGTTACCTCTTCTGCCTGTGCGCATCACGGCCGGTTCTTCAGTAGAAAAAACGGAATCTCTGTCGTCGGTACCAGTGCGTGTATGCACCACGGTTAACGGAGAATTTTGGCTTTGGCTGACCAAGCTGCCAAGTCCGGTAGCCACCATGGTAACGCGCAGATTATCGGCCATATTTTCATCAATGACAGTACCGACAATAATCGTTGCATCCTCGGCGGTCAGGTCTTTAATCGTGCTCATCACTTCATGCACTTCACGCATTTTCAGCGATGAGCTGGCGGTGATATTCACTAGAATGCCGCGCGCTCCGGACAAGGAGATATCCTCGAGCAGCGGGCTTGATACCGCGCGTTCGGCTGCAACACGGGCACGATCGACGCCCATCGCGGTGGCTGAGCCCATCATCGCCATACCCATTTCCGACATAACGGTTCTAACGTCGGCAAAATCAACGTTCACCAGGCCCGGACAATTAATCACTTCGGCGATACCGGCAACTGCGCCATACAGCACATCGTTGGCGGCTTTAAATGCATCCAGCATGGAAATATCGTTGCCTAACACCATCATCAGCTTGTCGTTAGGAATCACAATCAACGAATCGACATGTTGTGACAACGCTTCCATGCCCGCTTTGGCAGCCGCGAGACGTTTGCCTTCAAAAGCAAATGGTTTGCTGACCACAGCCACCGTTAAAATGCCCATTTCTTTAGCGACTTGCGCAACCACCGGAGCAGCACCGGTACCTGTACCGCCACCCATACCAGCGGTGATAAACAACATATCCGCGCCTTGAATCAATTCTGCGATGCGGTCGCGATCTTCCAGCGCAGCTTCCCGGCCGATTTCAGGATTCGCTCCAGCGCCCAATCCTTTGGTAATACCCGTACCCAGTTGCAGTACGGTCGGTGCTTTATTGCTTTTCAATGCCTGTGCATCAGTATTCATACTGATGAACTCAACGCCTTGCATGCCATTCTGGATCATATGATCCACAGCATTGCTGCCGCACCCACCAACGCCGACAACTTTGATGACTGCCTCTTGAGTTTCGTTATTCATGATTTCGAACATAGTGTTTCTCCTTTAGTACATTGAAATTAAAGCCGCCTGACTGCTAATACAACCCGTGAAATTTGATATTAAAAATTTCTTTGAAACCACCCCTTCATTCTGGAGAAAATCTGCTTGGCAGAACCTCCTTGTAATCTTGAACCATGCTGATGCTGCAACTGTTCGATACCCGCCAGAATTAAACCGATTCCGGTCGAATAGCGCGGCGTATGAATCACGTCTTTCAAATTGCCATGATAATTGGGCAAACCTAATCTGACCGGCATATGAAAGATTTCCTCGCCCAATTCCACCATGCCGCGTAACGAAGCGGATCCGCCCGTTATCACGATGCCCGACGACAGTAATTCTTCAAATCCGCTGCGGCGCAATTCCGCTTGTACCATGCAATAAAGCTCCTCTGCCCGTGGTTCTATCACCTCCGCCAGCGTTTGCCGCGAAAGCTGACGCGAACCCCGGTTGCCGACATCGGGAACCTCCACCATCTCTTTTGTATCGGCCAGACTTCGCAGTGCACAGCCGTAGCGGCACTTGATGTCTTCCGCGCTTTTGGTCGGGGTACGTAAGGCCATCGCGATGTCATTGGTGATTTGATCCCCAGCAATCGGAATCACCGCGGTATGACGGATGGCGCCGTGCGTGAATACCGCAATATCGGTTGTACCGCCGCCAATGTCGACCAGACAGACACCCAGATCTTTTTCGTCATCGGATAACACTGCCATGGCCGAAGCCAGCGGCTGCAATATCAAATCACGTACTTCCAAACCGCAGCGATGCACGCACTTGACGATATTCTGCGCCGCGGAGACCGCGCCCGTGACAATATGCACTTTCACTTCCAGCCGTATGCCGCTCATGCCCACCGGTTCACGTACATCTTCCTGGCCGTCAATAATGAATTCCTGATTCAGGATATGCAGGATCTGCTGATCGGCGGGAATATTCACAGCTTTGGCCGCTTCCATCACGCGCTCGACATCTTTCTCGGTGACTTCCTTATCCTTGATTGGCACCATGCCATCCGAATTAAAACCCTTGATATGGCTGCCGGCGATGCCGGTATACACTTCATGAATTTTGCAATCCGCCATCAGCTCCGCTTCTTCCAGCGCACGCTGAATCGCATTCACCGTCGTCTCGATATTGGCCACAACACCTTTTTTCAATCCGCGCGATGGATGGCTGCCCAAACCGATCACTTCAAAACCGCCTTCCGGAATCACCTCGGCGACAATGGCAACAATTTTCGACGTGCCAATATCAAGACCGACAATCAAATTTCTATTCTCTCGAGCTTTATTCATCTAATCCCATCTCCGTGGTCTCACGTTTCTCTCCTCGCGCCGGATTTACGTGGTACTTGTTGCATCACTTCAGGCATGCGGATGGCAAAACCATTGGGATAACGTAAATCAACATATGCCAATGGTTCTTGCTGGTTTAACCGCGCAATACTGTGGTTATATACTGAAACATAACGAACCAATCTCTCTTCAATCTCATTCCGCCCCAATTCCAGAATCGTTCCGGTATTTAACTGCAAACGCCAGGCATAGCGGGGTGTCAGGCTTATTTCCGCGATATGCTGCTGCAATGGCTTCAGTATTTTGTTAAAACGCCGGAATTGCTGCGCCACTTCATGCGCACTGGCCTCGTTGGGGCCGGTAAACACCGGCAAATCAGCATCAACCGTCACACGAAACACCTCACCGTAAGTATTGACCAAGGCATGACTTCCCCAATAAGCCAATGCTTGATGCTCTTCCAGTGTCACATTCAAACCATGCGGCCACTCTCTTTTTACTCTGGCCTCACGCACCCAGGGTAATTTTACAAAAGCTTCACGCACTTCAGTGAGATTTACCGAAATAAAATTTCCTGCAATTTCATCCCTGACCAGCTGTTCAATTTGCTCGCGCGTCACATGCTGTAACTCGGCCTTATTTTTCTCTTTCCCATAAATGACTTGCACATTAATTTCTTTGATGGGAAACAACGGCGGCTGGATGAGTTGCAAACTGATCGCATACAGCACCGCCATTGCCACCAAAGTGAGCAATATTTTGGATAACAGATTCAAGGCGTGATGGTTATTCCACATGGGCCAGATCCAATATTCTCAAAACCAGATCCTCAAACGGGATTCCGGCTGTTCTTGCCGCCATCGGCACCAAACTATGGTTGGTCATTCCGGGCGAAGTATTGGCTTCGAGGAAATAAAACTGATTGGTTTCACTCAAGATCAAATCGACCCTTCCCCAACCCTGACACCCCAACACTTGATAAGCCTGTAATGCCTGCCGCTGGATCGCCGCCTCCAATTCCGCCGGTAAACCGCTCGGGCAAAAGTATTTTGTCTCATTCGAGAAATACTTCGCTTCATAGTCGTAAAGCTCACCCGCAATCTCAATCCGCACCACCGGCAGCGGTGTTTCACCTAGAATCGCCACGGTCAATTCCTTACCGGCAATAAATTCTTCCGCGAGCACCAGCGCATCATGCTGAGCGGCCAGTTGATACGCTTGCGCCAAATCCTCGGCGCGCTTTACTTTAGTCAAACCAATGGTTGAGCCCTCGCGCGCCGGCTTGACGATCAGCGGTAAACCCAACGTTTCGGCGACTTGTTCAAAATTGCTATCCGCTTGCAGCAATGCGTAGCGCGGCGATTGGATACCGGCTGCCTGCCAGATCAATTTGGTGCGCCATTTATCCATCGCCAATGCGCTGGCCATTACACCGCTGCCGGTATACGGTAATCCCATTAATTCCATCGCGCCCTGAATGGTGCCATCCTCGCCAAAACGTCCATGCAGTGCGATAAAAGCTTTATTGAAACCTTGTTGCAGCAGTTTTTCCATGGATTGTCCGGCCGGGTCGAAAGGGTGCGCATCGACACCGCTGCGCTGTAACGCATCCAGCACAGCCTGTCCGCTTTGCAGCGATATTTCCCGCTCGGCCGACCGGCCACCCAGCAGAACCGCAACTTTGCCGAATTGATGCGCGGCCATTACGTCAGCCTCCTGGCATCGCCGATGATCCGGACTTCCTGAATCAATGCTATCCCTGTTGCTTTTTTAACCCTGCTTTGCACCATCATGATTAAGGCTTCAATATCCGCCGCACTGGCATTACCCGTATTGACGATAAAATTGGCATGTTTGGGCGACACCATCGCGCCGCCAATGTGACATCCCTTCAAGCCGCACGCTTCGATCAAACGCGCCGCGTAATCTTCCGGCGGATTGCGAAATACCGAACCGGCATTCGGCATATTGAGCGGTTGACTGGCTACCCGCTGCGCCAGCAACTCCTTGATTCGTTGCCGCGATTGCGTCTGACCGCCTTGCGCCAAACGGAAATAGGCGCCGGTAAACCATTCCGCTGCTATCGTACCAGCCGGTTCGTTCTGCCGTTTCACACTACGATAAGCAATCGCGTACTCGCCGGGCTGGCGCATCACGATTTCTCCGTTGCGTTTGATGATCTGCACTTGCGCCACGATTTCCCAGGTTTCCGAACCGTAGCATCCGGCATTCATCGCCAGCGCGCCGCCAACCGTGCCCGGTATTCCGGCCAGAAACTCCGCGCCAGCCAGATGATGTTTGGCGGCAAACCGAGCTACCTTGGCGCAGGCCACACCAGCGCTGGCGTAGATGAGCCCGCCGGATTGATTTTGCTCGATCAAGCGCAAATCGTTTAAACGCGCATGCAACGCCACCACTGTGCCGCGCAAACCTCCGTCTCTGACCAGCAAATTGCTGCCCAGCCCAATCACATGAATGACATCGTGCGACGATGCACGCAGAAAATCCGCCCAATCATCCAGATCCGCCGGTTGGTAGTAACGATCCGCATAACCGCCCGCCCGCCAGGTTGTATGTTTGCTCATCGGCTCATCGACGCGCATTTCGCCCCGCAATGCGGACACGCCTGTCTCACCGGTTGTTTGATCGGCTACGGGCATGGCAAATCTCGTATTTTGCGGCAAAGCGGTCATGTCTCATCAATCCTCAGCATTCATAGCCATTAACCACGGTCAGCTTTTTTCCCATTTGCGCAATGTGCGGCGCCACCCTGGCTACCGAACCCGCGCCCATCACCAGCACAATATCGCCGTCCTGCACGATATCCAGTATCGCGGCCGGTAAATCATCCACTTCCTCGATATAAATCGGCTCCACTTTGCCCTGCACCCGGATGGAACGCGCCAGCGATTTGCTATCCGCCGCGACAATCGGCTCTTCACCCGCGGGATAAACTTCCGTGAGCAGCAACACATCCACCTGTGATAAAACACGGGTAAAATCCTCGAAGACATCCCGGGTACGCGTGTAGCGATGCGGCTGAAAAGCCACTACCAGACGACGGCCTGGAAACGTGCCGCGCGCTGCTTTGATAGTCGCTTCCATTTCCGCCGGATGATGTCCATAGTCATCCACCAACGCAAAACTTTTCTGCGCGCTTAAGCGAATATCGCCGTACTGCTGGAAGCGCCGTTCAACCCCTTTGAATTCCGACAGTGCTTTGACAATCGCGCTATCCGGCACGCCAATTTCATTCGCAACCGCAATCGCCGCCAAGGCATTCTGAATGTTATGCAAACCGGGTAGATTCAGCTTGACATCAAGTTTGCGGGCGGAGCCGTTCACACCGACCACCGCAGTAAATCTCATCCGGTGATGATCTTGCCGGATATCAATGGCGCGCACCTGTGCCTCTTCGGACAAACCGTACGTGGTGATCGGTTTGGTAATCGACGGCATGACTTCGCGGATATTGGCATCGTCCATACAAACCACTGCCATGCCGTAAAAAGGCAAGTGCTGCACGAAATCGACAAAAGTTTGCTTCAACCGGCTGAAATCGTGACCGTAGGTTTCCATATGATCCGCATCGATGTTCGTCACAACCGCGAGCATCGACTGCAAATACAGAAATGAAGCATCCGATTCATCCGCTTCGACAACGATGAACTCACCGCTGCCCAGTTTGGCATGACAACCCGCTGCTTCCAGTTTTCCACCGATGACAAACGTCGGATCCATATCGGCCGCCGCCAGAATACTGGCAATCAAGCTGGTAGTGGTGGTTTTACCGTGCGTACCAGCAATCGCGATGCCGCTGCGCAGGCGCAGCAATTCCGCCAGCATCATGGCGCGGGGCACCACCGGAATATTTTTGTTTTTGGCGGCGATCACTTCCGGATTGTCCGGTTTCACCGCCGTGGAGGTTACCACGACATCCGCTCCGGCAATCTGCTCGCTGGCATGACCCGCATAAACCTTGATGCCTAGCTTGGCCAAACGCTGCGTTACCGGATTACTCATCAAATCGGAGCCGCTGACCTGATACCCCAGATTGACAAAAACCTCGGCGATACCGCTCATGCCCGCGCCGCCAATCCCGACAAAATGGATATGTTTGACTTTATGCTTCATGCAGTGCTCCACTCAATTCGATACAACCTTCAGCCACGATCCGAGTTGCTTCCGGTTTTGCCTGGCTGCGCGCCGCCATCGCCATGCCGAGCAATTTTTCCCGGGTTAAATCCGTCAATAGATCCGCCAGCTTTTGCGCGGTCAATTCATGCTGCGGCAACAACACAGCAGCGCCATGACGAGAAAGGAATTGCGCATTGCCGGTTTGATGATCGTCGACGGCATGCGGGTATGGAATCAGGATACTGGCGACCCCGGCCGCGCTTAATTCCGCGACTGTCAGTGCACCGGCACGGCACAACACCACGTCGCAGTCCGCGTAGCGTTTGGCCATATCGTCGATAAACGCTGTCACTTCGCCATCCAATTGCAGTGCTTGATAGGCCGTTTTAACCGTTTCCATTTGCGCTGTCCCCGTTTGATGCACCACTGCCGGGCGCACATTCTCCGCTATTAATTTAAGCGCTTGCGGTACCACGGTATTCAAAACTTGCGCCCCCAGACTGCCGCCCACAACGAGCACTTTCAATTTGCCCTGCCGTTCCTGGAAGCGTTTCTCCGGCACTTCTATATGCGCAATTTCCGATCGCACCGGATTACCGGAACAAACTGTTTTATCCTGATCGCCCCGTATGGCGCCGGGAAAGCCGAGATAAATCTTATCCGCCAGCTTCGCCAGGATTTTATTGGTTAACCCGGCGACCGAATTCTGCTCATGAATCACCAATGGCTTGTTGAGCAGCGAGGCCATCATGCCACCCGGAAAAGCCGGATAACCACCCATACCGAGAACCACATCCGGTTTTACCCGCTGAATAATCCGCAGACTCTGCCAGAATGCCTTGAGCAAACGCAGCGGCAATAGCAACCACGTAACCAACCGTTTACCCCGCAATCCGGAAAAACTAATTACTTCGGTTTCGTAGCCGCGTTGCGGCACCAGTTTTAATTCCATTCCGGCCTCGGTTCCCAGCCAAACCACGCGCCAACCGGCTTGCCGCAGGTAATCAGCCACCGCCAAACCCGGAAACACATGCCCGCCGGTACCGCCTGCCATAATTAAAATGGTGTGCGCGCTCATACGTTCAGCCCCCGCAGCCGCTGCCGGTTTTCCCAGTCGATACGCAGTAAAACCGCCAATGCGATGCAATTCGCCGTGATGCTGCTGCCACCAAAACTTAACAGCGGTAGTGTCAGCCCTTTCGTAGGCAAGACACCCATATTGACGCCCATGTTGATTAACGCCTGCACACCGATCCAAATACCGATGCCCTGCGCCACCAGTGCCGCGAAAGGACTGCCCAACCTGGCCGCCAGACGGCCAATAACAAAAGCTCGGGTAATGAGCCAGATAAACAATACGATCACGGTAGCCACACCGGCAAAACCCAATTCTTCGGCCAGCACCGACAATAAGAAATCGGTGTGCGCTTCGGGCAGATAAAACAGTTTCTCAACACTGCCGCCCAGACCCACACCAAGCCACTCGCCGCGCCCGAATGCGATCAACGCATGACTGAGCTGATAGCCTTTGCCGTAGGGATCGGCCCACGGATCCATAAAAGCAATCACGCGATTCAGCCGGTACGGCGAGCTCAAAATCAATTCATACAAACCGAATGCCAGGATAGCAATCAGGCTGATGAATATTTTCAAGCTGACGCCGCCGAGGAACAAAATCGACATCGCCAGTGCCGTCACCACAAAGAATGCGCCGAAATCCGGCTCCAGCAGCAGCAAAGCACCGATAATGGATAACACTGCCGTGATGGGCAAAAATCCTTTGAAGAAAGAATTCAGATCAGCCGCCTTGCGATTAACGTAATCCGCAGCGTACAGCACCATGCAAAACTTCATAAATTCGGATGGCTGAATATTCACCACATACAACGAAATCCAGCGCTGACTGCCGTTCACTTCATGGCCAATGCCCGGAATCAACACCAGTATCAGCAACGAAATGCTCAGCATGAGCAGATAAGTCACATATTTTTGCCACATCTGCATCGGTACTTGAAAGGCGATCAATCCCAACAACAATCCGACACCCAGGTATGCGCTATGCCGCAACAAATAATGACCAGCGCGATCAGCGCCGAATTGCGCTTCGGCAATGGCGATCGAAGCGGAATAAATCATCACCAAACCAATACTCAACAGCAGCAAAGCCGACCACACCAGTGCCTGGTCAAAATCGGCCGTCATTCTTGGTGTCTGATTGTTTGCCTGGTAAATCATCGGTTAATGTTTTTTCTGTCCGAAACTGAAAAATTTGTTTTCCATATCCTTGACCGCTGCAACGAACACTTCCGCGCGGTGGATATAATTTCTAAACATATCGAAACTGGCGCAGGCCGGTGAAAGCAACACCACATCGCCGGATTGCGCCAGCAAAAAACTCTTTTGCATGGCTTCTTCCATGGTCACGGCAAAATGCAACGGCACACCGCAATCTTTCAATTCATTCGCAATCATGTTTGCATCCCGGCCAATCAACACCACGGCACGGGCATTATTGGCAACCGCTTCCCTCAGATACGAGAAATCCTGTCCCTTGCCGTCGCCACCGGCGATTAATATGACGTTCTGCTTCATGCCGCTTAATGCAGCTACGGTGGCACCGACATTAGTGCTTTTGGAATCATCAAAAAAAGTAACACCGTTAAACGCAGCGACTTTTTCCATGCGATGCGGCAAGCCGCGAAATTCGCGCAACGCGGTCAAAAGCGGATCGATAGCCACACCCAAGGCGCGGCACATGGCCAGTGCCGCCAGCGCATTAACTGCGTTATGCAAACCATTGACAACCAGCTCGGAAGTTTTCATTAATTGCACATCGCCTTCCATCAGCCACAAATCGTCACCGTCGTGCATGAGACCAAAATCCGCTTGGCTGGGCGGCTCATCGACACCAAAAGTAATTTGTTTTCTGTCCGGCAGTGCCATCGCGCAGACACCGGGATCGTTCCGGTTGAGGACTTGTACGCCTTTACCGGTTTTTTCATTCAAGAAGACTCTGGCTTTGGCGGTTGTGTAATCGCGCATGCCGGTATAGCGATCCAGGTGGTCTTCGCTCAGATTCAACACAGTCGCCACATCCGCATTCAAATTGTGCGTCGTTTCCAATTGAAAGCTGGATGTTTCCAGAACCCAAGCCTGCGGCCAATCGCCTGCATCGATCCGCTGCATTAGCGCATTCAGCACGGCGGGGCCGATATTTCCCGCCACTTCCACATTCCAGCCGGATCTCTTCAACATCGCGCCGGTCATCGCCGTCACCGTGGTTTTTCCATTCGATCCGGTAATGGCGACCACTTTCGGTTTGGGCCGGTTGCTTTGTTCCAGCGCCCAGGAAAAAAGCACCATATCGCCAATGACCGGCACGCCGCGTTGCACCGCTTGCTGCACGAATGGATCAGCCAATGGAACGCCGGGGCTGATGGCGATCATATCGATATCGTTAAAAACAGACGCTGTGAATTTGCCTTTATGCAGCTGCACGGATGGAAACCCGGTGGTGATTTGCTGCCAGTTGGGCGGCTCAGAACGGCTATCCGCAGCGCGCACCGCGGCACCCTGACGTAGCAGCCATTTCACCATGGACAAGCCGGTTTCACCCATCCCCAGCACTAGAACTGTTTTATCTTGCAAATTCATCGTAATTTTAATGTCGACAATCCAACCAATACTAAAATAAAGGTGATGATCCAAAACCGGACCACCACCTGATTTTCTTTCCAGCCTTTTAATTCAAAATGATGATGCAATGGCGCCATGCGGAATACCCGCTTGCCCAGCAGCTTAAATGATGCCACCTGCAACATCACGGACAGCGCTTCCACGACAAAAACGCCGCCCATAATCACCAGCACAATCTCCTGCCGCACGATGACAGTGACGATTCCGAGTGCCGCACCCAGCGCCAAGGCGCCGACGTCACCCATGAAAACTTCGGCGGGATAAGCGTTAAACCACAAAAAGGCAAGTCCGGCACCAGCCATGGCGCCGCAGAATATAGCCAACTCCCCCGCATTGGGGATATAAGGAATGCCCAGATACTTGGCAAATACCACGTGCCCGGCGGCATAAGCAAAAACCGCCAGCGCGCTGCTGATCATGACCGTCGGCATGATGGCCAGACCATCCAGGCCATCGGTGAGATTGACCGCATTGCTGGTGCCGACAATGACAAAATAAGTCAGTATGACAAAGCCGGCGACACCCAATGGAATCGCCACTTCCTTGAAGAAGGGCACGATCATATCGGTTTGCGCCGGAATTTCCGCGATCGACGCCAAATACAGCGCGACCGCCAGCGCAATCAGCGATTGCCAGAAAAATTTAGCGCGTGCGGACAATCCTTTCGGATTGCGGTAAACCACTTTGCGGTAGTCATCGACCCAACCAATCACACCGAATCCCAGCGTGGTCGCGAGCACTACCCAGACATAGCGATTGCTCAGGTCCGACCATAAGAGGGTCGTCAAAACAATCGCCATCAGAATCAAAGCGCCGCCCATCGTGGGTGTGCCGACTTTGACCAGATGCGTTTGCGGACCGTCGTCGCGTATCGATTGCCCGATTTTGTAAGCCGTCAGTTTACGGATCATCATCGGGCCGATGATGAAAGAAATGACCAAGGCAGTCAGCGTAGCCATCACGGTGCGTAGCGTAATATAGCTGAATACATTGAATGCACGGATGTCTTGCGCCAGCCATTGCGAGAGGGTTAGCAGCATGACGGCTCCCTCGGTTGTTCCAATTGCCGCACTACCCGTTCCATGCGCATAAAGCGCGACCCTTTCACCAGCAAAGTCACATCATCCGCCAGCAAGCTTTCCGTCGCATGCAGCAATTCGTCGATATCGTTGAAATGCCGCGCGCCCTTGCCGAATGCTTCGGTAGCGTAAGCGCTCAGCTCGCCCAGCGTGAATAATTGATCCAGTCCAGCATTGCGCGCATCGCGCCCGATCGTGCGATGCAGATCGATGGCGGACTTACCCAATTCGCCCATGTCGCCGAGCACCAGTATTTTTTTCCCCGTCGTGGCAGCCAGCACCGCGAGAGCGGCACGCACGGATTCCGGATTGGCATTGTAGGTATCATCAATCAGCAGGGCATGATGCAAACCGGATTTTTTCTGCAACCGTCCCTTCACGCCCTGAAACGATTCGAGTCCGGCGGCAATCGATGCTTTCCCGATACCTGCTGCGATAGCCGCTGCCGCCGCTGCCAGAGCGTTATAGACGTTGTGCACGCCAGGCGCTTGTAACTTCACTTCCACAATGCCATCCGGCAATTTCAGCTGAATCCTGTTGCTCAACCGGTCAGCTTGATACTCGGCACTCACGGCTGCTTTTTCGCGCAAACCAAAATCGACAATCGTGCGTGCACCGGCGCATTCCCGCCATAGAGCAGCAAAGCGATCGTCCGCATTGATCACCGCCGTTCCTTGTTGATCCAATCCGGTAAATATCTCCGCCTTGGCGCGTGCGACCGTTTCAACGGAACCCAATCCCTCGATATGCGCAGCACCCGCATTGGTGATGACGGCAACACCCGGTTTTGCCAGTTGAGCCAGATAACCGATCTCACCCACATGATTCATGCCCATCTCGATTACCGCATAACGATGTTGTGGCCGTAAACGCAGCAACATCAGCGGCATGCCGATATCGTTATTCAGATTCCCCTCGGTGGCCAGAATCCGCTCCGCTGTGGCATCCATGGTGACTTCACCACCTGCGGTTGCTTGGCGCAATATCGCGGCGATCATTTCCTTAACCGTGGTCTTGCCGCTGCTGCCGGTCACTGCAATAAGCGGCAACGTAAAGCGGTTGCGCCAATACGCAGCCAACTGCCCCAGGCTTAAGCGCGTGTCCTGCACGTGCAACAATGGAATTCCAGCGGATAAAGCATTTCCACTGGCGGATTGCGGAACCAGCGCGGCGGCAGCGCCTTTTTCCTTAGCGCTCAAAACAAATTCACTGCCATCGAATCTTTCGCCGGTTAACGCCACGAACAAATCGCCCGGCTTGAGCGTGCGGCTATCCGTGCTCACTCCGGTAAATAGCCCGTCTTGCCCGTTCCATCCGGCCTGCAATACTTGCGCCGCTTCGCGGATCGTCATCATGACTGCACCCGCACTTTCCGGGCTAAATCCTTCAGCACCTGCTGCACAATGTCGGCATCGCTGAAAGGAATTTTCCGCCCCTGTATTTCCTGATACTTTTCATGCCCTTTGCCCGCGATCAACACGATATCGTTGCGCTGCGCATTGGCGATGGCCTGATAAATGGCTAGTGCCCGATCGCTCTCAATCTGGTAATTGTCTGCGCCCGCGCCTGCTGTAATATCTTTAATAATGCTCAAAGGATCTTCCGTACGCGGATTATCGCTGGTAAAAATGACTTCATCCGCCAAGCGCGTGGCAACCTCGCCCACCATCGCACGTTTGCCGATATCGCGGTCACCGCCGCAACCGACAACACAAAATAGCCGCGCATTCCGTCCGGATGTCCGTTTCTTCGATTGCGCGCTACGCAACAGCTCGCGTAACGTGCACAGCACTTTTTCCAACGCATCGGGGGTATGGGCGTAATCGACGATAACAATCGGCTGGTCGATCCCTTCGTATTTTTCCATCCGTCCTGGAATGGATTGCACACTGTGAAGCGCCCGGACTGCGTCCGGCAATCGAATCCCGCTTGCCAGCATAGCCGCCACGACAGCCAGCAAGTTTGATGCATTAAATTTACCCAGCAAACCAATTCTCAAATGTTCGTGATTATCCTCAAATTCAACATCAAACTCCAGACCATGAAGATCAACTTTCAAATTGGATCCATATACCATTCTCAACTGGCTTGCATGCAGCTCTTCCGGATAATGAAATCCATAACCAATTAATTTCGTGTGTTTATTGGCAAATTGCCGCGACAACTCCACACCCAGCACATCGTCCATATTGACGACCGCATACTGTAATCCGGGCCAGAAAAACAGGCGCGCCTTGGCCGCGGCGTAAGCATCCATATCCGGGTGATAATCCAGATGATCGCGCGACACATT
>MSXT01000071.1 GCA_002083595.1 Proteobacteria bacterium ST_bin16 | reverse complement strand
AACCTCTGATAGTCTAGAGCCTATACATTATTGGGAACACAACAATTTCAACCAAAAGAGGCACTAAATTTTCTCGATGAAATATTTCATGAAAAAGATACAGTATGGTGGTTTGCTCTATGCCTCACGGGTGGTGGATTAAAGATTGAGGAAAGTAAAAATTACGAGGATGTTATGAAATCTATAGGATTGTCTGATGACAACTTATCCTATATAAAAGATATTTCTCAATGGCAAAGAGGATGGGGGAATTTAGGCAGCGGATTTCCCCGGATTTACAATAAAATTGAGTTACTGTATCAATGGAAATAGTTAAATCAGCTACGCCTAATTCTTTTCATGGAGTGACTATTTTCCGGTAAATCCACTCATTCAGCAACAACCGTGCTTCAGCAATCACTTCCGACGCCACCATTCCCACCATACCGTGATGCTGCTGCACCCAACCATCTGCCGCAGCGCCGTGCAGATAGACCGCCAGCAACAATGCGTGTCCGGGATTCAAACCTTGGGCGATTAGCGCACCCATCATTCCGGCTAATATATCGCCGGTCCCGGCGGTGCTGAGCGCGGGGTTGCCGCTGGTGTTCAGGTAGCGTTTTCCATCCGGGAAACAGCAAATGCTGCCCGCGCCTTTCAGCACGGCATGGCAATGGAATTGCTGTGCGATTTGAAGGGCAGCGTTCATACGGTTTTGCTGCACGGCGGCGGTGCCAGTGTTCAGCAGGCGCGCCGCTTCGGCGGGGTGGGGTGTCAGGATGGCGGCGGCGTTGCGTTGACTGAGTTTCTTCGCCAGCGGTGAATGCTGTGCGATCAAATTGAGTGCATCAGCATCAATGACCAATGTGCAATCACTGGCGAGTGCTTTCTCCAGCCACGATAATGCTTCCGCCAATTGTCCCAAACCGGGACCAACAATCAAGCAATCAAGCGGCGCTAGCGTGAACAACTCGGATGGCGCGCGCAGCATCAGCTCCGGTTGGGAAAAATCGACCGGCGGCGCATTGTCTGCCAGCAAACCGAGATAAACCCGTCCCGCACCCAGATGCAAGGCAGCGCGTCCTGCCAACAGCGCCGCGCCGATCATGCCGGTCGAGCCGCCGAGGATGGCAACGTTGCCGAACGAGCCTTTATGGCTGTTGGCGCGACGCGCAGACGGCAATAATGATTGCGCAAGTTTATGATTCAGCAGCCAAGTGTGCGGTTCAGGCGGCGAGGGTAGTTGAATATCCAAATCGCGCAACACGATCGTACCGCAGCATTCCGGGCCGGAATGGGTGAACAACCCCGGTTTTAAACCAATAAAAGTGATCGTCAGCGTGGCGTGAATGGCGATGCCATAAATACAACCGTCGTCACTACCCAATCCGGATGGAATATCCAGCGCGATGATGGGTGTCGCCATCTGGTTCACAGTTTCAATCCATTCGCGGTATTTCCCTTCAATCGGGCGATGTTGCGATTGATCCAGGCCGATGCCGAATAAACCGTCGACCACGGCATCCCAGCTTCGATCGCCATCCGGTATCCCGGCGCAAATGTCGCCGCCAATATCGAACCAGGCTTGCAGCGCTTGTTTGGCATCCGGCGGAACACGGTTGCCGTCGCCGCCGAATACCACCGTCACCGCATTGCCCCATTCCTGCAAATAACGTGCTACGACGAATGCATCGCCGCCGTTGTTGCCCGGGCCCGCCAGCACCAGGATTTGATGGCCCGGGCCTTTCAATAACTGGTCGCGGATCACTTGCGCCGCCGCCAAGCCTGCTTTTTCCATCAAACGGGGCGGTTTGGGTAGTTTCGCAGCTTGCTGTTCAATGTCGCGGATTTCAGCGGTTGAAAAAACCGGATCGGCTGTGTCCATAATTTGCATGGGTATGGGATGATCAGCGATAAGTACATCTTCTCGTGTAAAATTGCAATCTTTAAATAACCGCCTTATTTCCTCTGATGCTCCAATTTTGTGGTGGACGTGCGCTTTCTCCGTTTCGTCTGGAAAAATTACGACAACAAATTAACACGCTGAATCTGCCGGTATCCGCGCTGAATACCGAATTCTGGCATTTTTGTTCGCTTACCCGGAACCTGCAAGAAGCCGAGTTGAATGCCTTGCGCAAATTGCTCAACCACGATCAGGCGTGGGAAAACGCGAAACATCCCGGTGAGTTCTTTTTGGTGTTGCCGCGCCCTGGCACGATTTCGCCGTGGTCGACCAAAGCCACCGATATTGCCCGGCACTGCGGATTAGCGGCGGTCGAGCGTATCGAACGCGGCATTGCTTATTACATTCAATGCGATGCGCCGCTGTCCACTGAGGACAAAGCGAGTCTCAAGGCATTGCTGCATGATCGCATGACCGAAGCGGTATTTTATTCATTCGACGATGCGGCCAAACTATTCCAGCATTTTGCGCCGAAGCCGCTCAACACCATCGATGTGCTCGGTGGCGGCATCAATGCACTGCGGCAAGCCAATCAAAGCATGGGGCTGGCGTTGTCGGAGGATGAAATCGAATATTTGGTGCATAACTTCCAGCAAATGGCGCGCAATCCGACCGATGTCGAACTGATGATGTTCGCGCAGGCGAATTCCGAGCATTGCCGTCACAAAATCTTCAATGCCGATTGGATTATCGACGGTAAACCACAGGACAAATCCCTGTTCGCCATGATCCGCAACACGCATCAAACCCACCCGCAAGGCACGTTGGTGGCGTACGCCGACAACGCCAGCGTGATCGAAGGGGCGGAAATTAACCGGTTTTATCCGGGCGACGGGCAGGTTTATGGCTACGCGCAGGAAAAAACGCATGTGCTGATGAAGGTGGAAACGCATAACCACCCGACTGCGATTTCGCCGTTTCCCGGCGCGGCGACCGGTGTTGGCGGCGAGATTCGCGACGAAGGCGCGACCGGACGGGGGGCAAAACCGAAAGCCGGGTTGAGCGGTTTCTCCGTGTCCAATTTGAATATTCCGGGTTTCGTGCAACCGTGGGAACTCAATCGAAGCGATGAACAATCAAACTACGGCAAGCCCGGACGCATTGCTTCGGCGTTGCAAATCATGCTGGAAGGGCCGATCGGCGGCGCGGCGTTCAATAACGAATTCGGCCGTCCCAATCTGGCGGGTTATTTCCGCACTTTCGAGGAACGCGTGGGCGGGGAAATGCGTGGCTATCATAAGCCGGTCATGCTGGCGGGTGGTGTCGGACAGATTGCCGATGGCCATGTGCGCAAGGAGAAATTTTTACCGGGCGCACTGCTGATTCAATTGGGCGGTCCCGGCATGCTGATCGGCTTAGGCGGCGGCGCGGCGTCCAGCATGGATACCGGCGCCAATACCGAAGCGCTGGATTTCGATTCGGTGCAGCGCGGCAACCCGGAAATGCAGCGGCGCGCGCAGGAGGTGATCGACCGTTGCTGGCAATTGCAACGCAGCGGCGAGGACAATCCGATTTTGTTCATTCATGACGTCGGCGCGGGCGGTTTGTCCAATGCCTTTCCGGAATTGGTGCACGATTCCGGGCGCGGCGGACGTTTCAATTTGCGCGCAGTGCCATCCGAGGAAACCAGCATGTCGCCGATGCAGATCTGGAGTAACGAAGCGCAAGAGCGCTACGTGCTGGCGATCAAACCGGAGTCGTTGACGTTGTTCCAAAGCATCTGCGAGCGCGAACGCTGTCCATTTGCCGTCGTGGGCGAGGCGACCGGTGATGAACAGCTGGTGGTCGTCGATCCGCAATCGCCTACACCGCCGGTTGATATGCCGCTGCCGGTTTTGCTCGGCAAGCCGCCGAAAATGACACGTGATGTGGCGCATGGAGAAAGAATCCTACTCGCGCTCGATTGGTCGGGTGTGACACTGACCGAAGCTGTTTACCGCGTGCTGCGCTTGCCCGCGGTAGCCGACAAAACTTTCTTGATCGCCATCGGCGACCGCAGCGTCGGCGGATTGTCGGCGCGCGATCAAATGGTCGGCCCGTGGCAGATTCCGGTCGCCGATGTCGCGGTCACCAGCATGGGGTATCAAACCGTTTTGGGCGAAGCATTCGCCATCGGCGAGCGCACGCCGCTGGCGTTGATCGATCCGAAAGCCGCTGCGCGTATGGCGGTGGGTGAGTCGATCACTAATATCGCCGCAGCGGCGATTGCCGGGATCGGAAAAATCAAATTATCGGCCAACTGGATGGCGGCCGCCGGACATCCGGGCGAGGATGCCGGGTTGTACGACGCGGTGCACACCGTTGGCATGGAATTGTGCCCGCAGTTGGGCATTAGCATCCCGGTCGGAAAAGATTCGATGTCGATGAAAACCGCGTGGGAAGAATCGGGTACGCGCAAGGAGGTCACTGCGCCGCTGTCGCTGATCATCTCGTCTTTTGCCACGGTGACGGATGTACGCAAAACTTTGACGCCGCAATTGCGCACCGATTGCGGCGACAGCGAATTGATTCTGATCGACTTAGGGCGAGGGCAGAATCGTCTGGGTGGTTCGGCATTGGCGCAAGTGTATAAACAAGTCGGCAATCACGCGCCGGATATCGACGGCGAAACCGGCGCGCAACAATTGCATAATTTCTTCAACGCGATCCAGCAACTCAATGCAACGGACAAATTACTCGCGTATCACGACCGCTCCGACGGCGGTCTTTTTGTGACGCTGTGCGAAATGGCGTTTGCCGGGCATACGGGCATAACGGTGAATCTGGATCAATTGTGCTTCGATCCGCAGTACAGCGATCTCGACGGCTCGGAATTGCGCCCGGAGCAGCTCGGTGGGCGCTTCCTGGAACGCATGCTTGCGGTGCTGTTTAATGAGGAGTTGGGGGCGGTGATACAAATTGCCGCCGCACAACGTCAAGAGGTCATGCAAGTGCTGGCCGATGCGGGGTTGCGCGATGCCAGTTTTATCATCGGTCAATTGAACCGGTCGGACGAGATCCGCCTGATGCGCAATAACAAGGCGGTGCTGGCGGAAAAACGGGTGGATGTGCAACGCGCCTGGTCGGAAACCACCTATCAAATGCAAAAATTGCGAGACAATCCGGCCTGTGCGCAACAAGAATTCGACCGCATGCTCGATACCGCCGATCCCGGTCTTCAAGTCGCGCTGCGGTACGATGCCAGTGACGATATTGCCGCGCCGTTCATTCAAACGGGTGTGCGTCCGCGCATGGCCATTCTGCGCGAGCAAGGGGTCAACGGGCATGTGGAAATGGCGGCGGCGTTCGATCGCGCCGGTTTTACCGCGATGGATGTGCACATGAGCGACATTATCGCAGGGCGTGTTTCCTTGGGAGATTTCAAAGGGTTCGTTGCGTGCGGCGGATTTTCTTATGGTGATGTGCTGGGCGCAGGAGAAGGTTGGGCCAAGTCGATTCTATTCAATCCGCGCGCGCGCGATGAATTCGAAGCATTTTTCCAGCGCGGCGACACGTTCGCGCTGGGCGTTTGCAATGGCTGCCAAATGATGAGCAACTTGCACGAAATCATTCCCGGCGCGGATACTTGGCCGCTATTTAAACGCAATCTGTCGGAACAATTCGAAGCGCGCTTTGTCATGGTGGAAGTACAGCCCAGTTCGTCGCTGTTTTTTGACGGCATGGCGGGCAGCCGGATGCCGGTCACGGTAGCGCACGGTGAAGGCAGAGTTGAGTTTTCCTCTGCTCAAACTGAAAGTGTGGCAGCTTTGGTGACCTTGCGTTTTGTTGACAATCACGGGCAAGTTACCGAGCGTTATCCGTTCAATCCGAATGGCTCGCTGCACGGGATGACCGGTTTAACCACACCCGACGGGCGTTTCAATGTGTTGATGCCGCATCCGGAGCGGGTGTTCCGCGTGACGCAGCATTCGTGGCACCCGGATATACGCTCTGGCAAAGCCGAAGACGGTCCGTGGATGCGCTTGTTCCGCAATGCGCGTAAATGGGTAGGGTGAACGATTCCGTTGTGATCCATTGAACCTTTAAAAGAATGAATAAAATGACAAATTTCAAGATAACCCAACGCAACAGCCTCCTGTATCTCACCTTTTTGCTGCTGAGCCTGGCCATGAATCATGCGGCTGCGGTGATTACTCCGGCAAAGAAACCGGTGCCGAATAACTGCGTGCCGCTGGGGGACTGGATTGTTCCCGGTTCCGGTAAAACCTCGCAGCAGGAAGTCATCGCGCGCGCCGCCAAAGCCTCGGTGGTGTTGCTGGGAGAAACGCATATCAACGCCGATCATCACCGCTGGCAATTGCAAATGCTGGCGGCTTTGCACGCGCAACGTCCGAATATGGTGATCGGTTTTGAAATGTTTCCGCGCCGCGTGCAAGCCACGCTGGATAAATGGATTGCCGGTGAGTTGAGCGAAAAAGAATTCCTGCGCGCGGCGGAATGGGATCAGGTCTGGAATACCGATGCTAACCTGTATCTGCCTCTGTTTCATTTTGCCCGCATGAATCGCATTCCGATGCTGGCGCTGAACATTGAAACCAGCCTGCGCCGCCAAGTGGCGGAAAAGGGTTTTTACGGTGTTCCGGTGGAAGAGCGCGAAGGCTTGACGCGTCCGGCGGAGCCCAGTCAGGCGTACGTCGATTTTTTGCTGCCGATCTATAAACAGCACGACCGCAAACATAAAAATGAAACCACGCAGGACGATCCGGATTTCCGCCGCTTCATCGGCGGGCAGCAATTGTGGGACCGCGCCATGGCGCAGATTCTGCAACAAGCCGTGACGCAATCCAGTGGCGCGGAAAAACCGCTGGTGGTCGGTGTCATGGGCACGGGTCACGTGCTGCACGGTTTTGGCGTGCCGCATCAATTGCGCGACTTGGGCATCAAATCCGTTGCCGGATTGCTGCCGTGGGATAGCGATAAATCCTGCAAGACCTTGGTTGCCGGTGTGGCCGACGCGGTGTTTGGTGTGCTGCCGCATGTTTCCGAATCTTTCCGGCCGCAGTTTCAGCGTCTCGGTATCCGCTATGAGATGGGCAGGGGTGGCGCGGTGATATTGCAAGTGGAAAAAAACAGCATTGCCGATGCCGCTAAATTGCAGGATTCCGATGTGATTCTGGAAATGGCCGGTCTGCCGGTTAAAACGCTGGAAGACGTGACCACCATCGTAAAGCGCCAAGCGCCGGGAACCTGGCTGCCGCTCAAAATCAAGCGAGATGAGCAGGAAATGCAGATTATCGCCAAATTTCCGGCCTTGCAGCATTAATTCTTTCAACATGACCATGACTACTTCCACTTTCATCAGAACTTGTTTTTTTCTGCTACTTACCGGCTTCTTGGTTGTTCAACCTGCGTTTTCGGCACCTGTGCCGGTCAAGCACAATGATGTCGAATACGACATCACCGTAAAAATCGACCCGGTAAACCGCACGATTGAAGGGAAAAGCCTCATTACCGTGGATAAGCCGAGAGAATTGCAGTTGATGCTGGGCGCTGGGTACGAGGTGATTCAGGCGGATTTTAATGACGGGCCGTTAGGTGTTGGCCGCGAGCAAGCCAATCAACCGCATATTTGGAACATTCCGTTTCTTTTCCGGCACCAAGTCCAGTTTTTGATTCGCTGGAAAGGCGTATTGGCGCCGCTGGATACCACACTCGACCACCAGCAGACGCTGGGCAGACCGATTGCTGTCAGCGGTGAAGCCGGTACTTTCTTGCCGGATAGTTCGGATTGGTATCCGCGCGTTGTTGGGCAGCTGGTGCGCTATAAAGTCAGCATCGAATTGCCATCCGGCCAGAAAGGCTTGGTGGCGGGCCGTTTGATCGAAGAACATGAATCGCCGCAAAACTATCAGGCGGTATTTCAATTCTCCCATCCCGCCGAAGGGATCGATTTGATGGCGGGCCCGTACGCGATCGAAACGCAGACGCATCAAAATATCAATCACAAACCGATTCAATTGCGTACCTACTTTCATCCGCAGATCAGCAGTTTGTCGAAGGATTATCTCGATGCCGTGAAAAGCTATCTGGAGCTGTACGAATCCTCGATCGGCGAGTATCCCTATACGGAGTTCAGCGTCGTATCGAGTCCCACGCCGACCGGTTTCGGCATGCCGACGTTGACTTATCTCGGTGTCGATGTGCTGCAATTGCCGTTCATCCGCAGTACTTCGCTCGGTCATGAGGTGCTGCACAACTGGTGGGGCAATGGCGTTTATCCGGATTACAAGAGCGGCAATTGGTCGGAAGGATTGACCACGTTCATGGCCGATTACGCGTACAAAGAACAGGAAAGCGACGCCGCCGCGCGTGACATGCGCTTGAGCTGGCTGCGCGATTTCGCCGCATTGCAGCCGGGGCAGGATGCGCCGCTGACGGCTTTTACCTCGCGCACGCATGGCGCATCGAAAATTGTCGGTTACAACAAAGCCGCAATGTTTTTCTTCATGCTGCGCGATCATCTGGGCGAAACGCTTTTCCAGCGCGGCATCCAGGGGTTGTGGAAGGTGCAGCGCTTTAGAATGACGTCTTGGCTGGATGTACAAAGAATGTTTGAAATGGTTTCCGGGCAACCGCTCGGGCCTTTTTTTGCGCAATGGCTGAATCGCAGCGGCGCGCCTGCAATCGAGCTGGCTGAGGTGAAAAACGCGGCGGCGGGTTCTGGATATGAGTTGTCGATCACGCTGAAACAATCCGAACCGGCGTATCAATTGCAAGTTCCGGTCGCAATCGAAACGCAGCAAGGCAGCACCATCCACCGGCTCGATATGCAGCAAGCACAGCAAACCTTCACACTGAAATTGGCGGACAAACCGCTAGCCGTTTCACTCGATCCCGATCTGCGTCTGTTCCGGCACCTGGCGCCCGGAGAAGCCCCGCCGATTCTGCGCGAAGTGATGGTCAACGCCGCCACGCAGACGGTGCTGTTGTCCGATCAACCCGAAGTCCGCAAAATTGCCGAAACGCTTGCCAGCAAATTGCAAGATCGCAAGCTTCACACGGTAGCGCCCGGCGATCCGCTCTCCGCCGCACCAACGCTGGTAATCGGCCTGCAAGCCGAAATTGACGCCTGGCTCGCTGCCAAACAGTTACCCGCCCGGCCGGATGAAATCGGCAAAAAAGGCAGCGCGCAAGTCTGGACATTGGCACGCGCTGATGGCGCATCGCTCGCCATCATCTCCGCGCAAGATGCCGCTTCGCTCGAAGCGCTCATCCGCCCGCTGCCGCACTACGGACGGCAAAGCTATCTGGTGTTTGATGGGCGACAAGCGATTGAGAAAGGGACTTGGCCGATGTTGGTGCAGAAGGTGATGGTTGAGTGATTGCGTCAGGAGAGTTGAGCTCTTATGCCATAAATAATGGATGAAATTGCAAACAGATCGCGATTCTGTACCTAGCTCGATGATCCAACATAAATCGTTAACCTTTTGCTTGGTAAAGCTTGACTTTAATAACTTGGCTCAATATTTGGAAATGCTTGTCGAGCGAAAATATTGCACAGTGGTTTTCCTTTGCATTTTGAGCAATGATGAGATCAGGAATGCCAATCCCATTGGATCCGGATTTTAAGCACTTTAATTGCGTAGCCATAATATCGTCCCAATCAATTTGCAACGGTAATCGATCTATTTCACTCAGCAATTTAACTACTTTTGCTTGGCGCTTCAGCTTTAAGAATGGGATTAATTCGGCTAGAATCAAATCGTTGATAACAATTACGTTTTCGTCGATGAGATCATCCAGTTCGGTTGATTTATTACCGGTTCGAAAATAATCGATCCAGACAGACGTATCAACCAATATCGCCATTACTGGCGCACTCGAATTTCATCAAGGTTAATATCCAATTCGATTTTTCCCTTGAATTTCTTAAGATCCGAAATTTTTGATTTCCGGATTAACTCCTCTAGCGCCAGCACGATAACAGCTGTTTTGGTTTCGGCGTGGGTAACTCGCATTGCTTCATTTAACAAATTTTCGGGTAAATCTAAAGTGGTTCTCATGATAACTCCTTATGTACTGCATACAAGTGTAGGCAATTGTGCATAAAGGATCAAGGTTGTGTTTGAGTTAAGCGGATTGCACGTGATACTACATGACTACTCCATTTGTAAATTCTCCAAATGGTTTTTGGGTCATTGCTTTGTTTTTTGAAAACGGCACTGTTAAATTGATTGAAAATCAAGTACCGGTAGTTGTCGAATAGCTTTAAGTGTAAGAATTCCTAGCGTTGTTTACAGTATTCAGGAGAATACTGTAGATAAATATACACAAACGCACTCGCTTAACATTATTGGATCGTCAGGAAATCTGGCAGCTATATCAAACCACGGTTGTGGAAGGTAGCGCATTTGGCGGAACACTTTCAGGTCAGCCGACCAACGATTTATGACGTACTGAAACGAACTAGGCTACAGGAATTTACTCCGCGTAACTGGGGCGGCGGTTTATGGAATGACCGTCCGGATGCAGGGATTGCCTATATTGTCAAATATAGTGCACCGGTTCCGGAGCCTGAGATTTATGCAATGTTGCTGGCGGGTCTGGGTATTATCGGTTTTGCTGGCCGACGATTAAGAAATAGCTGATATCACGATCCGGCAAACAAAAACCTCGCTGTTAACGGCAGCGGGGTTTTTTATTGCTTCATATTCCATGCGTCGTCAATATTTATACTGCGTTACGCTGGAGCCGTTCTTTTGAAGTCTGGCCAGGATTAAACACGAGGCGATTCAGGCAGGGAAAGTACAGCAGCATTCTCGATTGATAGGTCGCGGGTCAAAAATCATGCGATCATATTTTTGACCCGCGACTTATCTCTATCGTCTACGGTTACTTAAAGCTTATTTCTTGAGAAATAAGCTTTACTGGTGCGGCGAAGCGTAAGGCTCAGTAATAAAAAACCAACCAATATCATCTCGACAATTTTCGGTTCAGGAATAGTGCTGGTCATTGAAATCATATCGAGTGAGCCACCGAGGCTGTCGCTTCTTCCGACCGCACTGAAAGTCAGCAGTGCTTCGCCATCAAAGTTAAATAGCGCCGAATAATTTTGCCAATTATGGTCGCTTCCTCCACCGACACCGGTCAAAACGGTGACCGGAGCGGAGCCGTCCAATGTGAACGACAAATCGTTGGTGTCACTACCGGTGCTGGGGCGGGCCGAATACCAGAAGCTGAGTTGATACAATCCAGGCGTGCCAACCAATAATTGGGAAATCGAACTGTTTGAATTCGTGTCTAATTCGACAAAATTTGAACCATCAAAAGCAGACCCGGCGACATTGTTGCGCAGCTCGATATCCGGAGCGCCGCTCCATCCAATCAAAGTTGAATAGAGATTCCATGAGCCATTGTCTTGCAAATCGGCTTCAAAGCTTCCGTTAGTGACGAGATCGACGGCTGCCGAAGCGTATATTGGGGTTACAAGTAGAATGCTCATTACAGATTTATAAAAATTTTTCATTACAATCGTCCCTTAAAATTGAAAAATAGACCGGAAACAACCCGTTGTTTACAACGATGCAATGAGGTAAAAGCTTTAGCGCACCGGATCAAACGGTGCGCTAAAGTAGACTGATATTCTGATTGAGAGGGGTTACATCCGAAACGGAGGGGCTTATATCAGTGCGAGTGAGCCGCAACCGTTTGATGCGATGATGCTGTTTCCAGCCAGTTTCAAGTGTGCGAGGATGCACGCAAAAATTTTGGTAGCGGTAATCCGTACCAGCTGTTTACATACAAATATTGCCGGATCGGTGTTTTAATCATCAGCAACAGCAGACCGATGGAATACAGGCACCAGACGGCTGCCCATTCGTTCATGTCATCTGTGGTCATATAGGCCAGCAATGGTCCCGATAGGAAATGGTACACCACCATTTTCCAGGAACCGTACAACAGAGGCAGTACAAAAGCGGTATAGCCGTAAACATTTGCCATGTACACATTGCCGTTGGCGGGAATGGCCCAGGCGATATGCCAAGCACCCGAAGTCGAGCAAATCTCTTTGCCGCAGAACGGCATGGTGTATCTCGCGCTGGTGAAAAACGTCATGTTGTAGTCTCTATCGAAGCAGTAAGTCATCCAATCGAATGGATAAATACGCATCATAAAGACAACCGCAGCAGCGGCGCATAAGGTGTAAACCGCAGGTGCAATACGGCGGCGCAAACTGTCCGGAATGAAATGCATCGCGACTGCATTGACAAAAAACGGTTGAAAAGCGATATGCATGTAACCCAGAAACGTGGCAATCTGATTGCGCGGATCCGCGCACTGATCGATCACCGTATAGGTATACGCTTGCAGCAATTCCATCAACGAAAAATACGCCAGCGCGGCACACAACACGCCAGACTCACCTTTCCGGTAAAAATAGGCGGTACTGGCAAGACCCGTCACCGCAAGCACAGCAGATGCTTCACCGCTCCAGCACATAGAACCTCTATAAGAATATGAATATGCGCCAGGTTGGTTGACAGGCTAACCGGAAGATTTCAGCGGCGAGTCAACCGTCTGTTCACTCGATAACCGCTGACATGGAAGAAACTGGAAAATGACAGGACAGGGATACAAAGGGCATTGCCATTGATTGTACACATTCGCCTATAAAATAAACAGCGTAATTCTCAGCGTCACACATGAGAATTGCTGTGAAAATATTGTTGAAGATGAGCGCGAATGGGAATGGGAGCGGATATTAAATTATTCAATCCCCTGCGAACGCAAATAATCCTCGTAATCGCCCTTGAAGTCTTTGATACCATCCGGTGTCATTTCCAGAATGCGGGTAGCCAGCGAGGAGACGAATTCGCGGTCGTGGGAGATGAAAATCAGTGTACCGGTATATCGTTCCAGCGCGCTGTTCAATGATTCGATCGATTCCATGTCGAGGTGATTGGTCGGTTCGTCCATCAGCAGCACGTTCGGTTTTTGCAGGATCAGCTTGCCGAACAGCATGCGGCCTTGTTCTCCGCCGGAAATGACTTTCGTGGATTTTTTGGTGTCGTCACCGGAGAACAATAATCGGCCGAGCGTACCGCGAATCGTTTGATCGTCGTCGCTGCCTCGCCGCCACTGATCCATCCATTCCATCAATGACAAATCTTCCGCAAAATCGGCCGCATGGTCTTGCGGGAAATAGCCGGGGCGCGCCTTATCGGTCCATTTGATTTCACCGGAATCCGGCGCGAGATCACCGGCCAGGCAACGCAATAGCGTGGTTTTGCCGATGCCGTTCGGGCCGATGATGGCGACTTTCTCACCGGCTTCGATGCTTAGGCTTAAATCCTTGAACAGCGGTTTATCCATGCCAGGAAAGTGCTTGCCAATGGCTTGAAGGGAAACGGCCAGGCGATGCAATTTTTCCTTGTCGTGAAATTCAAAGCGGATGAATGGATACTGGCGGCTGGACGGCTTGACGTCTTCCAGCTTGATTTTCTCGATTTGCCGCGCGCGGCTGGTGGCCTGCCGGGCTTTGGACGCGTTGGCGGAAAATCGGCTGACAAACGATTGCAAGTCGGCGATCTGCGCTTTCTTCTTGGCGTTGTCGGCCAGCATGCGTTCGCGCGCCTGGGTCGAAGCGGTCATGTAATCGTCGTAGTTGCCGGGATAAATGCGCAACTCGCCGTAATCCAGATCGGCCATGTGCGTGCACACGCTGTTCAAAAAATGCCGGTCATGCGAAATGATGATAATGGTGTTCTTGCTGGCGTTGATCACATCTTCCAGCCAGCGGATGGTATTGATATCGAGGTTATTGGTCGGCTCGTCCAGCAGCAGGATATCGGGATTGGAAAACAACGCCTGCGCGAGCAACACACGCAGTTTGTAACCCGGCGCGATGGCGCTCATCAATCCCTGGTGCTGGGCAGTGGGGATGCCAACGCCGAGCAGTAACTCCCCGGCGCGCGCTTCTGCCGAATAGCCATCCAACTCGGCGAACTCGGACTCCAATTCGGCGGCGCGCATGTAATCGTCCTCGGTCGCCTCCGGGTTGGCGTAAATCGCGTCGCGCTCCTGCTTGATGCGCCATAAATCCGCGTGCCCCATCATCACCGTATCGATCACCAGACAATCTTCAAACGCAAACTGATCCTGCCGCAATTTACCGACCCGTTCGCCGCTATCAACCGACACATTACCGGCAGTCGGCTCCAGATCGCCGCCGAGAATTTTCATGAACGTCGACTTACCGCAACCGTTCGCGCCGATCAAACCATAGCGGTTACCCCCGCCGAATTTAACGGAAACATTTTCAAATAGCGGCTTGGCGCCGAATTGCATGGTGATATTGGCGGTTGTAATCAAAACGGGTACCTGCGGATGATAGTTACTAGAAAGGGGCGCACATTCTAAACGTTTTTCAAGGGGATTGCTGGGTTATGGTGGGTGTTAATATCAATTGCTTGAGACTGAGATTGGAGACCATGCTTCGCAAGTTTAGATTTTTTTGATCTTTCTGAGTCTAAAAAACTATTTGAGATAAGATATGAATTGGTAGAAGTTTCATAAAAGGTGAGGAGACATATTGAATTTTGCAAGTTTGGTTATTACTACTGAAATGATCTATTGTGTCATCTCGGATTTCTGATTGTAATTAGACCTCCGATCCACTATGGACGCACCCACCCCAGGAACTAAGGCATTTTTCAAGTACACGTCTCCTGACACGGCTATAGCAATCCTTTCGAATCAGACGGTTCGCTACTCGTCACCGCTGACCTTTAACGATCCATTCGACATTCAGTCCGGCTTGCATTTTGACTTCGACATCGAAAAACTTCCCGGCAAGATCATAGAAAGATTGAGTGAAATTGCCGCTGCAGCCGAAGTTCCAGAAGTAGATTCAAGCGATGTATGGGGCCAACTAGTATTGAAGATTCGGGAGATGTACCCAACACATGGATTTCCGAAAGAGCGCTGGCATCGAGAGGCAGATTACCTATTTGCATGGCTCGCGGGCAAGATCAAAGAAACCCAGCAAGAATACCAGTGCCACTGGCGAGAGAAGCTTTTACCTGGGGTGCGGGTGTTCTGCGTCTCTGAGGACCGCGACAACCTACTAATGTGGGCTCATTACGCCCGTGATCATAAGGGCGCAGTTTTTGAATTTTGGTCACTCCCAGAGGAAGACAATCCACTGTCCGTTGCTCGGCCCGTTCAATATAGCGCGAATCCGCTACCCTTCTTCTCCGAGCAGGAGTTTCTTGATGACATATTGGCGATACGAAAACTCGACTTCAGTCAACTGTATCATCGCTACGCATATTACAAAAGCAAGCATTGGAAATACGAGAAGGAATGGCGTGTATGGTACCCGTTGGCTGAATCTTCTGGGCTCTACGATGCAGTGCCTGTTTGCCCTTCGGAGTTCCGGGCGCTGTACCTTGGTTGCCAAATTTGCGATGTAGATAAAAGAGCTCTTTTGGAACTTGTGCGCAAGCATTTTCCATCCACTCGCGTCTTCCAGGCTGCAAAAAGTGCGGTTGCGTATGAGCTTGAGTACACGGAGATCTAACCCTTCGCTGCTGACGAAATCCATGTAAGGCGGAAGCCAAAAGCTTTTTGCCGAATGAACACGATAGACCACAATGCGAAACACATCGAAACTATATAACCTCTCAACTCAAAGGAGAAATGACATGACCAAGATTGCAAAGAACTCGATCTGCCTCTGGTACGACAACGATGCTGAGGGTGCCGCGCGATTTTACGCTGAGACATTCCCCGATTCGTCAGTCGGCGCGGTGCATCGCGCACCGGGGGATTATCCGTCGGGCAAGGAAGGCAATGTGCTGACGGTCGAGTTCACCGTCATGGGCATCCCGTGCCTCGGACTAAACGGCGGGCCAGCGTTCACACACAACGAAGCTTTTTCGTTTCAGGTGGCGACCGAAGATCAAAATGAAACGGATCGCTATTGGAACGCGATTGTCGGCAACGGCGGTCAGGAGAGCGACTGCGGCTGGTGCAAGGACAAGTGGGGTATTTCTTGGCAGATTACGCCGGTTGCCCTGACGAAAGCATTCACCAGTTCGGATCGCGTAGCTGCCAAACGGGCATTCGATGCGATGATGACGATGAAGAAAATTGACATTGCCGCAATCGAAGCAGCATTTCGCGGTTGAGAGGTGAGCGGCTTAAACTCTTTCAAGCCGATGCCGTTTTGCAGCATGGCCTAATTCAGGAGTTAGCAATCATGAAAAAACTCGTTCTCGCATTCACTATCAGCTTGTTCCTTCTCTTAAATGCTTTTGCGCAAGGCGATCAAGGAACACAAAACCTCGAGGAGTGGACAACCTATTACTACAACAATCCGGAGCCAGACAAAATTGCGCCGGTATTGAAGGTAATAACGGACAGAGGGTATTTTGAAAATGACAATGTTCAGGCGCCGTTATCCGGTTTCTTTACGGAGGTGTTCATCGCAAACCCAGAGAGAATCTCTGCTTGGGTAAAGCCCTATATTGGAATTCCCAAACGCCACATTCTTTATTCTGCACTTTGGACGTGCAATTCCGCTCAATGTCGTGCTGCACTGGAGCAAATGGCCAAAGCCGAATCTCCGCAAGAAGCGAAGAAAATAAGCGCTTTACTAGCCTCACCGCCTCCTACTATTGAGTCTATGTCGATCAATAATCCTGCTGCGCTAGACTACCTTTGGGGGCGTTTCATGGCATCTGGATCGGCTGCGCCAGTTGAACGGATCATTGATCAAATGAAACTCGCGAGTTCAAAAGAAAATGTCGATGCTGTGCTAATTGGTGGAGCTGCGCAGTGGTCTGTGCTCGCAAACGCTCGCCAGCACAAGAAGGTTTTAGAGATTCTGGAAATTAGAAGAAATAACGCAGACCCACAAACGAAAGCACTTTTGAACGAGATTCTTGCGAGCATTAATGCGGAAAACATAAATAATGTTCGCTAACCACCAGCTTCCGCTGGCGATGGTGCGAAAGCACCGTCGCCAGTGAAAGGGTCATCAGCAATTAGTACAACAAGATACCGAGTCTTTAGCATTAAAATCCCAAGTCTTGAATTAACACATATCGCCAAGATTAGCACGGTAGATTAGGATGGCATTAGGTGTGGGGATAATTCCCGCTTATTTGCACGCCGGTCTCGATAAAATCGCATCCAAATACCGCACTACCTCGTGATAGGGCGAAAAATCGAATTCGCCGCCTAGCGCATAGGACAAAACACCGGCCATATTGATATCCGCGACGGTAAATTTACCGGCCACCAGGAAATCTTTACCGGCGAGATGGTTGTTCAATACCTCGAGCGGTTTCGTCAGTTTCTTTTCAGCCGCCTGGACGATGTTCGGATTTCGAACTTTCGCATCGAGAACCTTCCGGTGCAGAATAAGATCCACACAGGCCGTTTCCATTTGAGTGACCGCAAACAGACTCCATTTGTAGATCTGCGCTTCGTCCTCCAGCCGGTCCGCCCACAGCTTCCCTGCGCCGTATTTTCTCGACAGATAAAAATTGATAGCGATGGCTTCGGTCAGCACCAGATCGCCATCGACCAGCGTGGGCACCTGCGCCAGCGGGTTCAGTTTTAAATACCAGGGCGCGTATTTCTCTTTCTCGAATGGGTTTATCCGGACATGCTGAAAATCCAGACCCAGCTCCGCCAGCGTGAACAAGACATATTTCGCGCGTGACCATTCAATGCCATATAAAGTAATCATGTTTTCACCATATTGCATAACAGAAGCATTATTGCATTTTAGCGGGGTCGTGTTACGGCGGGTGTTGATCCACAGATGCAACGATTTATTGCACGAAACAGCGGTTGAGGGGTATGCATCGCGAGCTTAGAATCCTGGTATAGAACTAATGTTTTGTTTGAATTAATTGATACATACCCGGAGGGGGATAAGTATGCGGCAGCAATTGAGCTATGAAGATACTGCGAAAAAAGTTCGTAACAAATTGCGTTCATACAGTGCGGTATCTGTGGTACATCATGCGCTCGAATTAACTCAATCTACTCACAAAGAAATTCTTTTAGATGAACTCAAAGAGCTTCCGTGGATTACGTTTTTACTTGTTAAAGTGGTTCTGGAAGATCAAATGATTCCCTTATATGACGGAAAATCCTGCCCAAAGGATTTGTTTGATTCGTGTCGCCGAGAACTTTGGAATGCAGCAAATATTCCTCCTGATGATGCAAATGGAAACATATATTTAATGGTTCGTTCGCTTATACCGGCTCAACTATCATTCCAAAAAAAACCAACCTTAGATTTTCTCCGATGGCCGGCATTAATTGCCCGGCTGAATTCGACTCATCCTGTAAGGCTTCAGTTTGAACAACGAATTGGTATTACGCCAGATGAATTTATGTGTCTTTGCTATTCAGTATACGTACCTGTCATTAGCGGAAATATGATTTTTAACAAAGACTACTTTAGTCCTCTCATGTCAGTTTATGCTAATGCCATTGAATGTTTTATGTCTGAGTTTGCGCGAAACCTTCACGAGCTACGTTCCGAATTGAGAAAAAACTTAGTAGATCGAGTTGCTGAGAATATTGCGGTTCGCCCTCGGTATGAAGCATTCGAATTTCCATGGCTATCGAAATACCCTCTATTACGAGGTAATCAGCATAACTATGTAGTTTGGCACCCGTTAATTTTTGCACGAGGCATGGAACAAGCCGTGCATAAAAGACTTTCCGAAGATAGAGAAAATTATGCAAATCATTTTAGTAAAGTATTTGAGGATTATGTTATTGAATTGATTAAAGAAGCTGAGTTGAAGTATCTGAGTGAACAGGAATACAAGAAGGCTGTAGGCAATAATAAGAATGCTGTAGAGGCAATCATTACCAATGATGAAGCTAATGTGTTTATTGAATCAAAAATGACCGCATATTCGGAGAAACTTTCCTTAAGCGATCTCAAGCCAATTGTTTGGCCGCAATTGAAACGCGTTAGAGAGGCGATGAAGCAAGGATGGATGGTCAGCTCCAGGTTATGCGAGGGTGGCTTACCAGATTGGGATTGTATTAACTCAAAGGAAAATTTTCTCATCATTGTGACCAGCCAACAAACCAGTTGCGCTACCGGTGAACACTTTCGACGGATGTTTGATAAAGATATTTTTGACCCAAGTAGGCCAAACTCCCCAACAATTAAGCAATTGGAAATGCTTCCATTAATCAACATTGTGATTGTTTCAATAGAAGAATTTGAACACTTAATGGGATGTGTTATAAAAAAAGAAATTGACTTGGTTTCTTTTTTACGTGAAGTTGCTGCGGCACATAGCGATCCTAAAACTTCGGTAATGTTTATTGATCAGATGCTTAGTTCGAAGACAAAAAAATTTAAACTTCCGCAACTTCTTGAGACCGCAAATCGGCGTGTCGAAGGGTTACTGCGTAAAGTATTACCTTCGTAGCGCATTATGTTGAGATGTGCCCTCCGTTTTGCAAGATCGCGCATGAATTCACCTTCACCGGTTCGGATTCCGGCTCAACCTGTAACTAATCTGATACTCCGCGCCTTCCGCTTCGATGATGAGCGACGATTCACGGGTATTTTCACCTTTTTTCAATGCGGGGATCGTGGCGGTGAAGGGGCCGTCGTCGTCATCGCCGCTGTCGAGTTCGAATACGGTGATGTTGAGCCGGTCGTTAAATGCGGTGTTTTTAGGGTAATAGGAGTTGAGCATCCGCCGTTCGTCGTCGTCGAAGTCTTCGTCGGTGAAGTCGAGGAAGTTGGTGGCCATGTCGTCGGCGGTCATGGTGAGGTGGATTTCGTCCGCGCCGAGGCCGCTTTGGTCTTCGATGCTGTAGATTTCCAGGTGATTCAGGTAGGAAATACTGTAGCGGTAACCGGCAAGAAATTCGAAATCCGTTGTCTGGCTGCGTTCCAGCAGCATGTATACATCCTTGATGTCGGCGGCGCGGTCGTAGTCGATCACAGTGAGTTTGTCTTCATTCGTTACCTGTGCAAAAGCCGCTGGTGCGGCAATGCCTTCAAATAGGCTGAGGCGGATTTTCCGGGCAAAATCGTTTTGGATGTAAAACTGCACCGGGTAAGGATTACCGCTCAACAGTTGCTCAGCCAGCGGCGCGCGGAACCAGCATTCGTCGTTCGCGCCGTTTTTCTGGCCGACCGGCAGCCGCGGGTCTTTGGGATCATCGTTCGGTTGCAGGCCGATGGCCAAAAAGCGGTTCTCGCCAGTGTGTTTGATGAAGGAAAAAGCGATATTGCCGGTGAATTGATCGTCTCTCTCTAAGGCTTTCAGGCGGATGAACATCGGCCGGTGCACGTCGACCTGATCGCCCGTTTCGCCAAGCTGGAATTCGTGTTGCAGACTGTTCAGCCAGTCGTGGTCGGGTATTAATTCTGTCCATTTAACTTGATTGAACGGGTCAATTTTGGTGGACATAGCGTTGTCGTAATAAAACGCGGCTTCCAGATTGGGTGAGTAAGTGAACGTGTAGGTGCCCGGTTCGCGGATGTAAATCCACTGGAACACGCCGGGAGAGGGGATCTTCAGGTCGTTGGCGATGTTGACCTTGGCCAATGAATCCGGCGCTTGAAAATGCACAAAACCGCTCTGGATTTTGGCTTGATTCGGTGTGTTGTACGGAAACTGCCAATGCACTTGCGCCAAAATGCCGCGATGGTCGCTTTGGATTCTTTCGAATGCCATATCCAGCGCGGAGAAATTGGACGGCAAAATCCGCATGTGCTGCGCGACCAGGCGGCGCGGTGTTTCACCGATCTCATTGGTGCGTTGCTTCGGAAAGCAGATGTAATCCAGCCGCTCTTTCAATCCCGCTGGTAAATGCTCGCCTTCTTTCAGATTGGTGTTGGTCAAGCCCGGATCGGCTTCCATGAAAGCGCCCGGCGGCGTCATAAAGGTGCGCCAGCCGTCGATCAGTTGTCCGGTGAAAATCAGCTGGTTTTGCCGGACGGTAATGCCTTGTGAGGCGTTGTTGTACGGGCCGCCGTTGTTGATGAATACATTGGTCCATTCGCCGTGACCATCGGTGGAGTAGGGCGGCGTATCGCCACGGATGTTCAAATCACCCAACACAATGACTTTATCCCAATTGGCGTTGTCTTCCGGCGCGCCAATGAGATCAATCAGCGCGCTTTCAATGACTTTCAATTGCCGCAAGCGGATGGTGTGGTGTTCGCCGACTTCCTCGTAAAACGCCTGTAAGTGCGTCAAGGCAATGGTGACGGCTTCAAAGTGCAAGCCGGTGCTGATTTGCACGATGGCCACGCCTTTTTCCGCTAAACCGTCATTACCGGCGCTCATCGGGTAAAAAATACCAGGAATACCGACGCTGTCGTAGGGATAAAACCGGCTGAGGTTGCCGGAAAAGTTTTTCTCCGACGGCGGCAGCACGAAGAATTCGAATTTACTGAATATCGCCAGTCCGCCGTCGTCCAGGTCGCCGCTGCCGCCGTCGAATGACACAATGTTATGAGGATACAGATGCTTCAGCCCATCTTGCAGAATTTCCTTCGCATCTTCATTATCCGCTTCGTTGAACACCACCACGTCGGGATGCTCGTCAAACGCGAAATTCGTCGGATCGAGCGCTTTGACCGCCGCTTTGGCGCGCCACTCGGCGTCGCTATGAGGGCCTGCGGGCCAGGCTTGCGCTTGGATGTTCATGGTCAGGATTCGGAAATTTCTCATGATTGGGTCGCTTTTAACGGTGGATAAGGAATCATGTGGGCCGCCGGATGTTTAAGGAGTGACGGCCGTGCGCTGCGATCCGGCTTCCAGGAAACTGCGCAAGTGCGGTAACAGCAGCGATGGCTTTTCTTCTTGCACGGCATGACCGACGCCGCTCATGATGACAAGTTTTGAGTCCGGTATAGTTTCATGCAGCCTTTTGCCGACGGCCAACGGCACGATTTCATCTTCCCGGCTCCAGATAATCAGGGTGGGAATGGTCAGGCTGGCGTAGTTTTCCGAGAATTGCTGCAAATCGGTTGGCAACATTTGCCGCACCGACGTGAGCAGCGCGTATTTGGCATCGGGTTTGCCGAGATCGGCGGCATAGTGGTCGATGGCTTCTTGCGGAATCAGGTCATCATTGAAATACACGATCTGCAAGAGATTCTTCACCTGGAAGGTATTGGGCACGGCATAAGTGATCAATGGCCCCAATACTGGCGTTGCGAGTATTTTGACGAAACCGGGCAGTTCCTGCGGATAGGCAACGCTGTCGATGAGTACCAAGCTTTTTTGCAGCCCCGGATTGGATGCCGACAAATAGATCGATACCGCCAATGCGACTCCGCCACCATAGGAATGGCCCACGATGTGAAGATTCTGTAAATTGTTTTCGAGAATGAAGTTTCTGACCAGTCTGGCTTGTTCGTACACGGAATAGGCGTCATCGCGCGGTTTCGGTGAATCGCCGAAGCCTTTCAAATCAATAGTGATGACCCGGTTCTTTTGCGCCAACGGTTCAATAACATGCCGCCAGCTATAACTGCTTGCGCCAAAACCATGAATCAGCAGTACCGGTTCGCCGATACCGGTGCTTCGAGATGCCAGTTCCAGCACGTTGGTTTTGTCCAGATTCTGGTATTGCGTCCAGCCGGGAATGTTTTTATCCATGACAGCACAGCCGCCGGAGGCTAAAACCGTCAATAGCAGCGCGAGTGCCAGCAGGGGATTTTTTTTCATTTCAAGGCGCGAATCAGCATCATCAAATCGAATGCGGCGCCCCCGCAAAATGAGAGTGCGCCAAAAATAGGTAATACTGCAATGATATTGCAAGCTTTTTTTAGCCGTTTGGCTTCTTCGTCATTTTCGATTTTCATGTGGCGTGGAATGGATACGATCACATAGCTGATCAAGTAAAGAAAAATGATGTTGCCGACCGTAAGCGGCAGCAGGTTGGTCAGATAGATTTCTACCGGACCGAGTGTTTGTTCCGGGCAACGGCCGCATTTGTCGATCAATTCAAACATCATGTCGCGTCTGGCGTTGATGATTTGAAAGAAGCTGAGTGTGGTATTGACAGCACCCCATAAAGCCGCCAATAAAACAATCGGAAGTCCCAATTTATCCATTTGATTGCTTTCCCCTGATCATTTCTTATTGAAGGTTATCACGGGAAGATTTAAAACAAAACGAATTGTTATCAACCGGAGAGAGAATGAAGATCAGCGGTGGCGGGGTGTGGAGCCGCTGCGGTATTAAGCCGCCAGCTCAAGTTGTTCGTTTGTCCGGTGCGTTGAGCCCCATTGCGGCGATCAGTATCCCGAGAATCGCCAATCCCGCGACAATGGCAAATGCATGCAGATAGCTGCCGGTGATGTCCTTGATGCTGCCGGACAGCAGTGTTCCCAAGATGGCACCGGCACCATAGGCGGTAAACATCACACCGTAGTTTTGCGCATAGTGCAGTTTTCCAAAGAAAATGCCGGTGGCGGTGGGTGCCAGCGCCAGCCATCCGCCCAAGCACATCCACAAAATGCAGAATGCCAACAGATACAACATGGCGTTGCCTTGTCCGAAAAAGAACAGCAGCAGAGACGCGCTCAGGATCAAGGTAAATGAAACGATTGCGGTGTGCTTCGGGCCGAGCTTATCGGTTAACGCGCCGAACAGCGGCCGCCCCAGTCCGTTGAATACCGCAAACAACGACACCGCAAGCGCTGCGGTGGGCGCATCCAGTTGCGCCACTTCAGTACCGACCGGCGATGCGATGCCGATCGCCATCAATCCGGCCAGACAACCGATCGTGTACGTTGCCCACAACGCATAGAAGTGGGTGGTTTTTAGCATGGCGTGCCGGTTTAAATTCAAAGCGGGTGGTGCCGGTGCGGCGTTCAGCGCGTCGGATCCGGCGGGATTCCATGCATCCGGCGGGAAACGCAATAACTGCGCCAGGAGAGCGATGACAATGGTGAATGCCATGCCAAGGTACAGAAACGTCTGCATGATCCCGATCTCCGGTTGCAGAATCATCGCTTTCATCAGCGGTGCGATCAGCAATGCCGATACGCCAAAACCCATGACGGTCAATCCGATCGCCAGTCCGCTGTGGCGCGGAAACCATTTGACCACGACGGCAATCGGGCAGCCGTACACGATACCCACTCCGGCGCCGCCGATGATGCCGTATAACAGTGTCAGAGTGGCGATATCCACGGAAAAACTCGCCGCGATCCACCCGGTTCCCGCCAGTAAACCGCCGAGTGTGGCTGTCATTCTCGGTCCCCAGCGCTCGATCAGATTGCCCGCCAGCGGCATCGCAACCGCAAATACCGCCAGAAACACCATGAACGGATACCCGCTCTGGCTCGACGAAATTCCCCACAAAGCTTCCAATGGTTTCCGGAAAACGCTGAAGGCATAAATCGATCCCAGACACACGTTGATCAATAATCCGATTGCCACAAACACCCAGCGGCCTTTTGCCGCTTCCATACCGAATAATTTCAAATCGTGCCGCGTCATTTCAGTTTTTTTATCCATTTTTGTTTTTTTAACCGCTACTTTTTGCTGATCTTACCGGTTCTTGGTGTGTGGGGCGTTGATCCGGGTGATTGCTGTAATTACTGCAACGGGAAGTTAACATGTTTTCCGGAGGGATAGTTAATTAGCAAAGTGAAACCGTGTTGGTTGTATGCCATTGGCACTTGAAATGGATGATGCGGGTATTAATCGGCTGATTTACCCATTTGAGCGAGGTGAGTGGCATTGCTACCCACCTCGCTTTATGGGACTTCAGATCGTTTGATGAAGTGTGAACGTTAGAAACCGATGCCTAAATAACCGCCAGCCGTCAGACCGTCGACATTGATACCATCTTTCTTACCACCGGTAATATGGTAACGAGCGTCGACACCGGCGTAAAAATCTTTCCAGACTCGATATTCCGCTCCTCCGGCAAATACGACGCCGGGAATAAAAAAGGAGGCTGATTCGCCCGGCGGGCTGATGATGTGCATGCCGAAACCGGCTGGAATGATCCACGGCCTGAACCGGTTGCCTTCAAGAAACTTGATTTTGGGCGATGCGTATATGGATAGTTGGCTCACTGTGACGCTGTGTGGATTGATAGCGCCGCCAATCAGTTGGGTCGGCATATTGGCCAATGCATTACCTTGTACATGTGAGCTGAATTCTTTGTACTCGAACATCAATTCAGCTAACACATTGGTTCTAGGTGCCAAATCCCAGGCATTCCTGGTGAGATTCCAATCGAAACCGGCACCGAAATACCAGCCATTCTTATCGGGCCGGTCTTGTGCACCGGCAGAGACCACATCACTATGGAATACCATGCCATCGCGATGCTGCGAGCTATGCACAAAGCCACCGCGGAAAAATACCATATTGCTTTTCTTTGGATCTTCTTGATTTGTTTCTGCTGAACTTGCTGTTTGCGAGACTTTTCCAACTTTTTCAGTTGGCTGAGGGGTTTGTTGGTTTTGCGGGTTTTGTTGAATTTTTTCAACTTTCCCGGTTACCTGGGAAGATTGAATTTTCAAGCTTTCCAGTTCATTTTGCATTGTTTGCATGCCACTCTGCATGGCCCGCAAACGTTCTTCCAGTTCTTTAATCCGTTGCGCTACCGCATCTTGTGCCAGAACCTGAGATGAGGCCACACTACCAAAAAAAAATCACACCAACGAATAAAACGGAACGTACCTCGTTAAGAATGTTTTTCATTCAGACTTCCTTTCATTTTAGTAGGTTATTTTATTTCCAATCAAATTGCATGGAAGCTTCCACTTGCTGACTCAATCCAACTGTTAACTAGGTCGCATGCCTTGCTTCTCTCTTTCATTTTGCTTGGGCGGCCAGTATAAGGACTTAAATGTTAATTCTTTGTTAAGAATCACGGGCATCGAAGACGGTTGGGCGGGAGAAAATTATCGAAGATTAGAATGAAATCCGGGTTTTTAGGGACGAACAAAACAGCTGTTTCAGTTAATCATTGGATCTTGCCAAGCATTATCTGGCAAGGTTTAGGAAAGATTTGATACCTTGAGAGGTGATTGCAGGAATCGGTTCGTCTGTTAGAGTTATAAATGTGAATTTTTTGTTAAGAGTTCGGTGTGTTGAAGAGGGTTGGGTGGAAGAAATTAGCGAAGGATGAAATGAAATCCGGTTTTTTTAGAAGCGAACAAAACAGCTGCTCCGGTACATCATTGAGCCTTGCCAAGCGATGCCTGGCAAGGCTCCGGAAAGATTTGATACCTTTAGAAGTGATTACAGGATACTGGCATTTTCAGCGGCTCTTGGGCGAGATTCCGTTGAGCGATTCATTGCTTCCATGGCAAATTCCAACACTGGGGTTTGCTTGCTTATCAGACGGACCTGCAGTGAATCCGTCAGGGCATTCAGGGGTGCGCCACCTTGGTAACTGAAGCGGATGGAAACCTGGTCGCCTCTGGAAACTTTGATGGGTTCGGCTAACGGAAAAACGATGTATTGCGTGTGCCAATCAATGGTGCTGCATGTTGCCATATTGATGGCCAGTAAATTCTTGGTGATAAGCCGTAAGGCATTAAGTTGACCGTCTTCGGTAATCAGAATTTCCCCGTCCCATTGGCAGGTTTGGCTATACGGTTCGGCATAGGCCAGCAATTGGAATACTTCGGGATCTCCTAGGCCCTTGCTGCGTTCCTGAGTGGCGTAGGGATTTTGGAACTGGATGGTGGGCGCATAGAAGCCTGCAAAATGGAAGTCGTGTTGCATGGGTTGGATCGCCTGAATGCTTGCTTCGGGAATGAAGGCAGGCAATGGTCCGCCAAATTTCTTCAAGTAACGTTGTTTGAACGAATCGATCACCGGCATTTGCTTTTCGCGTAACAGACCGGTATGCAGCATTTCACAAATCACCACATCGACCGGTTCCGGCGGCAGGTAATGCATGGCATCGGCCTGAATCACTTCCACTTTGTCTCCGTTACTGTTTTGCGCCAGCAGATTGCGCGCGGCGCTAATCAGTTCCGGGTTGCGCTCGACACAATAAACTTTCTGCGCTTTTTGTGCGGCAAAGAACGATTGCACGCCGGTGCCGCCTCCCAGTTCCAGCACTTTGGCGCCCGGCTGGACGGCGAGATCAATCGCATCTTTAAACCCTTGCATGCGGGCAGTGTCGTTCAACATATTGTGGTGATAGTGCAAAGGAATGAATTGGCCGAGTTCCAAGCTCTCAAATTTATTTTGCATAGGAATTCCTGATCGATAAGTGCTGCGGTTAATAATGGAAACTTTGTTGTACATGCTAAGAGCAACGATCATGCCAGTCTGCGGCAAAGCATACAGAGACTATGTTTGCGTTTTTATATTTGATTTTTTTGTCCAAACAAGCGGCAAGCCCGGCAAAAATTGCCGTGCCTGAAAATATTCATAACATGGTATTTGCCGGAAACCTGGGAAGCGGAGATGAGGATCTCAATGAGCGTTGGTTCCTCTGTAGCTCAAGTGCGGGATGAACAGGAAAATAATGTTGCTGCGGGGTATCCATTCGATACGTTGGGTATCTCAATCGATCATGGTACCGATGGATTGTGCATTTTTACCAATTTAGAACACTTTTCCGCCGGTATTCCTAAGATAGACTGTTCTATACCGCGTGATAGTATTGCCGATCTTGCAAGTCTGGAGATTATTGCCGAGGCTGTAGTCTTGGTCAGGAGACTCATGTTTCTTGGCGTATCCCGGCAGTCAGCAACGAGTCTTCCAATCCCGTTCTATGAAGCGTTTCTTCTGTAGGTAAAATTCCTACATTTTGATGAGAAGATTACCTAACCTCGATTAAGCTCATCTTCCATTTACTTCCACTGCCCCATAATTGAAAATCTCACCTGTGCGTTACGGTGTTTTAATTCAAATATTTTTAATTAAAAGGGTGATGAAATGGAAACCAATCAATTGCTTGACGAAATCAGAGATATCAATTTAAGTTATTTGCTGCTGGCTAAACAGATGTTGCGGGATGACAGAGTAGCCGCCATGTATCGATTGGGAATTAATCAGGATATTGCTGATATACTGGAAAAGTTGAGTTCAGCACAGCTGATCAAAATGGCGGCTTCCAATACGTTACTGTGCCGTTTCCGCTTTGATGATCGATTGATTGCCGATATGCTGTCCAACGATTCCCGCGACCAATCGGTTACCAAATCGCATGCCGCGATTCTAATGGCAGGAAAACCGGCAGAAGCGATTGCATAGCATTCAATAGACGAAATCAGGGAGTAATATTATGCGCAATCGAAGCATTATCACCGAAGCCAAGCAAATCCAGCTGGCGACAGAATTAATTGAATTGGGTGCCCGGCTACAGGTTCTGGAAATGAATACCGATCTGAGCCGTGAAAGACTGGTTAAACTGTATAAGGAAATCAGAGGGGTATCGCCACCCAAAGGGATGCTGCCGTATTCGGAGGATTGGTTCATGAGCTGGCAACCGAATATGCATTCTTCGTTATTTATCAACATCTATCATTATGTAACGAAAAATACCGGGATTGACGGTATTGATGCGCTGATTAAGAGTTACCGGCTCTATACCGAGCACATCACGGTCCATCAACTCGAGAAAGTGTTAAGTTTGACCCGCGCATGGACTCTGGTGCGTTTTGTGGAAAGCGGCGTATTGTGCATAGCGCCATGTGTGAATTGTCACGGCAGTTTTGTCGTGCACTCACTGGAGATTCATTCCAATCATGTGTGTGGTCTATGTAATATTCCTTCGCGTGCTGGGAAAACGAAAAAAGCAGCGCTTGCTAATTTGCACTAGAAAAACATAAATTTGCCAAGTCAATCCAGTTATTTCAGCAGGTTCTTGATGCGACTGAGCGCTTGCATTAGATTATCCATTGATGTGGCGAAAGACAGGCGCATATAGCCGTCACATCCGAAAGCGGAACCGGGAACTACGGCAACCCCCGCTTTTTCCAGCAGATATTCGCTAAACGCGATATCGTTTTGTGCGCCAATCAAGTTTTTCTTGTAGAGATCATCAATCGATTGGCGGGCATCCGCAAAGGCATAAAAAGCACCATCGGAAGATAAGCAACGCACACCGTTGATTTGATTCAGTTGCTCGGTAACAAAAATATTGCGTTCCTTGAACGCCGCGATCATCGGATTCATACAGGACTGATCACCGTTCAATGCCGCTTCAGCCGCTGCTTGCGAAATAGAGCTTGGGTTGGACGTGCTTTGCGATTGAATATTCTCCATTGCGGTAATAATGTGCGCAGGTCCGCCGCAATAGCCGATACGCCATCCAGTCATCGAATACGCCTTGGAAACGCCATTCAGAACCACGGTCTGGGCAAATAATTCCGGGCAGGCGTTGACGATGTTAATAAATTTCTGACCCGATAACAGAATATGCTCGTACATATCGTCCGTAGCGATCAGAATCTGCGGATGCTTGCGTAACACTTCCCCCAATGCTTTCAGTTCATCCAGTGTGTAAACCGCTCCGGATGGATTACTCGGACTATTGATGACAAACATTTTGGTTTTCGGGGTGATCGCGGCTTCCAATTGTGCCGCGGAAATTTTGAAATTCTGCTCGATGCCGGTATTGATGAAAACCGGCTTGCCTTCCGCGATTAACACAATGTCAGGATAAGAAACCCAATACGGTGCCGGAATGATGACTTCGTCGCCGGGATTGATCACCGACAATGCCAGATTAAAAAAGCTCTGTTTACCGCCGCAGGAAACCAGAATTTGTTTGGCATCGAAGACAAAGTTATTTTCCCGTTTGAACTTTGCCACGATGGCATTTTTCAGACCGGGTGTGCCGCCAACCGCCGTGTATTTGGTCTGGCCTTTATTGATCGCCGCAATGGCGGCATCCTTAATGTGCTGAGGAGTATCAAAATCGGGTTCGCCCGCTCCCAATCCAATGATGTCCTTCCCTTCGGCTTTGAGTTTCGCAGCCCGGGCGGTGACAGCAAGAGTAGGAGATGGCTTGATGGTTTGAACGCGGTTAGAGAGTTCCACAAAAATCCTCGCACTAAAATAGGTAGACCGGCATGTTAAAATGACACAAAGAAACAATTCAATGATGGAATTATACCTGTGATCGCAACCTTCCCCAATAGTCCGTACAAATTACATCAAGCGTTTGCTCCCGCGGGCGACCAGCCGGCTGCAATTGCGCAATTGGTCGAAGGCATAAACGATGGCTTGGCGTATCAAACGTTATTGGGTGTTACCGGATCCGGTAAAACGTATACGATTGCCAACATGATCGCGCGTTTGGGCCGTCCAGCCATCGTGATCGCGCCGAATAAAACGCTAGCGGCGCAGCTGTACGCGGAAATGCGCGAATTTTTCCCGGAAAACGCCATCGAGTATTTCGTCTCGTACTACGATTATTACCAGCCCGAGGCGTATGTTCCGGCGCGTGATCTGTTTATCGAAAAAGATTCCAGCATCAACGAGCATATCGAGCAAATGCGCTTGTCCGCGACCAAGTCGATGCTGGAACGCGATGACGCCATCATCGTGGCGACGGTGTCGTGTATTTACGGTATCGGCGATCCGGTGGATTATCACGGCATGATTCTGCATTTGCGCAGCGGCGAGAAAATTTCGCAGCGCGACATTATCAAGCGCCTGACCGAGATGCAATACGATCGCAATGAGCTGGAATTCAAACGCGGTGTTTTTCGCGTGCGCGGCGATGTAGTCGATATTTTCCCGGCGGAAAGCTCGGAGGCGGCGGTGCGGGTATCGCTGTTCGACGACGAAGTCGACAGCATGTCGCTGTTCGATCCGCTCACCGGCCGTATGCTGCAAAAACTGTCGCGCTTCACCGTTTATCCTTCCAGTCACTATGTCACGCCGCGCAGCACCACGTTGCGCGCGATGGAAACCATCAAAACCGAATTGCGCGAGCGGCTGGAGTATTTCTACCAGGAAAACCGGCTGGTCGAAGCGCAACGACTGGAGCAACGCACGCGTTTCGATCTGGAAATGCTCAATGAATTGGGTTTCTGCAAAGGCATCGAAAATTATTCCCGTCATCTGTCCGGCAAAAAACCCGGCGAACCGCCACCCACGCTGCTCGATTATCTGCCGCCCGATGCGCTGATGATTATCGATGAAAGTCATGTCACGGTGCCGCAGATCGGCGGTATGTACAAAGGAGACCGTTCGCGCAAGGAAAATCTGGTGAATTATGGTTTCCGCCTGCCGTCCGCATTAGATAACCGTCCGCTGCGATTCGAGGAATTCGAGCAACGGATGCGGCAAACCGTGTTTGTATCGGCGACACCCGCCGATTATGAGAAACAACATAGCGGTCAGGTGGTGGAACAGGTGGTGCGTCCGACCGGTCTGGTGGATCCGGTCATTGAAGTGCGCCCGGTCGCCACGCAGGTAGACGATTTAATGTCGGAGGTCCATTTGCGTACCGCCAAGAACGAGCGCGTATTGGTCACCACGTTGACCAAACGCATGGCGGAGGATCTGACCGATTATTTTTCCGATCACCAAATCAAAGTGCGTTATCTGCATTCCGACATCGACACTGTTGAACGCGTGGAAATTATCCGCGATTTGCGCCTGGGACAATTCGATGTGCTGGTTGGGATTAACCTGTTGCGTGAGGGCTTGGATATTCCGGAAGTTTCGCTGGTGGCGATACTGGATGCCGATAAGGAAGGTTTTCTGCGTTCGGAGCGGTCATTGATTCAGACCATCGGCCGGGCGGCCCGTCATATCAATGGCACAGCGATTTTATATGCGGATCGTATTACCCGCTCGATGCGCGTTGCCATAGATGAGACCAACCGGCGACGCCAGAAGCAGGTGGAGCATAATCTGCAAAATGGCATCACGCCGCGATCGGTGCATAAACGGATTAAAGACTTGATCGACGGCGTCTATAACCATGAATCCGCGCAACAGAATCTCAAGGCCGCGCAAGTGCAGGCGCGTTATGACGCCATGAATGAAGCGCAACTGGCCAAAGAGATTCAGCGGGTTGAAAAGAAAATGCTGAGTGCCGCCAAGAATCTGGAATTCGAGCAAGCGGCACAGTACCGGGATGAACTGAAAAGCCTTAGAAACAAACTGCTGATTGGTTTTACCGACGTCGCGTAAGTAATTATTTCTTCACTTCCGTGGAAGAAACGAAAACGAGTGTACCGAAAGTGCGGTTCAGTGTTTTGCTGGTGAAGTTGGTCATGACCATATCTTGAACGAAACGAATGCGATCGCCCTTGTTCACTTTGGTCGTCGGTGCGGCGATCCAGAAGCGGTTGCCGGAATTTTCCAATTCCATGTAGGTATAGCCGGTAGTATCGATGATATCGACAACGGTTCCTTCGTTGTTCGCCACTTTTCCGCTGGATGCATGCGGTGACTGGGAATCTTGCGGTTCATGGTGAATGGCCATGACTTGGGCGGAACTGAACAACAAACATCCCATCAAGGTGATGAGAGATAAAGAAGAAAATTTCATAGGTGCTCCAAAGTGACTGTTTTGATGGGTGCGGTATCATACACCGCCTGTTATTTTGTTCCAATAGCGGTTGACGCCGCGTATGCTCTGTCCTGGCGGACTTTTTCAAAAAAACAAATGGCCGCCGCGGCTGCCGCATTTAATGATTCGGTTTTACCGGGCATGGGAATCACAATGTTTTCGTCTGCTGCCTGGATCATTTCCTTGGATAATCCAGCACCTTCGTTACCGAATACAAAAGCGGTGGGGCCAACCAGAGAGATTTCAAAAAGATTCCGATTGGCTTGTATCGATGTAGCAATGACCGTTCCGGAAAATTGCTGTGCGACCTTTTGCAAATCACTGTCTTCATGGATGTGCAAAAAGAAGTGTGCCCCCATCGCGGCTCTGAGCGTTTTTGGCGACCAGGCATCGGCGCATTGCTTGGACAGGTAAACATCCTTAACGTTGGCGGCAGCGGCGGAACGCAGAATTGAGCCCAAATTGCCGGGATCCTGGATGGTTTCCAGCAGAACGCTGAACATCTCCTTCCCGTTACTGACATCTTTTTTCACCCCGGGAAGTGCAATCAGCGCGAGGATGCCGGACGGTGTTTTGACCGGAGATATCTCGCGAAATAAGAGATTGCTGACTACCGTCAGTTTGGGGGGGGTGTGACCGAAGAGAATGGTGAGAAAGTGCTCATTCTCGCTATCGTCGATATACGCCTTGCTGACGATCAGATTTTCGGGAGCGCCGAGCACGGAACAATAGATCTGAATCAGATGGATGCCGTCGAGCAGCGTTAAGCCGGTTTTCTTGCGATATTGCGACGACTCTTCCAGTCTGATCAGTTGTTTGATGAGCGGGTGGTCGCGTGACGTAATGACTGGCATGAGGTGCAAGATCAGTTCACGCTATGCGTCATTACCGGTGTTTAATATAGCGATATTCCGCCGATTTTGCGTGCGCCTGTAATCCTTCGCCGTTAGCCAGTATCGATGCAATTTTCCCGAGCTTTTCGGCGCCTTGCTGTGATACTTGAATCAGACTGCTGCGTTTTTGAAAATCGTAAACGCCGAGTGGCGACGAGAAGCGCGCAGTGCGTGAGGTCGGCAGCACGTGATTGGGGCCGGCGCAATAATCACCCAACGCTTCACAAGCATTACGGCCAAGAAAAATAGCACCGGCATGGCGGATTTTATCGCCCCATTTTTCCGGTTGCTCAACCGATAATTCCAGGTGTTCCGGTGCGATTTTGTTAGCGATCGCACAAGCTTCGTCCAGATCTTGCACCTGAATCAATGCGCCGCGATTTTCCAGCGAAGCGCGGATGACACTGTGGCGGGGCATTGCCGCCAATTGACGGTCAATGCTTTGTGCGACTTGATTCAGAAATTCCGCATCCGGCGACAACAAGATCGACTGCGCCAGCTCGTCATGTTCCGCTTGGGAAAACAAATCCATCGCAATCCAGTCGGGATTGGTTTTACCGTCGCAGATCACCAGGATTTCAGAAGGCCCGGCCACCATATCGATACCGACGATACCGAACACCCGGCGTTTGGCCGCTGCAACGTACGCATTGCCAGGGCCGACGATTTTGTCGACCGGCGGTACGGTTTCGGTGCCGTACGCCAATGCGCCGATCGCTTGCGCGCCACCGATGGTGAAAACGCGATCCACTTTGCTAATGGCCGCAGCCGCCAGCACCATATCGTTTCGTTCGCCATCCGGGGTAGGGACAACCATGATCAATTCTTGCACGCCAGCGACTTTGGCCGGGATCGCGTTCATTAGTACCGACGACGGATATGAAGCTTTGCCGCCCGGCACATAAAGACCCACACGATCCAGCGCGGTCACTTTCTGCCCCAATAACGTGCCATCGGCATCGGTGTATTGCCAGGAACTGAGTGGTTGTTTTTCGTGATAGCTGCGCACCCGTTCCGCTGCTTGCTGTAATGCAGTCCGTTCCGCATCCGGCAATGTTGCTAACGAATGCTGCAATTGATCCTGCGTCAGCTCGAGGTCTTTGGCGGATTGAATGGCCAGCCGGTCGAAACGATTGGTGTATTCGATCAGCGCGGCATCCTTGCGGCTGCGGATATCGGCGAGGATGTTGGCAACCGTGACATCGACGGCATCATCCTGCGCATTTTCAAAAGCCAGGAGCTTGTCGAGACAGGCATTGAAATCGGAATCGGTGGAGTTGAATCGTTTTATTTGAATCATGGTATGAGTGGTTTCAGATGCGCACGGCTATCTACTTTTTCACCGCAGCGGAAAATGCATCCAGCACCGGCTGAATGGCATCCTGTTTCAGTTTCAGTGCAGCCTGGTTGACGATCAACCGGGACGAAATCTGCATAATCTCTTCGACCGCGACAAGATTATTGGCTTTTAGTGTGTTACCACTGGACACGAGATCGACGATGGCATCGGCCAGGCCGACTAATGGTGCCAGTTCCATCGAACCGTACAACTTGATCAGATCGACATGCACACCTTTTGAAGCAAAGTGCTCGCGGGCGGTTTGCACATATTTGGTGGCAATGCGTAACCGTGCGCCTTGACGCACGGCGGAGTCGTAATCGAAACCATTGGGTACAGCCACCATCATGCGGCAGCGCGCGATGTTCAGATCTAGCGGTTGATACAGCCCGGTGCCGCCATGTTCCTGCAGCACATCCTTCCCGGCAATGCCCAGATCGGCCGCGCCGTATTGCACATAAGTCGGCACATCCGAGGCGCGCACGATAATCAGGCGGACATTGGCCCGATTGGTGGATAGAATCAATTTGCGTGACGATTCGGGATCGTCCAGCGCAACGATACCCGCTGCTTTTAACAGTGGCGCCGTGTCTTCAAAAATTCGCCCTTTTGATAGGGCGATCGTGATATCAGTCATAAAATCCGGAATTATCCGAGGTTAGCTTCCGCGAAATCCCAATTGATTAATTTATCCAAAATCGCATTGGCGTAATCGGCGCGGCGGTTTTGATAATCCAGATAATAAGCGTGTTCCCATACGTCGATAGTCAGCAGGGGGCGGATATTTTTGGTGATCGGTGTTTCCGCGTTGCCGGTTTTAGCGATGGCGATTTTACCGCCATCCACAACCAGCCACGCCCAGCCGCTGCCGAACTGTGTCAGCGCCGCTTGCGCGAATTCTTTTTTGCACGCTTCCAGACTGCCGAATGAGGCTTCAATTTTTTGCTTCAGTGCTGCGGAAGGTTCGCCGCCGCCATTCGGTTTCAGGCTATGCCAATAGAACATATGGTTCCAGACTTGCGCGGCGTTATTGAAAATTGCGGCTTTGTCCGCTTGCCCGGCGGATGCGCGAATAATATCCTCCAGCGATTTACCGGCCAGATCGCTATTTGCCAGCAGATTATTCAAGTTGTCGACATAGGTTTTGTGGTGCTTGCCATAGTGGAAACTCAGCGTGTTGGCGCTAATGACCGGATCCAGCGCAGTGTTTGCGTAGGGCAGGGGTGCCAGAATATATTGTGTACCGGCTTGAGCGGCTTGGGAAAAATTATCGACATTGATAGTGGACATATGGGTCTCCTTAGTGAGTTTTTTGGTGTAATTTTTTAGGAAATCAAACATTTGATCACTCCCTTTACCGGGTATTGTTCGTTTCCGTGGTGAACGTGATTTTATTGTAGCCTGCCAAGCGCGCCGCTTCCATTACCGTAATGACCGATTGGTGCGTCGCTTTTGCATCCGCGTTGATGATGATAAACGGATCCGGCTGGTTCTTGGCTGCAGCCATTAAGGCATCGCGCAGACTCTCGATACTGGCGGATTTAACCGCTACCCGATTGATGGTGTAATCACCCAGCGCGCTGACCGTGATATCGATGTTGTTCGGTTTCTCGATATTTTTATCGACTTGTTCCGCACTGGTTTCCGGCAAACTGATTTCAAGCTCGGCAAATTTTGAATAGGTCGTCGTCACCACCAAAAAAATCAAAATCACCAATAACACATCGATCATCGGTATCAGATTGATTTCCGGATCGTTATTTTGTTTTCCGCGTTGAAAATTCATGCAAATGCCGGTTTTATGGATAGCTGGTAAAGTTTTAAACGCAAATCAATGAAAAGCTCGCTGTTAAATCAGGTGAGTATAATACCAGTTGTGTTTTTTGTTGCAGCGATCGAAATAAATTACACGATTATTGCACAGACTTATAAAATAGCCAGCCGCGCTTTCAGGGTGTGATAGTACAACATTCTCTTGGATATTTATTTTTAATTTTTGCCAGTTACAGTGAAATGATTAAACCGTTAGTCAGCGTAGTGATGGGAAGTAAAAGCGATTGGGATGTGATGCAGCATGCGGTTGCTATTCTGGATGAATTTCATATCGCCTATGAGGCTAAAGTGGTTTCGGCCCATCGCACACCGGATTTACTGTTTCAGTTCGCCGGAGAAGCCAAAGCGCGCGGCATTCAATGCATTATCGCCGGTGCGGGCGGCGCGGCGCATTTGCCCGGTATGATTGCGGCCAAAACCACGCTGCCGGTGCTGGGCGTCCCGGTGAACTCCAAACATCTACAAGGCTTGGATTCATTGCTGTCGATTGTGCAAATGCCGAAAGGCATCCCCGTTGCCACGTTTGCCATTGGCCAAGCCGGAGCAGCCAATGCCGGATTGTTTGCGGTGGCGCTATTGGCGGTGAATAACAGTGAATTGAGTGCGCAGTTGGACGCGTACCGGCGCAAACAAACCGAATCCGTACTTAACGCCGAGTTGCAGCAATAATGGCGATTATGCCGGGAGCCATGCTCGGTGTGCTGGGAGGCGGGCAGCTCGGGCGCATGTTCGTGCAAGCCGCGCAGCAAATGGGCTACCCAGTCACGGTGCTGGATCCGGATAGCGGCAGCCCGGCCGGGCGCGTTGCCGATGCATTCATTTGTGCGAATTACGACGATCCGGAAGCGCTGGAAAAACTCGGCAGCCAATGCGCGGCGATAACCACCGAATTTGAAAATATCCCCGCGAATTCGCTGCGAAAACTGGCCAAATCCTGTGTCGTCAGCCCGGATGCGTACAGTGTTTCGGTCGCGCAAAACAGGATTGCGGAAAAACAATTTCTCGGTATCAATGGCTTTGCCGTCGCCCCGTTTGCGGTCATACAGCAGGCGGATGACTTTGCCGACCAGGATGCCGCGGAGTTGTTGCCAGGAATTCTGAAAGTCAGTCAGTTCGGTTACGACGGTAAAGGTCAGATCAAGGTATCCAGCGACGCGGAATTACTGGCGGCGTATGCGCAGTTGAATCACGCCGTGTGCGTGCTGGAAAAATTCATGCCGCTGAAAAGCGAAATCTCGGTGGTCGTGGCGCGCGGCAGCGCTGGCGAAATGCAAACTTTCCCGGTCGCCGAGAATCAGCACGTCAACGGCATCCTGGATGTCAGCATCGTGCCTGCCCCGATTTCTCCACTGCTGGCCGGAAAAGCGCAGGAAATCGCCTGTCAGATTGCGAAGAGTCTCAATTATCAGGGGGTGTTGTGCGTCGAATTTTTCGTGCTGCAAGACGACGAACTGGTGATCAACGAAATCGCGCCGCGTCCGCATAACAGCGGGCATTATTCGATCGACGCCTGCGTCACGTCCCAATTCGAGCAGCAAGTGCGCACATTGTGCGGTTTACCGCTCGGCTCGACTGCGCAACTCAGCCCCGCGGTGATGATCAACCTGCTTGGCGACGTGTGGCGCAACGGCGATCCCGACTGGAATATCGTGCTGCAACATCCATCGGCCAAATTGCACCTGTACGGCAAAAGCGAGGCGCGCCCCGGGCGCAAGATGGGGCATTTCACCGTGCTGAGCACCGATACCGCCACTGCATTGCACGATGCGCTGCACATCAAACAACAACTCGAATCCAAGTGAAGTGAACACCATGACTGAAGCCGCACTGTTTGAAACCTCGATCAAAAGCCTGCCGTTTTTACATCGCGGCAAAGTCCGCGACATCTACGCCGTCGGCGATGACAAACTACTGATCGTACAAACCGACCGCCTCTCGGCGTTCGACGTGATCCTGCCGACCGCCGTGCCCGGCAAAGGCAAAATCCTCACCGCGTTATCGCAATTCTGGTTCGACAAACTTGCGCATATCCTGCCGAATCACCTCACCGGTATCGCGCCGGAATCGGTCGTCGCAGACAACGAACGTAAACAAGTGGCAGGGCGCGCCTTCGTGATCCGCCGCCTGAAACCGCTGTCGATCGAAGCCATCGTGCGCGGTTATGTCGTCGGTTCCGGCTGGAAGGATTATCAGCAAACCGGCGCAATCTGCGGTATTCCGCTGCCTGCCGGATTGAAACTCGCGGATAAACTGCCCGGTGGCGCGATCTTCACCCCGTCGACCAAAGCCGCCGCCGGAGCGCACGATGAAAACATCGCCGTCGCCGAAGTGGAAAAACTGCTCGGCCGGGAATTAACCGCCAAAGTCAGCGCCACAGCCATCCGGCTCTATTCCGAAGCCGCTGAGTATGCCTTGCAACGCGGCATCATCATCGCCGATACCAAGTTCGAATTCGGCCTGGATGAGCAAGGCGAGCTCTACCTGATCGACGAAGTCCTTACCCCCGATTCATCCCGCTTCTGGCCCGCCAGCCAATACCACCCCGGCCAAAACCCACCGAGCTTCGACAAACAATTCGTGCGCGACTGGCTGGAAACGCAGGATTGGAATAAAAAAGCGCCTGCGCCTGAATTGCAGGAGGACATTTTGCTAAAGACGGTGGAGAAGTATCGGGAGGCGGTGCGGTTGTTGATGGAAGAAAATCTAAATGCCCAAAATAGTAAGTAATCAAAAATCATTGGACAAAATTACTTGTGTTGCAGATATCTTACAAATTTTAAAAGATAATTCTGATGGAATGTTTATCTATCGGGGTGAAGATAGCACCGAATATGCATTGAAACCTAAACTAGGAAGATACAGTTTTGCAGAATTCTT
>MSXT01000070.1 GCA_002083595.1 Proteobacteria bacterium ST_bin16 | reverse complement strand
TCTATCGTCCAGATACCGTCGTAAGTACCGGCAGCGTGAACCAGTCCGGCAGGCAGGCACAAAAGCAAGGCGCCGATGATTTTTTTCATTGTTTTCTCTCCTCAATATACAGGCAAAACCGCCCCAAACTAACGGCGCTTTTGTCCTAAGATCGACCCGAGCACCCCACGAGTAATTTCGCGCGCAATCGACGAACCGACCGAGCGCGCAGCGCTTTTTGCAAAAGCATCGAGCACGCTTTCGCGCCGTCCGCCGCGTTTGCCGGACGAACCCAGCAGCAAATCGCCTAGACCAGCCAGAATTCCCTCGTCCGCCGGTTTGCGCAAGCTTCCGGCCGCCGTGGTTTGCGCTGAATGGTCGGGCGCTTTTTCCGCACCGCTGCGCGCTTGCAGCAGCTCAAAAGCACTTTCGCGGTCGATTTCCTGCTCGTAGACACCGGCCACAATCGACGATTGCATCAATTCCTTGCGCTCGTCCGCCGTGATCGGGCCGATCTGGCTGACTGGCGGCAATATCATCGCGCGTTCGGTCATGCCGGGCGAACCGCTGGCATCGAGGAAAGAAACCAGCGCTTCGCCGACGGAAAGTTCGAGGATCGCTTGTTTGACGTTCAATTTTGGATTGGGCCGCATGGTTTCCGCAATCGCATTCACCGCTTTCTGGTCGCGCGGCGTGAACGCGCGCAACGCATGCTGCACGCGGTTGCCCAGCTGACTCAGGACTTTCTCGGGAATATCGAAAGGATTCTGCGTCACGAAATAAATCCCCACCCCTTTCGAGCGGATCAGCCGCACGACTTGCTCGATTTTCTCCAGCAGCGCGGGCGATGCCATACTGAACAACAAATGCGCTTCGTCAAAAAAGAACACCAATTTGGGCTGCTCGCGATCGCCGGTTTCCGGCAGATTCTCGTACAGCTCGGACAGCATCCACAACAAAAAGGAACTGTACAAACGCGGCGAGTTTAGCAATTGATCGGCGGCCAGAATATTGACCACGCCTTTGCCGTCGATGGTTTGCATCAAATCTTCGATGTTCAGCATCGGCTCACCGAAGAATTTGCCGCCGCCCTGCTTCTCAATTTGCAGCAAACCCCGCTGAATCGCGCCAATCGAGGCCGGTGACACGTTGCCGTACTGCGTTTTGAACTCATCCGCGTTGTCGCCGACAAATTGCAGTAACGCGCGCAAATCCTTCAGATCGAGCAACAATAAACCGTGATCGTCGGCCACTTTAAACACCAACGTGAGCACGCCTTCCTGCGTTTCATTCAGATTCAGCAAACGCGCCAGCAGCAGCGGCCCCATATCGGAAATCGTCGCCCGCAGCGGATGACCATTCTCCTGCAACACATCCCACAACGTCACCGGAAAGCCCTCCCATTGCGGCACATCCAGTTGCAGCATGTCCAAACGGGTTTGCATTTTTGCGGACAAGGCTCCGGGTTTGCAGATACCGGTCAGATCGCCTTTGATGTCCGCCATGAATACCGGCACGCCGATATTGGAAAAACTTTCCGCCAGTTTCTGCAGCGTCACCGTCTTGCCGGTACCGGTCGCGCCGGTAATGCAACCATGGCGCGTGGCCATCGCAGGCAATAGCGCTAAATCGGATTGGTTGGTTTTAGCGATAATCAGTGGATCGGTCATAGAAGTTTTAGCATCGCGCAAAAATGTACTGAATCCGTGATTGTAAGACAAACCATCGCAAAGGCAATCAAAACATAGCGTATGCGCCGCGGTATACTATCGTTCTGGCTTGTCACTTTTTCCATTCATCTTAAGAAGATTCCAGGGATTGACCAGCGCATGAATACACAACTTCTCTACGGTGACATCGGCGGCACCAAAACCATCCTGCAACTGGCTGAAATAGCGGATGGTCAGATACATGAGCGCTGTACACAACGTTACGACAGCGCAACTTTTGCCACCTTTTCCGATATTCTGCGAGATTTTCTCGGCCAAGCAACAACTCAGCCCCCGCCCGCAGCGTGTTTTGCCGTAGCCGGACCGATTGCCGCGCAACAGGCCACCTTGACGAATCTACCGTGGCAGATCAGCAGCGCAAACATCGCGCAGGAGTTTTCAATTGCAGCGGTCAAACTCATCAATGATTTTGAAGCCGTGGCCTTAGCCATTGAGAATCTGCCCTCCAGTGATTTGACCACGCTGCAAACCGGACAACCGCATGCGCAGGCGATGCGCGTCGTGCTTGGCGCTGGTACCGGAATGGGCGTGGCATGGCTCACTCCGGTAAACAATCGCTACGTTGCATGGCCGACCGAGGCAGGGCATATCGATTTCGCGCCGGTCACTCCGCTGCAAACCGGTTTGTTCGAATGGTTACAACAACGCTTCGGGCACGTGTCGGTGGAACGCTTGTTGTCCGGGTCCGGATTGACGAATATTTTTAAATTTTTGCAAACGCAGGCAGCAACACCCGGCTTACCGGTCATCGAACTGGAGGAAGACAGCGGCGCGGCGGTCACGGCGCTGGCGCAAACCGAACAGCATCCCATCGCGATCCAGGCGTTGGAATTATTTGCCGCGATTTACGGTGCTTATGCCGGCAATCTGGCGCTGGCTGGATTATGCCGCGGCGGTGTCTATATTGCGGGCGGCATCGCGCCAAAAATGCTCGACACACTCAGCGCGGGCGGCTTTATGCATGCGTTTCACGCGAAAGGACGGTTTTCCGCACTCATGCGCGAAATTCCGGTGCATATCGTCACCAACCCCGCAATCGGTTTACTGGGCGCTCGCCAGGAAGCCTTCCGTTTACTCAATAACGGCGCGTAAATTCCCAAAAGTCCGCATCCAACGTACCGCGCTAGCGGACTCCCGTCTTCAAATCCAATTAATTGGCCGGTGCTGGGTGTATCATAGCAACGATCATTCTCAGCAAGGAGAACCTGCATGTTTCCGCGAACCGCCTTCACCATCACCGTCAATCCTAAAATACCGCCACGCCTGAAACGTCTGGAAGAGCTAGCCAATAATCTCTGGTATAGCTGGGATCGCGCCACGCGCACGCTGTTTTCGCGGCTCGATCCGTATTTATGGGAAGCGGTAGGACATAACCCGAAGGCATTCCTGAAACGGGTGGACGAATCTGTGCTGCTGAAGGCGACCGAAGACCGGGTTTTTCTCGCTACCTACAATAGCATTCTGTCGACGTACGACTCCTACCATGACGCATCGGCGCTACAGAACAACGGAGGGCTGAGTTCGCAAGATCAAGTCGCTTATTTCTGCTTTGAATTCGGTTTTCACGAAAGCCTGCCGATTTATTCCGGCGGTTTGGGCATTCTCGCCGGTGATCACTGCAAAGCCGCGAGCGATTTACATTTGCCTTTCGTCGCCATCGGGCTGTTGTACCGCCAGGGGTATTTCTTTCAAACCATCGATAGTAAGGGCAACCAGCAAGTCACCTATACCATTTCGGACTTCGATGACCTGCCCGTCACGCCGGTATTGCGGCCGGATGGCTCGGGCTTGCACATTGAAGTGCCGCTGCTGCACCGCCAGGTCACGGCCAAAATATGGCAAGCGAAAATCGGCCACGTTACGCTTTATTTGCTCGACACCGATTTGCCGGAAAACTCGCCGCAAGACCGCTACATCACGCACAATCTTTATGGCGGCGACAGAACCATGCGGATCGAGCAGGAAATCATTCTCGGCATGGGCGGTGTGCGCGCATTGCATGCGCTCGGCATCAAACCGACGATCTGGCATATCAATGAAGGACACGCCGCCTTCATGATTCTTGAACGCATTCACGATCTGGTGCAGCAAGGGCTTGATTTCGCCAGCGCGCTGGAAAGCGTCGCAGTGAATACCGTTTTTACCACGCATACCGCGGTGCCTGCCGGGCATGACCACTTCAACGCGGAGATGATGCAAACCTATTTTGATAGCTTCTACCGCAGCTTGAACATTACGCGTGAAGAATTCATGGCGCTTGGTCATGTACCCGGAAGTCCGGACTTCAATATGACGGCGCTCGCGATTCACGGCTCACGCACGCACAACGGCGTCAGCAAGATACACGGCGGCGTGTCCGCCAGTATCTGCCGCGATTTGTGGCCGCAGATCGAGCCGGAAGAAAATCCGATTTCCTACGTCACCAACGGTATTCATGTGCCAACTTTTCTGGCGCAGGAATGGTCCGATCTGTTCGACCGCTATCTCGGTCACGAATGGCGCAACAAAATGTGCGACACCGAGTATTGGTCGCGTATCGATGCGATACCGGACCATCTGTTCTGGAGCGTGCGGCAATCGCTAAAATCGCAGATGTTTTACGGCATCCGCTCGCGCATCACCGAGCAGAATGCCCGGAATCGCGGCTCTGAAGCGCATCTTGATCGGCTGCTGAAATTTGTCGACCCGATCAACCCGAATGTTCTGACACTGGGTTTCGCGCGCCGCTTCGCCACCTACAAGCGCGCCACGTTGTTATTCGAAAATCTCGATTGGCTGCGCAAAATTATCCTGGATCAGGAACGCCCGGTATTGCTGATTTTTGCCGGTAAGGCGCATCCGGCCGATGTACCGGGGCAGGATTTAATCCGGCGCATCAGCCAAGTCGCCAGTTTTCCAGAATTTGAAGGGCGGTTGCTGTTAGTCGAAGGTTACGACTTGCGCCTCGCCCGGCGGCTGGTCGCCGGTGTCGATGTCTGGCTGAATAATCCGATTTATCCGCTGGAGGCCAGCGGCACCTCGGGCATGAAAGCGGGCATCAACGGCGCGATCAATCTCAGTGTGCTGGATGGCTGGTGGGGAGAAGGCTACGACGGTAAAAATGGCTGGGCGATCAAACCCGGTCCGGAGGATATGGAGGGTACTGTGCGCGACCAGGAAGAAAGCCGCGCATTGTATGAAATCCTGCAAGACCAGGTGGTTCCGTTGTATTACAACCATGGCAAGCTCGGCTACTCGCCCGGTTGGGTGAAAATGGCCAAGCATTCGATGATATCGCTGTTGCCTAGCTATAACGCCACCCGCATGGTCGATGAATATGTCACTAAATTTTATCGTCCGGCCAGCGGCAAAGGCGCCCTTTATGCTGAAAATGATTTTACCGGGGCAAAAAACATCGCCGCATGGAAAGCCCGGATAAAACAAGCATGGCACGGCGTCACATTACGCCGTCTGGATACGCCTTGCGAACGCATTCCTTTTAACGAGGCATTGAATTTCAGAATCGCCGCCAAACTGAATAACCTGGCGCCTGAGGATGTCGTTATTGAATTATTGATTTGCCGCCAGTTCAAGACCACGCGGCTGTGCAATTTCAATCATTTCAAGTTTGAATTTACCGGCATCCAGGATTCGGGCGAGCATTTGTTCGAACTCAAACTGACCCCGGAATTATGCGGCAAGCAGGAATACTTCATCCGCATTTACCCTCATCACCCGCTGCTGACGCATCCGCTGGAAATGGGTTTGATGGTTTGGTTGTAGCCGCGCCGGAATCGGAATCTCAGAAGTCACCTGGTGAATACAATAACTGCTACTCCGGTTGCTCCGGAGTAGCATCCCGCAATGCGGCGTGTGGCCTCGTTCGCGGTATCTATTCACCATGAAAATGGTAAAATCAGTTATCATCCGCCCGGTATTTTCAGGCCGTCGTAACTCATTAATGAACCCCTATTATCGCCAGTGCAAGATGAAATATTCAAAATGGCTATTGCTTGCTGCGACAAGCAGTATTTTTCAATTTGCAGCTTCCCCAGCTCCACTCCATGCCAGCAATTTAAGTAACCTAAAGAATTTTATTAAAGACAGCCGGGTGGAAGTCGGCGGATGGGTTAATGGCGGTGCAACCTTTAATCCAAGCCAGTCAGACGGCTTCAATGGACCGGTTGCTTTCGCCGATCAAGCCAATCGTTTTCAGTTGAATCAATTCAATACGTTCATTCAACGCCAAGTGGTTTCCGAAACCCACAAATGGGATTTTGGCGGGCGGTTCGATTTCATGTTCGGAACCGATGCCGTTTTTACTCAAGCCTTTGGCGTACCCACTTTTGACGTCAACACCGGTGAAGCGCTAAAGCGCAGCAACTGGGATCTCGGTTTGTGTTGCGCTTCCACCAGAACCTACGGCATCGCGCTGCCGCAAGCTTATTTGGAAGCCCATGTCCCCATTGGCACAAAAGGCATTAATATCAGAGCAGGTCATTTTTACTCTCCTACCGGTTTTGAAACAGTTGCAGCACCCGACAATTTCTTTTACACGCGCGCTTATTCTTTTAATGCAGGCGAACCTTTCACGCATACCGGTTTACAAGCCAATTATATTGTCGATAAAAATTGGTCGATCATGGGCAGCGCTGTGACCGGCAGCGCCACCGGAGGCTGGGATGGCGGCTGGGACAAACAGCTTGGCAACTGGAGTGGAATTGCCGGTTTCACCTGGAAAAGTGATAACCAGGCCACATCGTTCAATGCCACCGGCACTTACGGCGAAACATCAACACACAGCAGTGAATCGTGGGGAATGTTTAACCTCGTGCTGCAACACAGAATCAATCCCAGAACCTTATTGGTCTTGCATCATGTGCATGGGTTCGCGGACGGCATTCTATTGAATAATCTGAAATACGCCAATGTCGTCAAAGATGCCCAGTGGATGGGGTTGGTCACGCATCTATATTACGATCTGACGGAAAATTTATCGATCGGGTTTCGTGGCGAGTGGTTTCGCGATAGAGACGGATTTCGCAATCCTTCTCCATTCCGGGTCGCGGCGGCAACCAATATCGTCAATGGCGTACCGGTAAGCTATGCGGGAAATATCAACAATGTTACGGTTGCACCTGCGGATTATTACGCGGCAACGGTGGGAATGAACTGGAAAGCGGCTAAAACGTTAAAACTTCGCTGGGATCATTTGAAGAAGCTTACCATCCGGCCGAATATTCGCTATGACAGTGTCGATGCCTATCGTACTGTTGCGTACAAACCGTTTGCTGGCCATAAGGATCAAATTTTGTTCTCGCTGGATTTTGTGCTGCCCTTCTAAGAAACAGTTTTAAATCAGCGTTGTGACTGGAAATCGATGTTGCAGGTTTTTTGTTGCAGGTCTTAAAGACCAACCACCGAAAAATTCGGTGGTTGTTCGTTACTTACTCAAAGGCCTTTGTTCACAGAACTCTCTGGACTCTTTGAAGTGAGGTCACGATCTTGATTAGCTTTCGCTTTATTTATTACTTTGCCCTTTTGCTCTAACGCCATTTTTCTATGGAAATCAGCATGTACCTGAATTTCCCGCAAAGTCTTTTCGTATTCACGAACGTTTGCTTTTGCATGCGATTGAGCTTCTAGTCCTTGTCTACCAAAGTAATAAGTCTCCCCTGCAAAAACACTC
>MSXT01000069.1 GCA_002083595.1 Proteobacteria bacterium ST_bin16 | reverse complement strand
GATGGCCGGGTGTCCCCAGATCACCGGAGAACACAATTTTCTTGGCGCCGGTCTGTTTTTTAACCCATAACTCAATAATAGCGGAACCGAGAATATGGCCCGCTTCGCGGAAACAGCAGCGTATCGACGGATGCGGATTGAGCTCAGTATTGTAATCGACGCGCTGCAATTGCTTTAACAGCGCTTCCGCCTGCGCTACGGTATACAGCGGTGCAAGTTCCTGAGTGGATTGGCCGCGGCGGCGCGATTGATTGCGCCATTCGATTTCCTTTTCCTGAATGTAAGCACTATCTTTCAACATCACTTGCAATAAATCCGCCGTTGCCGCGGTGCAATAAACCGGACCGCGAAAACCCCACGCGCTTAGCCGCGGCAATAAACCGGAATGATCGATATGCGCATGCGTCAGTAAGACAAAATCGATAGTTTTGGGATCGTATTTAAAAGCCGTGCGGTTTTTCTTGTCGGCTTCGCGTCCGCCCTGAAACATGCCGCAATCGACCAGAAAGCGGACAGATCCGGTTTCGATCAAATAACTGGAGCCGGTTACTTCACCTGCTGCACCCAAAAAAGTTAGTTTCATCGCATTCACTCGCTGTTATGAAGTTAGAGTGTATTCAGCACGTGTAACGTGCCGTCGACCAGCAAATCCATTTCCTGCTCGCTAATAATATAGGGCGGCATGAAATAAACGGTTTTTCCCAGGGGGCGCAACACTAATTGCTGCTTTAGCCCGGCTTGAAAACAGTTTGCGGCAAAATCGGGATCATCCGTTTCGGCCTCGAACGCCCAGATCATGCCGCAATTGCGGAAATTCCGGACTTTGGGATGAGCCGCTAACGGAGCTGCAATGCGATTCAGGTACGCAGTCTTATGTTTGTTTGCTGTAATAACCTGGTCTTGTTCAAAAATATCCAGAGAAGCCAAAGCGGCGCTGCAGGCCAGCGCGTTGCCGGTGTGCGAATGCGAATGCAAAAAAGCGCGTGCGGTTTTGTCGTCGTAAAAAGCCTGAAAAACCCTATCGGTTGTCATCACCACGGAGAGTGGCAGGTAGCCGCCGCTCAGACCTTTCGATAAGCATAGAAAATCCGGGGCGATATTTGCCTGGTTACAAGCAAATAGGGTTCCGGTGCGGCCAAAGCCGACCGCAATTTCATCGGCGATCAAATGCACTTGATAGCGGTCGCAAATTTCCCGGGCGCGTTGCAGATAAACGGGATGGTACATGCCCATTCCCGCCGCGCCTTGCACCAGCGGTTCAAGAATGAGCGCAGCCGTTTGCGCATGATGTTCCGCCAGATAGTGTTCCAATGCCGCAGCGGCGCGGAGCGCGTAAGCTTCTGCGGATTCGCCAGCCTCCGCGTAGCGCCAATCCGGTGTGGGGACATGGGTGCAGGGTCTGAGCAATGGCGCATACGTTTCGCGGAAAATGGCTACATCGGTGACGGATAACGCGCCGAGCGTTTCGCCGTGATAATCATTTTGCAAGCTGATAAAGCCGTTTTTTTGCGGCTGCCCGTTCAAAAGCCAGTAGTGAAAACTCATTTTTAGCGCGATCTCAATCGCCGATGCGCCGTCGCTGGCATAAAAACAGTGTCCGAGCGAACCGGGCGCGATGCGTTTGAGCCGCTCCGATAGCATGACAACCGGTTCATGGGTAAAGCCTGCCAGCATGACATGCTCGATCTTTTCCAATTGATCGCGGATCGCGGCATTGATGACCGGATTGGCATGGCCGAACAAATTGACCCACCAGGAACTGATCGCATCCAGATAGCGATTACCGTCGGCATCGTATAACCACACGCCTTTTCCGCGTACGACCGGAATGAGCGGATAGGTCTCGTGTTGTTTCATTTGCGTGCAGGGGTGCCATACGGCAGCAAGGCTTCTGTGCTGGAGTTGTGTTGAGGATGAATTGGCCATGTAATTGCGAAACCGGATAGTAAGAATCTCAGAAGATAGTTGTAATTTGTTGTTGTGTCCGGTCATTGTAGACTATGAATCGCCATTTTTCAGGGCTTTTGACCTGGCATGGAATCCTTGATACATTCAAACCTTCAAACCATTTTGCTCATTTTGCCTGCATGTACTCCAGTATCGATTCCAGTTTAACCGACTTGCTGCCCGATAATGATCCGCAACGTATTTTGTTGCACAACGAGGTGCATGCCCGTCCCAGTCAGCGTATTCGCTTGCCTGCACTGGTGGTGTATGTGGTGGTCATTAACGAAGGCATCACGCGCGAACAAGAATGCGAGCATTTGCGCCGTCTTCCTGGCCAGCAAACGCTGATGCTCGAACAGTTGCAAAGTAATTTTCTGCGTTTGCGCTTACAAGGTTATACCGTACGCTGGGAGCGTCACAGTGAATTTACACGCTATTCAGTGGTGCAAAATTTGCCCGAAACCGCGCAACTGGGGGCGACCGATCCGGAATTACTTTCCTATGTGACGTTACCGCGTGATTGGCTGGCTGAGATACCTGGTCGCACGTTTGCTGCGGTCAAACTGGCGATGGTCTGTGGCGATCTGAATCAACCCGAAGAATTGCTGTTGCAGGCTCGAAAGTGGTTGGGGGGAAATCCGGTGGTGGCTTCATTGATCGGCAGAGAACGGCACTCCCTGGCGGTTACCGATTTCATGTTGCGTCATAGCGGCTTTGAACGCATGCTGGTGATTATGCCAGCGGGATCTTCCGAAACGCGTGCCGGACGGGTTTCGCAGCGTTTGCTAGAAATCGAAACTTACCGCTTGATGGCGTTGCGTGGTTTGCCGGTTGCCAAACGGCTATTTCCTGAATTGACCAGCGCGGAACAGCATTTAGCGGATATCACGGCGCGGCTGGAAAATAAAGCGGCGTCCGATCAGGAATTGCTCGATACGCTGATTGCATTAGCCGCCCGGATTGAACGTGCGACAGTTCAACACGCGTATCGCTTCGCCGCGACACAAGCGTATAACAAATTGGTCACGCAACGCATCGCCGAACTCCGGGAGCAGGCGATACCGGGTACTCAGACGATTGGCGAATTCATGCAACGGCGGTTGTCTCCGGCGATTGCGACGGTTGAAGCGACTGTGCAGCGTATGAGCTATCTTTCCGCGCGCGTTTCACGCGCTAGCGCTTTATTACGTACGCGTGTCGATATCTTGACCGAAACGCAGAATCAGCAATTGCTGGAAAAACTGACGCGCGGTCAGGAACTCCAGCTGCGGCTGCAAAGCACGGTGGAAGGTTTGTCGATTGCGGCGATTTCGTATTATGTGATCAGTTTACTGCTGTATCTAGCTAAGGCCGGTAAGGCAGCGGGTTTGCCGGTTCACCCTGAACTGGCCGCCGGAGTGATGGTTCCGGTTGTACTCTGGGCGGTATGGCGGGCTACACGGCGCATTCACGATAAGTTTTTTAAGCTGCACTAGAAATGAGTAAACAGGCTTGAGAAAAACCTTTGCGGGAATTCTCAAGCCTGTTCGATGAACGGGCAACGCTGCAAATGTTATTGCAAATAGCGTTCGAATGGATGCAGTGGATTGATTCCTCGTCCTTCGGCGCCTACTGCAGGTACCGTGAAATATTCATCCGCCGCGAGGTTATCACCCAGCGCATGAGTTGCCGTAATCAGTACATTATTTCCTGCATGGCCGTGTGGAACGGCCAATTCCGGATGGTCAAAGGGTGCTTTCTCATAGCGTACACGATCATCCGTCAGGCTTTTCAGAAAATTCAGCAAATCTTCACGTCTTTCCGATGACAATTGCAAATCAACCTGTGAAAAAACTTTGCCGAATTCTTTCGGTGGCACTTCAAAATTACCGCCCCGGATATAAAATTCCAGCACTTCTTCCAATGAAGCCATACCGCCATTATGCATGTAAGGTCCCGTTAGCTCGATGTTTCTGAGTGATGGGATTTTAAATGTACCCGCAGCGGCGCTTAAGAAACGTTTTCTCTTGGCTTTCTTCAATTCCGCAGCAGCTGCGTCAACTGTCGGGATAAATGCGCCTACCGGATTAAAACAATCCACAGTATCCTGCGTTTGCTTTTGTATGCCATCCGCGCGGGTAAAGAGCAGCGGATGCGGCTTGTCGCGATCCAGTGCAATGGCCGTATCCAAATCGCATGCCCGCACATCGGCAACATAGGGATCAATAACCCCCGCTTTATTGCCGGCCAAAAACTGCATGTATTGATCGGCGAATGATAAGGGATTTCCAAAGGGGTCGACGCCACCCAAACCGATATCGTTTTCTACGGGTGTGACGCCAGTTCCGGAAAAGCCGGTATCCTGAAACATCATGCCGCCGGTCAGCGATAAATAGGTCACAACATTCGTGGTACTGATGCGGAAAGAGGGATTGCCGAAAGCATGCGGAGTGATTTTTTGCAAAATACCATTCGTTACGACAGCGGATGAGGTGAAATTAGGACCGATATGGCAGAGTGCGCAATGTGAATCACGAAAAATATCTAGACCGCGCAGTGCCGATTCGCTTAGTTCAATCGGCATGCCATGTTCATCAACAGCGCTTTGGTCAAAAGGTGAATCGTCGGAAATCAATGTCGATTCATACATTTGAATAGCAAGCGCAAAGAATAGGGCAAAATTGGCTTCTATCTGCCGGTAAGGCAGATCGTGCGTTGCCGAGGCGGGTGAGGGAGAACCAAACAAACCAACATCGGTATGTTTCCAGTATTTGGAATTAAATGCATCCATGACCAACCGGTAATAACGCGTATTCAAACCTTTCTGCAAGTTATTATTGGTGCTGTATGCCAATGGACCGAGAACACTATCGTTCCAGTGAACACGTTGATGTTCCAGCGGTTTACGGTTTAATAATTTACGGCCCAGATCGGCGAAAGTGCGGCCATGACAACTCATTTCAAAGTTATCCAATGGAGGAGCTACGGCTAGAGATGCAAGCGAGGAATTGATCAGTCTTAACCGTTGTTTGGTGACTGTGCCGTCGCTGTTTTTCACCCAGACGCCGGCATCCGGGTCGCGATCCCCCCAGGGGCTGCTGCCGTTAAATATGTTGTTGGCGCGGCCGTCCCAAAAGTTGCGAAAATTGAAAACTGAATTGATGATGGTTGGTGTATTACGCGGTTCAACCTTGCGTGTGCTTTTTGCACCGGCATGGAATACCGGATCGGTGCTGCGTTCGCATTCATCGTTTTTTTCCTGAAACCATTGGACATCACGATAGTCTCCGCCGAAAGTGCCCGAGGACGATACCACGTCATTGTTGATATAAATAGGTTCACCGGTGGGGCTCATCGGATCGCTGGTTTGGAAAAAAGGAAAATCGGTCTTTTTGAGTTTACTATTCGGTCCACGAGGCGTTCCGTCGCTTGCTAGCGAAAATTCCTTGGGTAGTGTGCTGTTTCTACCGGCCGGTGCAATTTGATTTTTTGTGCGCCGATCCGCGCCCGCATGATAATGGCAGGTGGCACAAGAGATCCCGTCGCTTCCCACATTGACATCCCAAAATAAAGCTTTGCCCAATGCGATTGCTTTGTTCTTGTTGATAATGATTGGATCAGGGCCATCCAGTAAGCCGGGAACTTCGGGAACCGGCGCGCCTTTCAGAGACATGGGAATAGGCCCGAATCCGTCAGCTCGCGACACTGAAACGATGCAAATAGTAA
>MSXT01000068.1 GCA_002083595.1 Proteobacteria bacterium ST_bin16 | reverse complement strand
CAGCTAACGTGCTGAAATCCATCTCCACATCGTAGTAAACGGTGGTTCCTGCGGATTGCACCGGAATGTTTGTCGCACGGATTAAGCGACCGGCACCGGAGAGCACCGATTCTGCAAAATCGACCGTTAAGTTTGTTCCGGGTATTTCTTCAGGGCCTGCATGGGTTTTCGATATTCCTGTGGAAAGTATCAATGCCACTATGACGGATGGGTAAATTTTATTATTTTTCATTGTTGTCTCGCTTCTTATATAAGATAGGGTGCGTTATTGTTTTTAATTTAAAAGCCGCTACGGGCGATTTAAATATTTCTAATCGTACCATTAATGCACCGCATGATTGTTTAAAACCTGCCAGCGCCTTACCGCGTCAACCCCGCATACAACACCGGCAGTTTCTCCGGCAACCGTTCCACATGATCCACCACCAGATAATTGCGTTCGCCAAAAATACGTGAGACGTATTGATCCGCGCGCGGATCGAGGCTCATGCAGTAGGTGAGGATGCCCGAGCGACCGGCTTCTTCCACTGCTTTTTTGGTGTCGTGGCGCAGGTATTGCGGGTCGCGCACGTCGACGTCGGCCGGTTCGCCATCGGTGATGACGAGCAGCAGTTTTTTCGCCGATTTTTGCAATTTCAAGTAATGCGTGGCGTGGCGCATTGCGGCGCCCATGCGGGTGGATAATTGCCCTGTCATACCGGCGAGCCGGGCTTTGGGAGTTTCATCGTAGGGTTGATCGAAATCCTTGAAGCGGAAGTATTCGACATCGTGCCGCCCATCCGAGCAAAAGCCGTGGATCGCAAACGGATCGCCGATTTTATTGATGGCGTTGGCGAGCAATACCGTTGCTTGGCGCGTCAGATCGAGCACGGAGTAGTCATGCCCGGCGACTTTCTCGTTGGTCGATTCGGATAAATCGAGCAATACCAGTACCGAGATATCGCGCACTTTGCGCACCGAACGCATCATGATGCGCGGGTCGGGTTGCATGCCCATGCGGATGTCGATCATCGAACGGATCGCGGCGTTGATGTCGATTTCATCGCCGTCTTCCAGTTTGCGGATGCGGCGCGTGCCTTGCGGTTGCATGGCATCCAATAGGAATTTCATGCGCGCGATTTCGCGTTTGTATTGGCTGGCGATGTCGTCGATGCATTGCATGTCGCCCATTTTTGCGCGTTTTTCCTGCACTGTAGCCCAATCCGGGCGTTCCAATTGAATCTGGTAATCCCATTCGGAATAGTGATAGGGCGCCGATACCGGCTCCTTGCCTTCCATATCGTTATACGATACGCCCATGTCTTCGTATGGGAAGAATTCGGTGCCCATGACCCAGATTTCCTCTGCGTCGTCACCGGCGGTTTCCACATCGAGTTCATTGGCGAATTCCATCACGTTAACGTATTTCCGCACTTGTTTCGGCGCATCGTATCCGGCGGACAACGATTTGTTGAAGTCGAATTCCTCGAATTCCCAGAAATAGCGGTTGTCGTCGCGGTATGGCGCGGTGAGCACGTCGGTGCGCGGGTTGTACGGAATTTTTTTGTCCATGAAACTGTGCGCGAGCTGCACACCGATATCCCAAGACGTCTTGTGGCTATCAAGCTGGTCTTTCGCGGCTTTAAACAGTTTGCGTCCTTCCACGATCCACGGATCCTTGTCTTTATAATCGGGATTGAGCAGGGCGCGTGCCAGGCGGTTGAGGTAATCACCCATTGACGCATTCATGTCCGGCGTGGCGCTGTGCAGCACCGACCAGGTGTGACGTAATCCGGGAAAACGGCGAATCGATAATTCTTCGATGCGTGCGTCCTCAATAACGGAAATTACCGCCATTTGCAGCGGATTCAAGCTTTCCGCGGAAATTGGCTGCTTGGTTTCCACCAGGTGCGCGGCGGCATGAGCGGCAGCGGCGCGGTAAACTTCGGTCGCCGAAACATCGCCGAACGCATCGTAAGCATCGGGCAGATGGATGAAATAGTTTTCGATGAATGGTTTGTAGCCTTCGCGTGTTTCAAAGTCGCCAGAAGTCGGTTTCATAAAGAAATCGCGTGCCCACAACGCGCGTAAATACATATTAATGCGGCGTTGTACATCAACAAACAACGTGCCTTTACGTTCTTTTTGCAATACCGCGAGCGATTCCTTCGATTCCAGTCCGAAATAACGAATTTGCTCTTCGTAATCGGTGCGATGCGCGTGCGCGCCCCACATGGCCCAGCGGCGCAAGCCGCCGAGGGTGAGCTGGCCGAAGAGAATATCCAGTTTGCTGAGCATGGGACGCATGCCGCGCGGCGCTTGGGCGATCAACGTATTCAGGAATTGCAGGTAATTCTGGAACAACTGTGTATCGCCCAAACGTTTGGCGGCAGTCGGGGCAGTGGCTAACACCAATTCGATAACAGAGGCAGAAGTTCTTGAGGCAAGGGAAAGGACAGTGGTCGCCAGATCACTGATAATATCTTCACCGATTTCTTTAGCGACTAATGGCGTTTCGTCGATCCAGCAATCCACTAAACTGCGCCCGCGCCCTAATCCACGAATCGCGGATGCGCCTTTCAGATAGTTATCCAACCCGCGCGCTGAAAAAGTTTTAGCCGCTTCAGGCCAAGCATGATGGAGCAGCTCAATCGATTCCGGCTCCAGATCCTCGAGCAATTCTTTGTAATCGTCCAGATTGATACTCATGGCAGCACCTATTTACGTTTCAGAACAATCAACCTATTTGCGGATAGCAGCTTCTAATTAAAGAACGTGCTGACTGCCGCATCCAGCGCATCGCGCATATCCGGATCGTCGGTGATCGGACGCACCAGAGCTACGCGGCAAGCCGCATGCGCGTCGACTTTCTTGGCGATCAGGCTGCCGGCATAAATCAGCATCCGTGTTGAAATCCCTTCATCCAGTCCGTGTCCTTTGAGGTTACGCGCGCGTTCCGCGATCGATACCAGTTTTTCGGCGATGTCGACGGCTACACCGGATTCGTGTGCAACGATTTCGCTTTCGATGTCATGACTCGGGTAATTGAAATCGAGCGCGCCAAAGCGTTGTTTGGTCGATTGTTTCAAATCCTTCATCAAGCTCTGATAGCCGGGATTGTACGAGATGACAATCTGGAAATCCGCATGCGCCTGGATCAACTCGCCTTTTTTCTCCAGCGGTAATACACGGCGATTGTCGGTTAGCGGATGAATCACCACGGTGGTGTCCTGACGTGCTTCCACAACTTCATCCAAATAGCAGATCGCGCCATAACGTGCGGCGACCGCCAGTGGACCATCTTGCCAGCGCGTGCCGTTGGCATCGAGCAAGAAGCGGCCTACCAGATCGGATGCAGTCATGTCTTCGTTACACGCCACGGTGATCAGCGGTTTTTTCAGTTTCCACGCCATGTACTCGACGAAGCGTGTTTTACCGCAGCCGGTCGGGCCTTTCAACATCATCGGCATGCGTACCGAATAGGCGGCTTCATAGAGTTTTACTTCATCCGCAACGGAATGGTAATAAGGTTCTTTTTTAATACGATACTGGTCGATGATATCGCTCATGACAAACTCCTGTGAGAACTATCTTTATCGAAAATTTGCACAATAAATTCCGGTGAAAAAAAACCCCCTGCCCTAATTAAGGGTGAAGGGGGTCTTGCGGGTTCGAACCCCGTGTTACTTAAACAGTCTTGCCGCGGTATATCACCATGGCTGTGCCTTGAGACTGGTTAAAATTGTTGTAACCAATCAAACGGACATGATTGTTTGGATTCGCTTTGTGACAAGCAGCGGCTTCTGCCAGTACGCGCTCTACATCCGTTTCACCGAACATAGGCAGTTTCCACATATACCAGTAGGAATCCATAACATACTCAGGTTCGGTATGTTCGATCGCTGGGTTCCAGCCTTTGCTGATCAAATATTGCACTTGTTTTTTGATATCCTTGTCGGCCATTGCAGGCAGATAGGAAAATGTTTCAAATTTACGGCTTGCTGGATCACTAACACGTGATTTGTAATCGATTACTTCGCTCATAATTTTTCCTTAACTTTAGTGAGATGAAGGAGAAAAGCAGCATTTAATCATCAGCCTTTCTCCTTGGCTATATGGTGCTTACTTGTGGGCTACGTCCAGTTTGTCAACAGTGTCAAACTCGAACTTGATCTCTTTCCATGTTTCCATGGCGATTTTCAGTTCAGGACTGCTTTTCGCTGCCTTGGTCAAGATCGCTTTGCCTTCTTTCTCGATTTCAACGCCTTGGTTACGTGCTTCTACGCAAGCTTCCAATGCCACACGGTTAGCAGCGGCACCAGCAGCATTACCCCATGGATGACCCAAAGTACCACCACCGAATTGCAAGCAAGCATCATCACCGAAGATTGAAACCAGTGCTGGCATGTGCCAAACGTGAATACCACCGGAAGCTACTGGGAATACGCCTGGCATGGAGCCCCAGTCTTGGTCGAAGAACAAGCCGCGGCTGCGGTCTTCTTTGATGAATTCATCGCGCATGGTGTCGATCCAGCCCAGTGTTGCTGCACGATCGCCTTCCAGTTTACCAACCACGGTACCGGAGTGCAGGTGATCGCCACCCGATAAACGCAGTACTTTGGTTAAAACGCGGAAATGAATACCATGGTGCGGGTTGCGGTCGAGCACAGCGTGCATTGCACGATGGATGTGCAACAGCATTCCGTTATTGCGGCACCAGTTAGCCAGTCCTGTGTTGGCTGTTAAACCACCGGTCAAGTAGTCATGCATAATGATCGGCGCGCCCAATTCTTTGGCGAACTCTGCACGTTTGTACATTTCTTCTGGAGTTGGTGCTGTCACGTTCAGGTAGTGACCTTTGCGTTCTCCGGTTTCACGTTCAGCTTTTTGGCAAGCTTCTACCACGAATTCGAAACGATCGCGCCAACGCATAAACGGTTGACTGTTAACGTTTTCATCGTCCTTGGTCAGATCCAGGCCGCCGCGCAGACATTCGTATACAGCACGGCCATAATTTTTAGCAGACAGACCCAATTTAGGTTTAATGGTGCAACCTAACAGTGCACGGCCATATTTGTTCAAACGATCGCGTTCAACTTGAATACCGGCTGGAGGTCCGCCGCATGTTTTGACGTAAGCGATTGGGAAACGAACGTCTTCCAGACGCAGTGCACGCAATGCTTTGAAACCAAACACGTTACCAACCAGTGAGGTCAATACGTTAACGACAGAACCTTCTTCAAAAAGATCGATCGGGTAAGCTACGAATGCATAGAAGCAGGTGTCATCGCCAGGTACGTCTTCAATCTTATAAGCACGTCCTTTGTAGTAATCCAGATCGGTCAACAGATCGGTCCATACTGTGGTCCAGGTACCTGTTGAAGATTCTGCCGCTACAGCAGCAGCAACTTCTTCACGTGGCACGCCGGGTTGTGGTGTAATTTTGAAACATGCCAAAAGATCGGTATCCGATGGCGTGTAATCAGGGGTCCAGTAAGTTTGTCGGTATTCTTTTACACCAGCGTTATATATTTTTACGGCCATAATTTTCTCCAGTTAAATTCCACTCAACTCCGGCCAACAGTACAGACAGAAACGAGAGGAGATTGCGTTACAAACAACAAACATGACTACTCAAATCTATGGAACGCACTATAGCGCTATTTATCCATAAGAACAAATCAGTAATTTTGATGTTTATAATAAGGTTATACTTATAATAAACTTACTGAGTTGATATATGCTTCATCTTACATTGCGACAACTAAAGGTATTTGAATCGGTTGCCCGGCATTTGAGTTATTCGCGCGCCGCCGATGAGCTTCACTTGACTCAACCCGCTGTTTCCATGCAAATTAAACAACTGGAAGATAACATCAGTTTGCCACTTTTTGAGCACTTGGGTAAACGAATTTATCTGACCGAGGCAGGACACGAGCTATATCAATACAGCCGGGCAATTTCGCAACAATTGACCGACATGGAAGTGGCGCTGGACGAATTGAAAGGCATGGAGCGAGGTAAGCTAAATATCTCGGTGGTTACCACGGCCAATTATTTCGCGCCGCATTTATTGGCCAAGTTCTGTCAGCGCTTTCGCGGCGTGACCGTCAGTTTAAACGTCTCCAACCGGGAAACCGTGTTAAAGCAATTGACCGATAATTTGATCGATCTCGCGATCATGGGGCAACCGCCCGAAAATCTCGATATCGATAGCGAATCTTTCATGGAGAATCCGCTGGTGGTTGTGGCTCCGCCTAATCATCCCTTATGCCAGGAGCACAATATCCCGGTTAAACGCTTAGCCAACGAGACTTTTCTCGTGCGTGAATCAGGCTCGGGAACGCGCAGTGCTATGGAGCGTTTTTTTGCCGCACATAAAATCAGTATTAATAAAGGGATGGAAACGGATACCACGGAAGCCATCAAACAAGCGGTTCAGGCGGGTATGGGATTGGGTATCATGTCGCAACATACGGCTGAATTGGAACTGGAGACCGGCCGCTTGAAAATTCTTGAGGTGCAAGGTTTTCCGATTATCCGCTATTGGCATGTCGTGAATAGAAAAAATAAGCGCTTATCGAGTGTCGCCAATGCTTTCAGAGAATTTTTATTGAAGGAAGCGGCTAAATTGATGGATGAATCGAAAAATTAATATGGGTGTTGATAAGGGTTAGTTTCTAGCTTACTATGCAATCCAAGAATATGATTACATTCTTGGATTGAGATATTTAAATGCCTGATCTTAGTCACTGCGATGAAAAACAATCAGACAACATGAATTCAACTGAATTGAATGTTTATCTGGAATGCGGAGTGGTTGCTCTGTTCATTTTATTGATCGATCTTGCTACGCCGCTCGGTATTGCTAATGGTATTCTGTATGTAATTGTTGTACTGATTTCTTTAAGATCTTCCGAAAAACGCTTTACCCTCATCACTGCTCTCATTTGTACATTATTGGTCGGCGTCGGCTATTTAGGCTCCCCGTCCAGTGAAATTCCGCTCTATCAAGTTTTTGCCAATCGTTTTCTCGCATTATTTGTGATTTGGCTGACCGCAATATTGGCGCTGAAACAGCGGGATAAAACGGCGGCATTGCATCAAGCGCGATTAAAGTATCTGCAATCGGTTAAAGAAATTGAAATGCGGGAAGAAAAATTAAGAGTGCTGAAAGCGACGATGCGCACGGTGCAGG
>MSXT01000067.1 GCA_002083595.1 Proteobacteria bacterium ST_bin16 | reverse complement strand
CTCTGCTAGTCTAGAGCCTTACCAAATACTTCTTCCCATAATGCCAGCACTGCCATGCGGTCATCTTTCAAATGACCGCCTTCCACTCGAGTGAATTTCTGCGTTTGCCCATCGATGGGTGTATTACCGGTCATATCCACATCGCCATTCAATCGTAAGCGATGTTGAATGCGCCGGAATTCCCGGTATGCGGAGCGTGCTTTTTCGGCGGTATCTTTGGGGATGAGCGCCAATTCCCCCGCCAGTTTGAGAAGGGCGATATTGCCGATGTTTCCGGTTAATTCCGGGTAGCGGCCAGCGTATCCGAGTACTAAATACTGCACGATGAATTCGACATCGATAATACCACCGCGATCATGTTTAATGTCGAACAGCGGTGTTGGATTTGGATGGGCTTCCAGCATTTTCTCGCGCATTCTCAAAATGTGCTGTTTGAGCTCAATTAAATTGCGCGGCATGCATAAGATTTCCTTGCGGGTGTTTTCAAAAATCTCGCCGACCCGCTGGTCGCCGACAACGAAGCGTGCACGGGTCAATGCCTGATGCTCCCATACCCAGGCTTGATGGTGCTGATATTGCGCGAACGCTTCCATTGAACTGACTAGTAAGCCGGAAGCACCGTTCGGGCGCAGGCGCAAATCTGTTTCGTACAACAATCCTGCCGACGTATGGCGGGTGAACCAGGCATTGATGCTTTGTCCCAGTTTGGTGTAAATCTCGGCGGCATCCGGATGATCGTCGTCACACAGAAAAATCATGTCGAGATCCGACGCGTAACCGAGCTCTTTTCCTCCTAATTTCCCGTAGCCGATGATTGCAAATGCAGGTTTTTCCCGGTGGCGTTTTTTTAAGCCGTTCCAGGCCAGGTTCAGCACTGTTTCCAATATCAGATCGGCTAAAGCAGTCAGATGATCGCTGAGCGTTTCGAGCAGCAATGAACCTTCCAGGTCGGTGACTAGCAGGCGGAATACCTGGGCGTGTTGAAAGTGACGTAAAACGTCCATTTGCCACTCAATGACGTCATCTTTCGGGTTGTTGACATGATTGAGCTGATAAACAAGCTCATCGTGGAGCGCATTCCAGTCGGGGACGGGGTGTGGCGATTTCTGCCGCAGTAATTCGTCCAGTAGAATCGGGTGTCGCCCGAGATAATCGCTTGCCCACTGGCTGATGCTGGCGAGTTCGGCTACGCGATGTAGTGTGTGCGGGTGTTCGAGCAGGAGCGCCAGATACGATGTTTGCGGGCTGATTTTTTCCATCAGTTGCAGCATACGCTCCAGCGTGGCTTCAACCGGAGGTAGCCCGGCCACTGCTTCAATCAACAGCGGAATTAAGGTATTGATTTGCTCACGGTTGGTTTTAGGTAATTGCTGATAAAAACTGCCCTGATAAAACAACCGTAGCCGTTCCGAAATTTTGACCGGATTACTAAATCCGAGTGTGCTCAGTTGCATGGTGGCGGCTTCGGTTTGCGAAATGTCTTGTGTTTCGGCTTGCCACAAATTGGCCAACGTGTCGTGCGCGGATGACTTCCGTGGGGTGGCAAAAATGAGCTCAAAGTGACGCGTTACGTCATTCCGGTGAATATCGAGCTGCTCCATGAAAGCTGCATAATTGGGAAATCCCATGGCGGTGGCAATCAGTGTTTGGTCGTCTACATTTAGCGGCAGCGTTTGTGTTTGTTGGTCGTCGAGATATTGCAGACGATGCTCCAGCTTGCGCAAGAAATGATACGCATCGGTGAGCTGCGTGATAACTTCCGCCGGGAGTTGTTGTTTTTTTTGCAACCGCTGTAAAACGCCGAGTGTCGGGCGAATACACAAGTCGACATCGCGCCCGCCGCGGATCAATTGAAAAACCTGTGTGATGAATTCAATTTCACGAATACCGCCAGGCCCCAATTTAATATTGTCGTGCATTTCGCGGCGCTCGACTTCCTTGCGCAGTTGCGCATGTAAGTTGCGCATCGATTCGTACGCGCTGAAATCCAGATATTTGCGGAAAACGAAAGGTCTGACAATTTTTTCCATCAGCACCGATTCGGCGTCTGTGTCGGCATGGCTGGTGATAACCCGGCCCTTGATCCAGGCATGGCGCTCCCACTCGCGTCCTTGCTTGATGAAATATTCTTCCAGCATGGAAAAGCTGATCGCTAAAGGGCTGTTTTCACCGTGCGGGCGTAACCGCATGTCAACCCGGAATACATAACCATTGATTGTCAAATCATTGAGGCTGGCGATCAGCTTGCGTCCAAGGCGGGCAAAAAATTCATGGTTTGAAATCGATTTGGCGCCATCGGTCTCGCCATCTTCGGGATAAACAAAAATCAAATCAACGTCCGATGATACATTCAGTTCACCGCCACCCAATTTGCCCATGGCTACCACCATCAGATGCTGAATGGTGTTGCTGTTTTCCCCTCTCGGCAATCCGAAACGATCCGATTGCGTCAGCCAGATTTCATGGTGTTGCAGAGCGAAATTGATCGTGACCTCGGCGAGATCGGTCATGCTGGACATTACTTCAAACAAATCGGCTTGGCCGCTGATGTCGCGCACGGCGAGCCGCAGCATGACTTGTTTGCGCAGATCCCGCAAGGTCTGATGCAAAGCTTCTTCATGGGTGATTTTGCCAGCTTGCGAATTAAGAAAAGACTGCATCTCCGCTTTACGGAAGGGTAATTGCAGCGTTTCCTGCAGCGCGATTTTTCGCATCGGCTCGCTGTCCAATATGCGCTGTACATAGCGGCTGAATGGTAATGCGGCGGCGAGGGTTGCAGCGGATGGGTGAGCGGTTATGGACATAATCGGACGGTAAAGGCTATAGAATAGCAAAGCATTTTAGATTAAGCATAAATCAAATTAGAACGTTATCAGAGTAAATGCTAGAATCAAGCCTGTACAGCAGAGATCTTCATTTTCTATACGATAGTTAATAAAAAGAAAATCGCTTAATGATCACAGTAATTTAAAAAGGAATTTGCTCGCGGTGTTGATTATTGGCTGATTCATTCTAACAATCAGAACAGTCGAACAACTATGTTAAACAATACCACTAAACAGCAACAAGCAATGATGGAAAACAAAAAACATAAAGGCTTTCGTGTCGCCGCCATTCAAATGGCATCGGGTCCGAGCGTGTCTGCCAATCTGGAAGAGGCTGCACGCTTGATCGAGGATGCTGCATCTCAGAAAGCTGAGCTGGTAGTATTGCCGGAGTATTTTTGCATCATGGGAATGAAAGATACTGATAAGCTGGCGGTCCGGGAACAACCGGGCGATGGACAAATTCAGAAATTTCTCAGTGATACGGCAAAACGGCTGGGGATTTGGTTGGTGGGCGGATCAGTGCCATTGGCGTCATCCGAACCGGGTAAAGTCTATAATAGCTGTTTGGTTTACGCGGATAACGGCGAACAGGTTGCGCGCTACGATAAGATTCATCTGTTTGGTCTGCAACTCGGTCATGAGCATTACGCCGAGGAGAAAACCATTAAGGCGGGAGACAAAGTAGTGACGGTCGATTCGCCTTTTGGCCGCATCGGTTTATCGATATGTTACGATTTGCGGTTTCCGGAATTATTCCGCCTGATGAATAATGTAGATATTATTCTGGCGCCAGCGGCGTTTACGGCGATTACCGGAAAAGCGCATTGGGAAGTGCTGGTGCGTGCGCGCGCAGTTGAGAATATGGCTTATGTGATTGCGCCCGGACAAGGTGGTTATCATGTCAATGGGCGTGAAACCAATGGCGATAGCATGATCGTTGACCCATGGGGGGTTGTCATGGAACGGCTGCCGCGCGGTTCTGGCGCCGTCGTGGCGGCAATCGATCCGGAGTACCAAACCAGTTTACGTACCAATTTACCCGCGTTAGATCACCGGATCTTACAGCCGTGTTGATCAAAACGATTGATAGAACAGCATAAATGACAACCGAATATATGACAGAGTCAAAGGACTTTCTTGCGATTGCCGATCGCTGCTTGTTGTCGCCTTACGATATCGATACAAGCGGATTGCAACAGGTATTAGGGCAAATACTGACGCATAAAATCGATTATGCTGATCTTTATTTTCAGTATAGCCGCTCCGAAGGCTGGATGCTGGAAGAAGGTATTGTTAAATCGGGGAGCTTCAATATTGAGCAAGGTGTCGGTGTTCGCGCGGTCTGTGGAGAAAAAACCGGATTTGCTTATTCCGACGATATTAGCATGCCTGCACTTGTATCGGCCGCTAAGGCAACGCGGGCGATTGCCAATCAAGGCAGTATGCAGCCGGCTCAAATTGGGAAACGTAATGCACTGGATCAGCGGTCACGGCTCTATTTACCCGAAGATCCGATAGCGAGCCTTAAGGACGCGGATAAGGTAGCGCTATTGGAAAGACTAGAACGCATTACCCGGCAGCTTGACCGGCGTGTGACGCAAGTGTTGGCATCACTTGCTGGCGAATATGAAGTGATCCTGGTGACGCGCAGTGACGGGTTGGTTGCGGCCGATGTAAGGCCACTGGTTCGCTTGTCGCTGCAAGTGATCGCGGAAGAAAACGGCCGCCGTGAGCAAGGAGGGGCCGGTGGCGGCGGGCGCTTCAGTTATGCTTATTTTACCGATGAAATTTTGCACGATTATGCAAAAAAAGCTGTTCATCAAGCCACGGTCAATCTGGATGCCCGTCCGGCACCGGCTGGCACCATGACGGTAGTTTTGGGAAGCGGATGGCCTGGAATCTTGTTGCATGAAGCAATCGGTCATGGATTGGAAGGAGACTTTAACCGCAAAGGCAGCTCGGCTTTCTCAGGGCGTGTCGGTGAACGCGTCGCCGCTCCGGGTGTTACGGTTGTCGATGACGGAACGATTCCACGGCGGCGCGGGTCGTTGAATATCGATGACGAAGGTAATCCGACACAATGTACTGTATTGATAGAAGATGGCATACTGAGAGGCTATTTGCAGGATAGTCTGAATGCCCGTTTGATGGATTTGCCGGTTACCGGCAATGGTCGGCGTGAATCGTTCGCGCATATTCCTATGCCGCGCATGACGAATACGTATATGTTGAACGGTGACAAAGATCCGGCGGAAATTATCGCTTCGGTAAAACATGGTCTGTATGCGGCAAACTTTGGCGGCGGTCAGGTTGATATCACCAGTGGCAAATTTGTTTTCTCAGCTGCCGAAGCTTACATGATTGAAGATGGTAAAATCACCTATCCGGTTAAAGGAGCGACCTTAATTGGTAACGGGCCAGATGTATTGACCCGGGTTTCCATGATTGGTAACGATATGTTGCTGGATCCGGGTGTCGGGACTTGCGGGAAGGAAGGTCAGAGTGTGCCGGTGGGTGTCGGGCAGCCGACATTGCGCATCGATGGATTGACTGTCGGCGGGACAGGAATTTGACGATGTGATGATGAATTAGAATTTTTTTATAACTTGTTGAAATTGATATTGGGATGCAGAAAGCATGAGCGTGGAATTAACCGGTGCTGAAATTACGATACGTTGTCTGCAGGAAGAGGGCGTACAGTGTATTTTCGGCTATCCTGGCGGTGCGGTGTTATTTATTTATGATGAATTGTTCAAGCAGGATAAAGTCCGGCATATTTTAGTGCGCCATGAGCAGGCTGCGATACATGCCGCCGATGGCTATGCGCGTTCCAGTAATAATGTGGGTGTGGCACTGGTGACATCAGGACCGGGCGTTACCAACGCGGTAACCGGTATTGCCACGGCCTATATGGACTCGATTCCAATGGTGATAATCAGCGGACAAGTGCCTACTAGCGCTATTGGTCTCGATGCATTTCAGGAGGTTGACACCGTGGGTATCACGCGCCCATGCGTCAAACATAACTTTCTGGTGAAAGATATCACCGAACTGGCGTTGACTATCAAAAAAGCTTTCTATATCGCTTCAACAGGGCGTCCTGGCCCCGTGCTGGTGGATATACCCAAAGACGTCTCGCAACAAAAAACCAAGTTCGTATATCCGGACAAGATCAGCATGCGTTCCTATAATCCCGTGACCAAAGGGCATTCGCGGCAAATTAAGAAAGCGGCGGAATTGATTCTCAGCGCCAAGCGTCCGATGGTGTATGCGGGTGGCGGGGTGATACTAAGCGATGCTGCGCTGCAATTGACCGAATTGACGCAACTGCTGAATTTTCCGTGCACCAATACGCTGATGGGATTGGGCGGATATCCCGCGACCGATAAGCAATCGCTGGGTATGCTGGGCATGCATGGCACGTACGAAGCGAACATGGCGATGCAGTATTGCGATGTTCTGATAGCCGTCGGCGCCCGTTTCGATGATCGGGTGATTGGCAATCCGAAGCACTTTTTCAATGAAAACAGGAAGATCATTCATGTCGATATTGACCCGTCTTCTATTTCAAAGCGCGTCAAAGTGGATGTGCCAATCGTAGGCGATGTTCTGGACGTGTTGAAAGAGCTGATCAAGCTACTCAAAGCCGAAAAAGAAAAGCCGGATCAAACCGCATTGAAAGAATGGTGGAAACAGATCGAGCTGTGGCGTGAACGGGATTGTCTGAAATTTGACCGCAGCAGTAAAATCATCAAACCGCAGATGGTGATTGAGAAATTATTCAACGTCACTAAGGGTGATGCATTTATTACCTCGGATGTCGGACAGCATCAAATGTGGGCCGCGCAATTTTATAAATTCGATAAACCCCGCCGTTGGATCAATTCCGGTGGATTGGGTACGATGGGATTCGGCATGCCAGCCGCCATGGGCGTGCAGCTCGCTAATCCTAAAGGAAAAGTGGCGTGTATCACCGGTGAAGCCAGTATTCAGATGTGTATCCAGGAACTGTCAACGTGTAAACAGTACAAACTGCCGCTGAAAATCATTAATTTGAATAATCGTTATATGGGCATGGTCAGGCAGTGGCAGGAGTTTTTCCACGGTAATCGCTATGCGGAATCCTACATGAACGCACTGCCCGATTTTGTTAAGCTGGCGGAGAGCTATGGCCATGTCGGAATGAAGATTGAAAAGCCGGAAGATGTCGAAGATGCGCTGAAAGAAGCATTCAAACTGAAAGATCAACTGGTGTTCATGGACTTTATTACTGACCAGACCGAAAATGTATTCCCAATGGTGCCGGGTGGAAAAGGTCTTTCTGAAATGATTCTGGTGTAGAAAAATAAATGCGACATATTATTTCTTTATTGATGGAAAATGAGGCGGGTGCTTTGTCTCGCGTAGCTGGTCTGTTCTCGGCACGTGGTTATAATATTGAATCACTTTCAGTTGCACCTACCGAGGATCCCACCTTGTCGCGGATGACGCTGGTAACGATTGGATCGGATGAGGTGGTGGAACAAGTGACCAAGCAGTTGAACAAACTGATTGAGGTGGTAAAGATCATCGATTTGAATGACGGTAGCCATATTGAACGCGAATTGATGCTGGTCAAAGTTCGCGCGGTAGGCCCGGAGCGCGAAGAAATCAAACGGCTAGCCGAAATTTTCCGTGGTTCTATCATTGATGTGACGGATAAGTCTTATACCATTGAGTTAACGGGTACCAGCTCGAAATTGGACGCGTTTCTTGAAGCAATCGAACGCAGCGCGGTTCTTGAAACTGTCCGCACAGGTGCTTCCGGCATAGGACGCGGAGAATGGGTTTTGAAGGTATAATCCGTGTTTGCTGATTAATCCCGGTCTTGAGGTTGGTAATCCAGAGTAATCAATCCGTGAAAATAGTATTCACTCTAGTGCTCGCCAGTTTCGATCCTATTTTTGTTTAAAAGGAAAATAATGAAAGTTTATTACGATAAAGATGCAGATCTATCTCTGATTAAAGGAAAAAAAGTAACCATATTAGGCTATGGTTCGCAAGGCCATGCACATGCTAACAATTTGAGTGAATCCGGTGTGAAAGTAACTGTTGGTCTGCGTAAAGGCGGATTATCCTGGGGTAAAGCGGAGAAAGCTGGATTGACGGTTATGGAAGTGGCCGAAGCCGTCAAAGATGCCGATGTCGTCATGATTTTATTGCCCGATGAACAAATTGGATCGGTATATAAAAGAGAAATCGAGCCCGGCTTGAAGAAAAATGCGACAGTGGCATTTGCGCATGGTTTTAGTGTGCATTATGGGCAAGTGACGCCGCGTGAAGATCTCGATGTGATCATGATTGCACCCAAAGGCCCAGGCCATCTGGTGCGCTCGACTTACTTACAAGGCGGCGGTGTGCCATCACTGATCGCCGTACATCAGGATAAATCCGGTAAAGCGCGAGATCTGGCGCTTTCTTACGCAGCTGCTAACGGCGGAACTCGTGGCGGTGTAATTGAAACCAGTTTCCGCGAAGAAACCGAGACAGACTTGTTCGGAGAACAAGTGGTGCTATGTGGCGGCTTAACTGCACTGATTCAATCTGGTTTTGAGACGCTGGTGGAAGCCGGTTATGCGCCGGAAATGGCGTATTTCGAGTGCTTGCATGAAGTTAAATTGATTGTCGATCTGATTTATGAGGGCGGCATCGCCAATATGCGCTATTCAATTTCCAATAACGCGGAATATGGTGATGTATCACGCGGACCGCGCATTATTACCGATGAGACACGTGCTGAGATGCGTAAAATTCTGCGGGAGATTCAAACCGGTGAGTATGCGCGCGAGTTCATTTTGGAAAATCAGGCTGGCGCACCGGTGCTTAAATCAAGCCGCCGCATAGCGTCGGAGCATCCGATTGAGCAAGTAGGCGCGAAGCTGCGCGATATGATGCCTTGGATCAAGAAAAATAAACTGGTTGATCAAGGGAAAAACTAAAGAATCAACACATTCTTTATAATTCCGGTTTTGGTTTTTTTACTTTTTAGGTTCTTGTTGTAATAATTTATGGCTTATTATCCTCACCCTATTATTGCTCGCGAAGGCTGGCTGCATATTGTGATTGCATTTGCTGTTGCGGTTGGTGCTACAGAATTGCTGGGCTGGCTTTGGGCACTCCCATTCTGGACGATCGCATTGTTCGTTTTGCAATTTTTTCGTGACCCGCCGCGCGAAGTGCCAAAGGATCCCAATGCCATATTGGCACCGGCGGATGGTAGAATCGTCGCCGTAGAAAAAACGCAAGATCCTTATCTGGATCGTGAAGCGCTCAAAATCAGTGTATTTATGAATGTGTTTAATGTGCATTCCAACCGGAGTCCGGTTGACGGTGAAGTGCGTGACAAATGGTATTTTCCGGGTAAATTTGTCAACGCGGATTTGCCAAAGGCTTCGCTGGAGAATGAACGCAATGCGTTATGGATCAAAACCGATCGTGGTGCTGATGTGACCTGTGTGCAAGTTGCCGGGTTGATTGCAAAGCGGATACTTTGTCACGTATCGCCCGGCGAGCATTTGGCGCGGGGCCAACGTTTCGGCTTCATCAGGTTTGGTTCGCGTGTGGATGTTTACCTGCCATTGAATACAAAAATTAATGTCAATATCGGTGATAAAGTGTCGGCGACACTCACCATATTGGCGGAATTTCGTGAAGAAACCAAAGTGGTGGCTTGAAGGGAGCGCGTGTTTCATTCTTTGTACCGGCGCTCAGAATCATAACCGGTATTGAACCAGGCTTTCACGGGATTCCTGTCATTCGTTTTTGGTCGAGTGTATTTCCCGTTTTCGTATTCTTATAGTTAAGTGCTCATAATGTCCGATTCTCTGCCAGAACGTACTGTACTTAAAGCCCGGTTGCGGCGGCGTGGCATCTATCTGTTGCCCAATTTATTTACAACGGCTGCACTATTCGCCGGGTTTTATGCCATCGTGCAGGCGATGAACGGAAATTTTGAATATTCGGCAATCGCGGTATTCATTGCCATGGTACTGGATGGATTGGATGGCAGAGTAGCGCGATTGACAGGTACTCAAAGTGAGTTCGGCGCCGAATACGATAGCTTGTCGGACATGGTTTCTTTTGGTGTTGCACCGGCATTGATTGTGTATGAATGGGCATTGAAGGAAATGGGGCAATGGGGCTGGATCATTGCATTCATTTATTGCGCTTGTGCCGCATTGCGGCTTGCTCGCTTCAATACCAATATCGAAGTGGTCGATAAACGTTTCTTCCAAGGTTTGCCCAGTCCGGCTGCTGCTGCATTGATTGCAGGATTGGTTTGGGTAACGATTGATTTTCAAGTGCAAGGAAGCGATATTAAAGGACTGGCTTCTATTGTGACTCTATTTGCCGGTTTGACGATGGTTAGCAATATTCCATACTACAGCGGCAAGGAGTTTAATTTACGCCGCCGCGTGCCGTTTTTTACAGTCCTGTTATTGGTGCTGTTCTTCTTTGTTTTGATTCCGAGTCATCCGCCGCTGGTCTTATTCATTTTGTTCGCGGCTTATGCATTTTCCGGTTATTTTGTGAAGTTATGGCGATTTGGCAGAAGTAAAAAAAATAGTGAGACACTCGGTACCTGAAGATTACCTATTGCATCCAAAGGAAAAACTATTTATATTCCCGTCCATCATGTTTTCTAAGCACTTTACTCAATCATTGCATTTTATTCCAGCTTCCACAGTTCTAGTGGGACTGCTGCTGCGCCTTGCGCGCTAAAATTTTCTCCCCCTATTTCCCTTTCTTCCCTATAAAATTCGCATCACGAGTTTTATTATTCATTAAGGTTTTCTTCCTCAAGCGGAGAGCATAATGCAAGAGCATTTGATTATTTTTGATACGACGTTACGTGACGGTGAGCAAAGTCCTGGCGCATCCATGACAAAAGAAGAGAAGGTGCGCATTGCCTGGCAACTGGAGCGCATGGGTGTCGATGTCATTGAAGCCGGTTTTCCCGCAGCTTCTAACGGAGATTTTGAGGCAGTCAAAGCGGTTGCCGATTCGGTTAAAGACAGTGTCGTGTGCGGTTTGGCGCGGGCGATTGAAGCGGATATTCAACGTGCCGGTGAAGCATTGAAAGGTGCGCAATCGGCTCGTATTCATACGTTCATTGCAACATCGCCGATTCATATGAAGAATAAGCTGCGCATGTCGCCCGATCAAGTGATCACTCAGGCAGTGAAGGCGGTGAAATGGGCGCGCCAATATACCGATAATGTTGAGTTTTCTCCGGAAGACGCCGGCCGGTCGGAGATTGATTTTCTCTGTCAGATATTGGAAGCCGTGATTGACGCCGGTGCAAAGACATTGAATATTCCCGATACGGTTGGCTATACGATGCCCGATCAATTCGGCAAGCTGATTCACAATCTGCGTGAACGCATACCGAATTCCGATAAAGCGATCTTTTCGGTGCATTGCCATAATGACTTAGGACTGGCCGTGGCTAATTCATTGACTGCTGTGATGAATGGCGCGCGCCAGGTTGAATGTACGATCAACGGGCTGGGAGAGCGCGCAGGCAACGCTGCGCTGGAAGAAATCGTGATGGCAGTGCGTACGCGTCAGGATTATTTTCCCTGCGATACAAAAATCGATACCACGCATATCGTGTCGGCCAGTAAGTTGGTGTCCGGTATTACCGGTTTTCCGGTACAGCCTAATAAAGCAATTGTAGGCGCTAATGCTTTTGCACATGAATCCGGCATTCATCAGGATGGGGTGTTGAAGCATCGTGAGACCTATGAAATCATGCGGGCGGAAGATGTTGGTTGGGGCGCGAATAAATTATTGCTGGGAAAACACTCGGGCCGTAATGCTTTCCGTAACCGTCTGATGGAACTGGGAATAGAATTGGAATCCGAAGAGATGCTTAATAACACGTTCATGCGTTTCAAGGAGCTGGCGGATAAGAAGCATGAAATCTTCGATGAAGACTTGCAAGCGCTGGTTTCTGATGAGGTGCTGGTGTTGCAGGATCGTTACCGCCTTATATCGCTCACCGTTCATTGTGAAACCGGTGAAGTGCCGTATGCGCGCATTGTGATTTCCGATGACGGCAAGGAGATGCGTGCCGAGTCTCAAGGTAGCGGTCCCGTGGATGCCACTTTCCGTGCGATTGAAACGTTGTTGACCAGCGAAGCGAAGCTGCAATTGTTCTCGGTGAACAATATTACCAGTGGAACCGATGCACAAGGCGAAGTGACTGTGCGGTTGCAGAAATCCGACCGTATTGTAAGCGGGCATGGCTCCGATACGGATATAGTTGTCGCTTCGGCAAAGGCTTATTTGAGTGCGCTGAATAAACTGCACAGCAAGCTAGAACGAGCTCACCCGCAGGTATAGCTGACTGGGATGATGAATAAATAAAATGGAAACTCTGCGCAAGATGATGAAACGTAACGTCACAGTATTATTTTGTTTAATCGCCTTGCTGTTGAGTTTCCCGGTGCAAGCGTTTCAATTCCAAGACACAACCGGTAAAATTCATAGGCTTGCGGATTACAAAGGGCGTTGGGTGCTGGTCAATTTCTGGGCGACGTGGTGCCCGCCCTGCTTGAAAGAAATTCCCGATTTGATTGCGCTGTATGAACAACGTAAAGACGTGATAGTAATCGGGGTTGCGATGGATGTGGATGACCCTAAAGTGGTGATGGATTTTGTGAAGTCCATGTCCATTAACTATCCCATTGTGTTAGGTGACCGGAAAATTGCTTCCCAACTGGATGACGTTTCACTATTGCCCAGCACCTATTTCTTTGATCCGGAGGGAAATCCGGCTGCGCGCCAGCAGGGAATTATTTCGCGCGAGAGTATTGAAGAGTTTATTGAGTCGAAATCAAACAAAAAAAGTGTTAATCAACAACACTGATATAACCAATTGCTTATTCCGTCCGGTCAGGATGCCGAATAGCGCCAAACCGTCTGCCATTTGTTGAACACCAATTGCGGGTAGGCGGCTTCTCCGAGACTGCCGTTGTATCGTCCCAATGCACGGAAATAGTCGCCTTTCTCCTTATTCAGATAATGGCGTAGAATGGTGCAGCCGTAGCGCAAATTCACGCGCAAATGAAACAGATTGTGATCTTGGTGACCGATGACGCCAGTCCAGAACGGCATGACTTGCATATAGCCGCGTGCACCGGCATGTGAAACGGCATATTTTTTAAAACCGCTTTCGACTTGGATGATGCTTAACACCAGTTGCGGATCCAATCCAGCCCGCGTTGCTTCGTAATAAACCGTTCTTAGAAATTCCTCCCGCTCAATTAGGTCCGGTATATATTTTTCCAATCGGCGGCTCATGCTGATCAACCAGGTTACGCTGTCAGCTACGGCGGCATACTCGACGTACGAAGCCGCTTGATCACTTTTTTCATGGAAAGTGATGGTCTGAGTACTGGCAGACAACTGTTCATACTGCAAATTATTGGCATGAACCAAACTGGGGGGAAGTAAGAAGAATAGTGTGGCGATTATTTTTTGCATAGCTTGGCCGTTATGAATGAAAAAATTTCATCAATGGATACCGCTTGTGAAGCTTGATCTGTTCGTCCTTGATATTCAATGGTCGATTGCTTGAGTCCTCGTTCGCCGACAACAATCCGGTGCGGGATACCGATTAATTCCATATCGGCAAACATGACACCGGGGCGCTCATCGCGATCATCCAAGAGTACCTCGATCTGTGCATCGGTGAACTGCTGATAGAGTTTTTCCACGGTATCCTGGACGAGAGCGCTTTTCTGCAGACCGATGGGTACGATCGTAAGTTGGAAAGGCGCGATGGTATCGGGAAAAATAATGCCATGTTCATCGTGATTTTGTTCGATGGCAGCGGCGACAATGCGTGAGACACCGATACCATAGCAACCCATTTCCATATTTTGAGTTTGGCCTGATTCGTCGAGATAGTTGGCTTTCATGATTTCGGAATATTTTGTACGCAATTGAAAAATATGACCAACTTCAATGCCGCGGCAAATTTCCAGTTTACCTTTGCCGTCCGGAGAATCATCGCCCGGAACAACATTGCGGATATCAAAGACATGATCGGGTAGTTTGAGATCGCGTGCAAAGTTTACCTGCGTTAAATGAAAGCCTTCTGCATTAGCGCCACACACAAAATTACTCATATTCATGACCGCTTGATCAGCAATTACACGAGTCTCCAAACCGACAGGGCCGATATATCCGGGCACTGTTCCAGTGGTGCGTAGAATATCCTCTTCAGTGGCCATCTGAAACCCGGATAAAAAGGGTATTTTTCTTACTTTTAATTCGTTGAGCTGATGATCACCCCGCAGCAGCAAAAGGAATATTTCATCATTGGCTCTGACAGCCAGCGTTTTGACGGTTTTTTGTAGAGGAATTTTTAAAAAATCGGCAACTTCGGCGCAGGTTTTTTTGCCGGGGGTCACCACTTTCTGCATATCGCCATTCGGTGTATCGCGTTCTTGCTGAAAAAATAATGCGTTAGCTAATTCGATATTGGCAGCATAGTTCGAGTCTGGGCAGAACGCGATGGCATCTTCTCCGGAATCTGCTAACACATGAAATTCATGAGAACCACTACCTCCGATGGCGCCGGTATCGGCTGCAACGGCACGGAATTTCAATCCGAGGCGGGTGAAAATGCGGCTGTAAGTTTCATACATCAGTTGATACGTTTGCATCAAACTATTTTCATCGGTATGGAATGAATAAGCATCCTTCATGACAAATTCGCGCGCGCGCATGACACCGAAGCGCGGCCGGATTTCATCGCGGAATTTTGTTTGAATTTGATAAAAATTGAGTGGTAGCTGGCGGTAGCTTTTAATTTCTTTACGTGCGATGTCGGTGATGATTTCTTCGTGCGTGGGACCAAAGCAAAAGTCATGCTCATGCCGATCCCTGATTTTTAGCATTTGCGGTCCGAAAACATCCCAGCGGCCGGTTTCTTGCCATAATTCCGCTGGTTGTATCGCGGGCATGAGCACTTCGATGGCGCCGCTTTTGTTCATTTCCTCCCGCACGATATTCTCTATTTTACGTAATACCCTCAAACCTAATGGCATCCAAGTATACAATCCGCTCCCCAAGCGCTTGATGAGTCCGGCGCGGAGCATGAGTTTGTGACTGATGAGCTCCGCTTCGGCAGGAGCTTCTTTAAGTGTTGAAATAAAAAATTGCGAAACGCGCATGAAGGGATTCCATTATGAAAATAAAATTGTAAGGATTTTACCTTGAAATACTTGGTTAGGTGGGAATTAGTCCCTATATGACGAATAAGTAATTTAATTGAGATTGATGAAAATGCTGGAGCGCTAGGATTTTTATTCTTCGGGCACTTTCAATCTAAAGAAAAGTATGAAAAAATCCACCCATTTGATGGGTCAAATGAGTATTCCATATGATTGACCGTAATGGATATCGCCCCAATGTCGGTATTATCCTCCTGAATTCAAAAAATGAGGTATTCTGGGGCAAACGTATAAGACAAAATTCTTGGCAATTTCCTCAAGGCGGCATTAAGTCGGGAGAAAGTCCCGAACAGGCCATGTATCGGGAATTAAGCGAAGAGATCGGGTTGCGTCCAAATCACGTAGAGATTGTCGGGCGCACGCGGGATTGGTTACGGTACGAGGTTCCGGATCGTTGGATCCGGCGAGAGTGGCGGGGGAATTACAAGGGGCAAAAGCAAATTTGGTATTTGCTGCGTTTGATCGGGCGCGATAGTGATGTTTCATTGCGCAGGAGCGCACACCCTGAATTCGATGCTTGGCGCTGGAACCAGTATTGGATTGAATTGGATTCGGTTGTTGAATTTAAACGCAAAGTATATAAGCAAGCGCTCACGGAATTGTCGCGCTTGTTAAAAACGGATTCTTGCCCAAACCAAAGTATCGGAGCGGGATATGATCAAAAAATTCTACCCAAAGGATCGAGAGATATCCTGGCTGATCGACTGGAAGTAAACGAATAGTTCGTCTGAGAGTTTTGCAGGGTTTTAAAGTCGCTCTGCAAGTAACAGGAACGCAGTTGAGCCGTTCCGCTTTTTACAAATTCCCATGTGTGGGTGTTTCATCAGGCGTGTTCGGCTGCGCCATCACAGCCGTTTTTTATTTATTTACTTATGGAGAATACCGATGAAGATACGTGCAATGGTTGCGTCGCTGTTATCGATTGGCGCTCTTGTCACTTCGATTAATGTTTCAGCCAATGAACCTATTCAGCCCATTAAAGCCGCAAAAGTAGCAAATGCTGATGTGGTTGAACTGGGTAAAATGTTGTTTTTTGATCCTCGTCTGTCAAAGTCAGGATTTATTTCATGTAACTCTTGCCATAATTTGAGCATGGGCGGAACGGATAATATTCCCACCTCAATCGGTCATAAATGGCAGCAAGGTCCGATTAATGCCCCGACCGTTCTTAATGCCAGTATGAACTTGGCGCAATTCTGGGATGGACGCGCAAAAGATCTGAAAGAACAAGCCGGCGGTCCGATTGCCAATCCAGGTGAAATGGCTTCAACCCATAAAGTGGCTGTCGAAGTGCTGCAATCCATTCCTCAATACCGTGCTCATTTTGCAAAAGCATTTGGTTCCGATCAGGTTGATATTGACCGGGTAACCACTGCGATCGCCGCTTTCGAAGAAACGCTGGTTACACCGGGATCGCGTTTCGATAAATGGCTGGAAGGTGACAAAAAAGCATTGAATGCGCAAGAAGTAGAAGGTTATGAATTATTCAAGAGCAGCGGTTGTGCTGGTTGTCATAACGGCCCGGCAGTTGGCGGCGCGCTTTATCAAAAGTTCGGCGTGCATCATCCGTATAAAACCGCAAGCAAAGCGGAAGGAAGAAAAGCGGTTACTGGAAAAGATACTGATTTGAATGTTTTCAAAGTACCGACTTTGCGCAATATTGAATTAACCTACCCCTACTTTCACGATGGCGCGGCAGCGACTTTGGAAGATGCCGTAAAAACCATGGGTAAAATTCAGTTGGACCGTGATTTCAATAAGAAAGAAATTGATAGCATCGTTGCTTTCTTAAAAACATTAACCGGTGATCAACCTGATATCAAACTACCGGTTTTGCCGCCATCCAACAATAATACCCCAAGATCTGTCCCGTTCTAATAATGAACGGGTTGCTGAAAAACAAGCAATTTTAACATTGAAACAAAACCGGGGAATCAATATCCAGACATTCAGGTTGTCAACACACAATCTGAATGCCTGTGAACCGCCAAATCAGATAAGTGATGCTACGGGCAGTAGTTGATTTAGATTAATATGATGGCTCTACTGTATTAGTGCAATCAGGTATAGATTTACATTAAAAAATAAAGTAGAGTCACTATTCCGATAACCAATAATTAGAATAGGGAGTTACCCATGGGTAACAAGGGACAGTTACTGCAAGATCCGTTTTTGAATATATTACGGAAAGAGCATATTCCGGTATCGATATATCTAGTGAATGGTATTAAATTACAAGGGCAGATTGATTCATTCGATCAATATGTTGTGTTGTTGAAAAACTCGGTTACGCAAATGGTATACAAACATGCGATTTCTACGGTAGTGCCTGCAAGAGCCGTTACTATTCCCATAGAAACATTGGACACACGTGATGCCTGATGCTTGAATCAGGTATGGATAGAGCGAATGCTGCCGTTGCAGCGATACTGGTGGGTATTGATTTTGGCAGTAGCACTCATGCTGATAGCTTGCAGGAATTGCAGCAACTAGCTATTAGTGCAGGACTTCAAGTTGTGGCGATTCTGGAAGGGAAGCGTTCCCGGCCTGACCCGACAACTTATATTGGTAGTGGTAAAGTCGATGAAATTGCACGGCTGAGCTCGTCAAATAACGCTACACTCGTTGTATTTAATCATGATTTGTCTCCGGCACAGCAGCGCAATTTAGCATTGCGGTTAAATTGTAACGTCATTGATCGTACCAGTCTGATTTTGGATATATTTGCTCAGCGTGCTAAAAGTCATGAAGGGAAGTTGCAAGTAGAGCTTGCGCAGCTAGAACATCTGGTGACCCGTCTTGTGCGCGGATGGACTCATCTGGAAAGGCAGAAGGGAGGGATCGGTTTGCGTGGTCCGGGTGAAACGCAATTGGAAACAGATCGCCGCTTGATCCGGAAGCGTGTTAAATTGCTCAAAGAGAAACTCGCAACTTTACAGCGCCAACGTACTGTGCAGAGGCGATCAAGACAGCGTACCAATGTATTGTCGGTATCTATTGTTGGTTATACCAATGCAGGGAAGTCTACTTTATTTAATAAGTTGACCCGCGCACAAACGTATGCCGCCGATCAATTATTTGCCACATTAGACACAACGACACGAAAATTATTTCTTGCTGGAGGAGGGCCGGTAGTCATTTCAGATACGGTAGGATTCATTCGAGAACTACCGCACACCTTGGTAGCAGCTTTTCGTGCCACACTCGAAGAAACTGTGCAAGCTGATATCTTGCTGCATGTCATTGATGCCAGCAGTCCTAACCGGGATGAGCAAATTGAAGAAGTGAATAAGATTTTGAAAGAAATTGGCGCCGATACGATTCCGCAAATTTTAATCTTTAACAAGATTGATCTGACTGACTTAGCAGAAGCTAGTAAAGGTTGCACGCGTGATGAATATGATAGAATATCGCGCATTCGTTTAAGTGCAAAAACTGGTGACGGAATAGCACTTGTAAGGCAGGCATTGACAGAAGCAGCAGTAGAAAACTCTAAGAAATTATATGAAGAACCTACAGATATTCCGAAAATAACTGGAGATTGTGCTACGGTACAAGAACTTTTTTGAACGAACAAAACAGGAATTATTATGGGATTAAATGATCCACAATGGGGAAAAAACAAAGGTGATTCTGGACCGCCGGATCTGGATGACGTACTGCGTAATGTCAACAAAAAGATCAATAATATTTTCGGGCAAAAAAAAGGCGGCGGAGGCGATGACGGCTCTGGTTCTAACACTCCAAGCCCCAAGCCGCAAAGTGGCAGTAGCATTGCAATGATTCTTGGTTTGCTTGCGGTAGTCTGGTTAGCAAGCGGATTTTATATCGTGGATGAAGGGCATAGAGGCGTTGTATTGCGTTTCGGCCAGTATGTTGATACCGCACCGGCAGGTTTGCGGTGGCATATACCTTATCCGGTTGAAAAAGTGGAATTAGTGAACGTCAGTCAAGTTCGCACGGTTGAAATTGGTTATCGTAACAATGTACGCAGTAAAGTACTGCGGGAGTCATTGATGTTAACCGATGATGAAAACATCATCGATATTCAATTTGCGGTGCAATTCATATTGAATAACCCGGAAAATTTCCTATTTAAGAATAGGAATCCTGACGAAGCTGTTTTGCAAGCGGCAGAAACGGCAATCCGTCAAGTAATCGGTAAAAGTAAAATGGACTATGTTCTTTACGAAGGCCGTGAACAAGTTGCAGCTAATGCAACGCAATTAATGCAGAAGATTTTGGATCGTTATGAGATTGGTATTTCGATCAGCAGAGTGACGATGCAAAATGCGCAACCACCTGAGCAAGTTCAAGCAGCCTTTGACGATGCGGTGAAAGCCGGTCAAGACAGAGAGCGGCAAAAGAACGAAGGCCAGGCTTATGCCAATGACGTGATTCCAAGAGCGGTGGGTAATGCGGCTCGGTTGATTCAGGAGTCAGAGGGTTATAAACAACGCGTGATTGTCAGTGCGGAGGGTGATGCCAGCCGTTTTGAACAAATCCTTGCTGAATATAGTAAAGCGCCGAAAGTTACGCGTGAACGTTTATATTTGGACATGATGCAGCAAGTGCTTTCTAACACCAGCAAGGTTATTGTTGACCAGAAAAGCGGTAACAATCTTTTGTACTTGCCATTGGATAAGTTGATTAATATGAGCGGAGCGCCATCATCGGTTTCACCTGTAGCCGTGCAGCCTATGATGCAGGAAGCGACATCTGAGGGTAGCAGTGTGCGGGCTCGAGAATCTTTTCGCAGTCGCGAACGGGAGGCAAGATAGATGAAAAGTTTTACATCAGTATTTTCAGGCATTGTTATTGCGATTTTTTTCCTGGGTAGCTCAGCTATTTATGTTGTGGATGAGCGGCAGCAAGCCATTTTGTTCCAGCTGGGTGAAGTTATCGATGTTAAAACCGAACCTGGTTTATATTTCAAAATTCCAATCGCCCATAATGTGCGTTATTTTGAGAAACGTATTCTGACAATGAATACCGAAGAACCAGAGCGTTTTATTACTTCAGAGAAAAAGAACGTTTTGGTGGATTTGTTTGTGAAGTGGCGTATTGTTGATGTAAAACAATATTACATCAGCGTGCGTGGCGATGAAGCACTGGCACAGACACGTTTGGCGCAAACTATCAATGCGAGCTTGCGCGATGAATTTGGTAATCGCACAGTTCACGATGTGGTTTCGGGCGAGCGTGATGTCATTATGGAGATTATGCGCCAGAAAGCGGATAGCGATGCGCGCTCTATCGGTGTGGAAGTGGTTGATGTGCGCTTGAAGCGTGTCGATCTTCCGCAGGAGGTCAGCGAGTCGGTATTTAGACGTATGGAAGCGGAACGTAAAAGAGTTGCTAATGAATTACGTTCTACCGGTGCGGCTGAATCAGAGAAGATTCGCGCGGATGCCGACAGACAGCGTGAAGTCATCTTAGCTGAAGCGTACCGGGAAGCGCAAAAAACGATGGGTGATGGTGATAGTCAAGCGGCAGCGACTTATGCCACCGCATTTCAGAAAGATCCGGAATTTTATGCTTTCTGGCGTAGCGTCGATGCTTATAAGCAATCATTTAAAAACAAGGGCGACATGCTGGTGTTGGAGCCTACCTCCGATTTTTTCAAGTATCTGAGAAATCCGGCAGTCAGCAAATAAGTAACGAGGAGCAGCGGTATGGATGAAAGTGTAAACGCAATTTCTGCATTGCATACCTAGGTGGTTTTATGTAACTCGATTATGTAATTACTGAGAAAGAGGTTCTGGAAATCGTAATGGTTCTTGTATATGCGATTACATCAGAACCTCTTAATTTTTCTGCTTCCTGTAGAGAAATCAGGCTGGCACGATAAAACCGGAGTTTGTTTTGAATATGTGGGAAACTTTTCTTAATGCAGTTGCATTGATGTTGATTTTAGAAGGAATGTTACCCTTTCTATCGCCGCAGACATGGCGGGAAGCATTTAGAAAACTAACGGAGATTAACGATAATCAGATCCGGTTTGTAGGTTTGACTTCGATGTTAGTCGGATTAATGGTGCTTCTTATTTTCAGTTGATGTTTTTTTCTTTTTGTTGACGGCTTTCAATCGTAAATATGCGCAATTGGTTACTTCCAGAGTTTGTTGAAGATATATTGCCTGCGGAAGCAATACATATTGAAGGTATGCGCCGCCAGGTTATAGATCTGCTGATGGTGCATGGCTATCAACAAGTGGTGCCGCCTTTATTGGAGTATGTGGAATCGTTGCTGACCGGCAGTGGCAGTGACATGGATTTGCACATGTTTAAGGTGATTGATCAGTTGAGTGGCCGCATGATGGGACTGCGTGCTGATATGACACCGCAAGTGGCAAGAATTGACGCGCACTTATTGAATTTTGAGGGTGTTACACGTTTGTGTTACGCCAATAGCGTATTGCATACCGTACCCGCAGGCGTGACTAAAACGCGCGAACCTTTACAAGTAGGTGCAGAGCTTTATGGTCATTCCGGTCTGGAGAGTGACTTGGAAGTTCAACGGCTTATGTTGCAGTGCTTGGCTGTCTCCGGTGTGAATGCAATCCATCTGGATCTTGGTCATGTTGCAGTTTTTCGTGGCCTGATTAAAGGCGCGGGTATTTCGTACGAGCTTGAGACTGAGCTTTACGCGGTGCTGCAAGCGAAAGATGTATCGACTTTGCAGGAACTATGTGTGAATTTGCAAAAGCAAACGCGCGAAGCATTATTGCTGTTGCCTGAGCTTTATGGCGATCACAAAGTATTGGCTGATGCTGCCAATCGATTGCCTGATTATCCGGAAATCAGATCGGCCTTGAATGAATTGAGCATTGCTAACGAGGAGATAAAACCGATTGTCGATGAGATCGCATTCGATTTAGCCGATCTACGCGGATATCATTACCATACCGGAATGGTTTTTGCCGCCTATACAAGCGGTTGCTCCAATGCGATCGCTTTAGGTGGACGTTATGATGAAATAGGCAAAGCATTCGGGCGGGCCCGCCCGGCCACAGGTTTTAGTATGGATTTAAGAGAATTGTCCAGATTGATGAAGCCACAATCGTATCCAAAGGCAATTAGCGCTCCTTATCAGGAAAAAAACACTGAGTTGGAAAGAAAAATCAAGCAATTGCGCAAGGAAGGGCAGATCGTTGTGGTGGAATTGCCGGGACAAATAGGCAAATCTCTCGATTGCGACAGGCAATTAATATTGCATGACGGGCAATGGATCGTTAAAGAAATTTAATCATCTGGAAACAGAATTTTTTAGAGATTAGTAATATGACTAAGAATGTTGTCGTCATTGGTACGCAATGGGGCGATGAAGGAAAAGGCAAGATCGTCGACTGGCTCACGGATCATGCGCAAGGCGTGGTGCGTTTTCAAGGCGGACATAATGCAGGTCACACATTGGTCATCGGCAACAAGAAAACCGTATTGCATCTGATACCCTCCGGTATTCTGCGTGATACGGTGGTTTGTTATATCGGCAATGGCGTCGTGATTTCGCCGGAGGCGCTACTCAGTGAAATTGATATGTTGGAGCAAAGTGGAGTTGATGTCAGCAACCGGTTGCGAATTAGTGAAGCTTGCCCGTTAATTTTACCTTGTCATATTGCTCTGGATAACGCGCGCGAGACGGCCAGGGGTGTCGGAAAAATAGGTACTACGGGACGTGGCATTGGACCGGCTTATGAAGATAAAGTCGCACGGCGGGCTATTCGCTTGCAGGACCTTTTTCACCGCGACCGCTTTGCTGCCAAGTTGGGTGAGATGTTGGATTATCATAATTTCGTGTTGAAAAATTATTTTCAAGCACCGATTATAGATTTTCAAAAAACAATGGATGATGCATTGGCCCAAGCCGAGAGAATCAAACCAATGGTAGCTGATGTTCCGCGACTGTTATTTGAGGCGAATAAAGCAGGAAATAATCTGTTGTTTGAAGGTGCACAAGGTGCGTTACTTGATGTTGATCATGGCACATATCCTTTTGTCACATCCAGCAATTGTGTGGCTGGCGCCGCAGCTCCCGGGAGTGGGGTGGGGCCGCAGATGCTGCACTATGTTTTGGGAATTACCAAAGCTTATACTACACGGGTTGGATCAGGACCATTTCCTACAGAACTGGATGACGAAGTTGGCAAGCATCTCGCAAAGCGTGGTCATGAATTTGGATCAACTACAGGACGGCCACGCCGCTGTGGCTGGTTTGATGCGGTCGCGCTGAAGCGTTCGATACAAATCAATGGCGTGACTGGACTATGTATTACTAAACTGGATGTATTGGACGGTGTGGAAAGTTTGAATCTTGGTGTTGGTTATAAATTGAGTAATGGCAGTTGCAGCACTATTCTGCCCGTTGGTGCTGACGACCTGGATAACTGTGAGCCAATCTACGAGGAAATACCGGGTTGGTCAGAAAATACAGCTGGAATTAAGGAATTCACGCAATTACCTAAAGCGGCGCAAAACTATCTAAAGCGTCTTGAAGAGGTTTGTGAAATACCGATCGATATGATTTCTACCGGACCGGACAGAGAAGAAACGATTCTGCTGCGTCATCCATTCAAATAATGCCGCTTACTAGAAGTTAATCGTGAGCCATGCTGATGCTGTACAAATCGTAAGTTGGGAAGAAGCTGCGACTGCTCTGCGCGCAGTACGAACAGCAGTGTTTATTCGCGAACAGCAGGTTCCGGAAGAATTAGAGTGGGACCAGTTTGATGCAGTCAGCGTGCATGTGCTTGCTGTAAATAACGCCGGACAGCCGGTGGGCACAGCGCGATTATTACCGGATGGTCATATCGGCCGTATGGCGGTATTAAAAGAATGGCGTGGACAAGGTTTGGGCAGTGCGTTGCTGACAAAATTATTACAAGTATTAATAAAACGACATCAGTTTGAAGCGCAGTTGCATGCTCAAACGAGCGCTATACCATTCTATAAAAAATTTGGATTCCAAATTGTGGGGGAAGAATTCATGGAAGCTGGTATTCCACATGTCAAAATGACACTCTTCATCAGAGAATCAACTTTGACTATTTGACTTCCGATTTGCCCCATTCATTTGCTAGCGTATCGGATGCTTGTTTCCACCGGCTAGTTGCCTGTTCCATTGCAACTCTAGCTTGCTCCGATTTCCTTCTGGCCGTTTCGGCTTCGCGTTCGGCTTCAATCATTTTTTGCTTAGCTGTGGCTAGTTTTTTCTCAGCGAAAGTAACGTCTTTCATCAAAGATTCAGCAGCTTGCTTGGATTCCATCATTTTTTCATATGCCGCACTGGCATTTTTTTGTAGAAGCTCAATGGTTTCGGCATGAGCAAACGAGGCGACCAGAACACTCAGTATGCATAAAGTGGATTTTAATAGTTTTAAATTGAGATTCATTATCATGATTTATGGACTCAAAGTTTTCTGCGTTACTCTTAGCTCAATCTAAGTTGAGGTAAAATTAGTATAACAAAAAGCAGATGCTTTTGCTGATTGCTATCGATTATCAAAGTATTATTAAAAGATGTAAAAACAAAGTTGAGATAAAATTTTTCAGGTAAAAGAATATGATGAAAGGTGTAAGAATGTTTTTATCAGTATTTAAAATCAGTGCGAGTTTATTGCTTGGTATAGGGCTAATTGCCTATGCGACACCTATACTTGCCAATTGCGAAGGCTGTTTATGTCCTGGAGATCCTTGCAATCTTTGTCCATTGCCAGCGATGGAAAATGACCGGCCGAAACCAAATGAGCCAGCTCTTTGCGCCAGAATCAGAGAAAAGGTACCGCCAACCTCGGCTCAACCAGGATCTAATGAATATTTTCCCAATCTAGACAAATCGGTAATGGTTTGTGTCAATGAAGGCGGTGACGTTATTCGGAATAAACAGCGCAATCCGGAATATCCATCGCGGTTTTATTGTAAACCTCCACGCTCTATAAAACAGAATCAGTAGGAATCTATCATCGATTTTATAATTGTAGTTTTAAAAATTATCATGATGAGCGGTAGTCATTAAAATGTTTGAGATTTTGTAGATTTACTTCAGGTTTTAGGCAGTTATGGTTGCAATATAGAAAAAAAGAAAGTAGTATCTAACCCTTTTTCTTTGAAGGAGCTGTGGATTTTTATGGCTAACAGTGCACAAGCAAGAAAGCGTGCGAGGCAAGCGGTCAAACGCAGAGAATACAATGTCAGTTTGCGGTCTAAATTACGTACTGCGATAAAATCAGTTAGAAAGGCAATTGGAACGGGAAATAAGGAGTTAGCCCAAAATGCTTTTAATAGCTCCTTGGGAACTGTTGATTCAATTGCCGGTAAAGGCATCATTCATAAAAATAAGGCTGCGCGTTATAAAAGCCGATTATCTGCTGCCATCAAAATGCTAAATAGCTAAAATGGCTAAGTGAATAGTTAATTTACTTTTTTATTTTATAGCGTAAAAAATATATTAAAAAGACCTGGACACTGCGCTACTGTCGTGCTTACAGTCCCCTTGACAGTGATG
>MSXT01000066.1 GCA_002083595.1 Proteobacteria bacterium ST_bin16 | reverse complement strand
CGCAATACCGTTGTAAGAATCCGCACCTGAACGGTATTTGAATACTCTATTTACATCACACCTATCACAGAATTTAAAATCATGTCGCAAATGACCCCGCAGGAAATTGTTCATGAACTGGACAAACATATTATCGGCCAGGATGCAGCTAAGCGTGCCGTGGCCATTGCCTTGAGAAACCGCTGGCGCAGGCAGCAGGTTGCCGATCCGCTGCGGCAGGAAATCACGCCGAAAAATATTCTCATGATCGGTCCGACCGGGGTCGGTAAAACCGAGATTGCGCGGCGTCTGGCAAAGCTCGCAAACGCGCCTTTCATCAAAATTGAAGCGACCAAATTCACCGAAGTCGGCTATGTCGGACGCGATGTCGATTCGATCATCCGCGATCTGGCGGAAACCGCCGTTAAGGAATCGCGCGAAAATGAAACCCGCAAAAAGCAGCCGCTGGCTGAAGACCGGGCGGAAGACCGCATTCTTGATGCCTTATTGCCGGTTGCCAGGGATTTTGATGTGCACCACACGATTACCGAAGACCGGGATAGCACGACACGGCAGAAATTCCGCAAGAAATTGCGCGAAGGTGAGCTGGACGATAAAGAGATCGAAATCGAAGTCGCTGCGCCGCGCGCCAACATGGAAATCTTCGCGCCGCCGGGAATGGAAGACTTGACCTCGCAAATTCAAGGTATGTTCCAGAATATGACCGGAGAACGCAAGAAAACCCGGAAGCTGACAATCCGTGAAGCGAGGAAGATTCTTCTCGAAGAAGAAGCGGCGAAAATGGTGAACGACGAAGAATTGAAGCTGACGGCGATCCAGAATGTGGAACAGAACGGCATTGTATTTCTCGATGAAATAGACAAAATTGCCAGTCGGGCAGGGCATACCGGCGGCGATGTTTCCCGTCAGGGAGTGCAGCGCGATTTACTGCCTCTGGTTGAGGGCACAACCGTTTCGACCAAATACGGCATGATCAAAACCGACCATATCCTGTTTGTGGCCAGCGGCGCATTTCATATGTCCAAACCTTCCGATTTGATCCCGGAGTTGCAAGGGCGTTTCCCGATTCGCGTTGAGTTGACCAGTCTGAGCGTCAGTGATTTTGAGCAGATACTCACCAATACCGATGCCTGTCTAACCCGTCAATACGAAGCGCTGCTGGCCACAGAAGGCGTTAAATTGCAGTTCGGCGATGATGCAATCAAACGCTTGGCTGAAATTGCCTTTTCCGTGAATAGCAAAACGGAAAACATCGGCGCCAGACGGTTGCATACGGTGATGGAGAAACTACTGGAAGATATCTCATACGATGCACCAAAACACAGCGGAAAAACGATCGCGATTGATGCAGCGTATGTTGATCAGCGCCTTAAAGACTTGTCGCAAAGCGAAGATTTGGCGCGCTACGTGTTGTAATTACTCTGCTTGCAGTGTTTTTCTGCGGTATGCCATAAAACCAAGTAACCCGAATCCGGTGAGCAACATGCTGTAGATTTCGGGCTCGGGTACCGGTGATAGGAGACTGACATTGTCCAGCGCAATGACTTCCATCACCGGTGTAAAGTGCTCCGCATTGATCCAAAGCGCATTCAGGCTGGATAGAACAGCGAGCAATTGCGCATCGGTGGCAAAAGCTCCGGAAAAAGTATCGGCAACCCGCCAAGTACCGGCCACGAGCGCGGCATCGAAATGCGTCCAAGCGGCTGGCAAGCTGTTGGTGGCTTCATAAACCAGCGTCAGTCCGGCGCCTTTTAAGACAATTTCGGCTTCATTGGCGTAACTCGTGCCCGCAACCACATACCGGCTATCGAATTGAAGGCTGCCGCCAAAAGCAGCGCTTTGATCGCCGAGGAATTTACCGGGAGCGCTAAAATAAGTCCATTGCGAATCAGGATCGGCGAGCGTAATGGAACCGCCGGGTACGCCATCCGCGCTATGCGTGGGCGTTAAACCGCTGGTAATGACCGGCCAGGCAGAAGAACCGTCCGTTGTGAGTCCGCTCCAGCCATCGGTATCGCTATCGAAAGTGCTGGATACGAGCGAACTGGCGGCAATCGTGGAATAACTCAAAATAGTTAAGCAGCAGGCAACGGAAATGATAGAGCGGATCATAAATAGTCTCCTTGGGTAGGGTTGAAACTGGAAGTGTCCTAAAGCTGTAGTGAATATAGATTGAATTCTCTTGTTTTGTCAAATAGATAAAGTCATCATTGTAGAATCAGCCTGAGCAATGGTTTCGACTCTACAGTATATTTAGCGGTATGGAGCTAGGGACAGCAGGGATGCCTATCCAACAGGAACGGTTAAGGTATAATAACCGGTTTCTCAATATTGGATTGTTGGAGGTTGCTATGCCTATTTATGAATATCTATGCAATTCATGCGGTGCCGAGAAAGAACATTTGCAAAAAATTAACGATGCACCCATTGCGGTTTGTCCTGTCTGCGGCAGCAGCAATTATGTGAAACGTATTTCCGCGGCTGGATTTCAGTTAAAAGGAAGCGGCTGGTATGTCACTGACTTTAAGAATAATAAAACACAGAAAACGGAATCCAAAGCCAGCGCAAAAGACAATACACAACCTGCGGCATCTGCCGCTGCGGATTCACCGGCAACGGCCGAAAGCAATTCCGCTTCTACGGCAGCTGCTGATTAACGGATCCGCAATATCTGAATACAATGCGATGTATGTACTTGGCTACTGCCGGTAATACCTAAAAATCACTCATCTCACCATTCTGACTACTGAATAGAATTATGCGTACAAACTACTGTGGCGCCATTAACACCGGATATCTTGGTCAAACTGTAACTCTTTTTGGCTGGGTGCACCGGCGCAGGGATCACGGTGGTGTGATCTTCATTGATTTGCGCGATCGTGAAGGGTTGGTACAGATCGTATGCGATCCGGATAACGTGGAAACATTTCAGGTTGCGGAAAAAATTCGCAATGAATATGTGCTGAAAATTACCGGTAAAGTGAGAAAACGCCCCGAAGGAACGATCAATACCGCGTTGGTCAGCGGTGAAATTGAGATTCTGGTGGCCTCCATTGAAGTATTGAATCCGTCACTGACGCCGCCGTTTCTGATGGACGATGACAATATCAGTGAAGCGGTGCGGCTGGAACATCGTTATCTCGATTTACGCCGTCCGGCGATGCAATCGAATCTGCGCTTACGGCATAAAGTGGCGATGGCGGTGCGCGTGTTTCTGGATCAGCATGGATTTCTTGATATCGAAACGCCGATGCTGACCAAATCCACACCGGAAGGCGCACGGGATTATCTGGTGCCGTCACGGGTGAATGCCGGTCACTTTTTTGCTTTGCCGCAGTCGCCGCAATTATTCAAGCAGCTTCTGATGGTATCCGGATTCGACCGGTATTATCAGATCACGCGCTGTTTCCGCGATGAAGATCTGCGCGCCGACCGGCAACCCGAATTCACGCAAATCGATATTGAAACCTCGTTTCTGTCGGCGGATGAAATCATGTCGCTGATGGAAGGGATGATTCGCGGTTTATTCAGAACCGTCAGCAATGTGGACTTACCCGATCCTTTCCCGCGTCTGACTTATGCCGATGCCATGCACAAATACGGTTCGGACAAGCCGGATTTGCGTGTTCCGCTGGAATTTACCGAATTAACCGACATCATGAAAGATGTGCCGTTCAAGGTATTCCGTGAAGCCGCGGAAAAACCCGATGGCCGTGTTGCGGCGCTATGCGTGCCCAGGGGCGGGGAATTGTCGCGCAAGGAAATCGACGATTACACCAATTTTGTCGCAATTTATGGCGCCAAAGGTCTGGCATACATCAAAGTCAATAATCTGGCCGGCGGCGTTGAAGGATTGCAATCGCCGATTTTGAAATTCTTACCGGAAGAAACGATTAAAATCATTCTGGCGCGCACCCGGGCACAGAATGGCGATTTGATTTTCTTCGGTGCGGACAAAACCAAAGTCGTCAACGAATCGCTGGGTGCGCTGCGCATCAAGATCGGACATCAACACGGACACGCCGAATCCGGCTGGAAACCGCTATGGGTCGTCGATTTTCCGATGTTCGAACGGGATGAGGAAGAAAATCGCTGGCAAGCATTGCACCATCCGTTTACGTCCCCGGCTGACGGGCACGAGGATTTACTCGAAACCGATCCGGGCAAGGCGCTTTCCAAAGCGTACGATATGGTGTTGAATGGCTCAGAAATCGGCGGCGGATCGGTGCGGATACATCGCCAGGAAGTGCAATCGAAGGTGTTCCGCGCACTTAATATTTCCGAGCAGGAAGCGCAGGAGAAATTCGGTTTCTTGCTGGAAGCGCTGCAATACGGCGCGCCGCCGCACGGCGGGATTGCATTTGGCCTGGATCGCATTTTGACGATGATGACCGGTTCGGAATCGATTAGGGACGTGATCGCGTTCCCTAAAACGCAGCGTGCGCAGTGCTTGTTAACGCATGCACCCAGCACCGTGGATGAAAAACAATTACGGGAATTGAACATCCGTCTGCGGCAGGTTGAAACCAAGCCCAGTTAACGGGCAACCGGGTGTTGGTTGATGTACAAAATACCGGTTTCTGTGTTGGTGGTGATTCATACCGCCGATTTGCAGGTTTTATTGCTGGAGCGCACCGATCACCCCGGCTACTGGCAATCGGTAACCGGAAGCCAGGACTCTGGTGAAACACTGACACAGACAGCAGCACGGGAAGTGTTTGAAGAAACCGGTTTGAACGTTGCCGATTATACGCTGACTGATTGGCAAACTGAAAATCGCTATGAAATTTACGAAGAGTGGCGCTGGCGCTATGGACCGGATGTCCGGTTCAATACCGAGCATGTGTTTGGGTTACGCTTACCCGGCATCGTGCCCGTCCGGATTGCCGCCAGAGAACATTTAAACTTCATGTGGCTGCCGTGGCAACAAGCAGCCAGTAAGGTTTTTTCAAGCAGCAACGCGGAAGCCATTCTCAAACTGCCGGAGCATTCGCAATGCGAATGAAAATTCGCTAATTTGCGCCGCCTTTGTCGGCAAATCGTTCCAAATATTTTTTGATAATCGCTTCGGTTCTAAGATCATGAACGTGGCGCAGCACAATCACTGGGTAACGATCGGTGTGAATCCTGCAAGTAACCCAGTTCAGTGAAAAATGAAACTGTAAGAATGTCATGATCAATTCATGATCAACCTGCAGCCATTTAGAATCAGGCGCAATCGGAGAAAAAGCCGGAAAATAGATTGCGCCCGCAGCTTATGATTAAGCGATAGGAATAATGCGTAAAGAGCCGTGTCCCAGTATCGATGCAGTAGCGACATTTTGCAGCGTTATCGCTTTAGCGATGCGTTGCGTGACTTCTTCATTACTCGTTGCGTTGATATCTTTTGCCGCGTTGCCGAATGCCCAGGCATCCACAACAAACATATCGTATTGCAGGCCATATTTGGCTCGGATTGCAGAACGGTCAACGGTGGTGCCCGGTTTGGTATTCAAGGCAATGCCCAATTCATTGTGTTTGCCGACCAGCTCTTCATAAAGCGCGCCAGTATTCTGCGCGGCTTGCACTACATCAGCTCTGTTTTCGGCAAAGAATCCCGCTTGATTTAAGCGGCTTTGCGCTTGTTGAACGATGGCGTTTTTTTCCCCTTCGGTTAAGTTGATGCCCAACTGACCAACCAGGGATGCAATATCGTTAATACGCTCGGAAATGTGCTGATAGATCGACGGTGCTTTAGCACAGGCGCCACAACCGCAACTGCTGTGATCATCACCATGCACGCCGGTTGAATGTCCTTTTCCTTTGAGCGCGTTGATGGTTTGTGTAGTGAACTGTATTTCAGTGATGTCAGCGCGAGGCGATTCACCGCCAAGATCGGCGCCGTAGACGATGCTTAATGTGCCACCGGCTGCACTGGGCGCGCTAAAGCGTGTGCCATCTTTATTGGTACGGCCATCAACACAAATTTCCGGTACTGCGCCGCTGACCGGTATATTGAATTGTCCGGCCGCGATCGCGTGATACATTTCGTTGACTGTTTTAGGGTCAACATCGTTGCGATTGTCCGGTCCGATGGAGCCTAAACCTAGATTGAATTTACTCAGGGTGATGTATTGATTGCTAAAGCTTTCGGTGACAGGTTGCATAGTAGCCGTATTTGTTTCTTGATGATGAGTGTCGAGGGTTTCTGTTTTACTGCCTGTAAAATGTTTTAATAAATTTCTTAAACTTTCAAACATTTTAAATATCCTTTGTCGTAATTGGTCAGTTGATCATTGTTTCAATTCCAAACTTGCTATATTCAAAGTGATTCAAGTAAAAGGCAAACAGTGCTTAGTTTTTAATCAATTTGTGAGTTGAATGAGTAAACTAAGCGTTAGGATTCTAACACTACTTTTCTTAATAATAGTCAGATATTCGGCGTATGGCCTATTTTTCACCGCGAAATTTTTCTAAATTCCACCAATGTTTCGGTAAGCGGTAAAAGATTGTGAATATTTTGTGAGAATGTTGTAAAATTTGTGTGAAGTTTGTCAGTTTTTAGATTCTTCTGGAAGGATTGGAATATGTCTGGCAGATTTTGCTAACTCCTTTATAAGAGGCTTTATGAAAATGAGCCAATTTGTTTTGTAGCAGCAATAAAAATCTGCTTTGCAGTGCCCGGTATGATTCCATTGGGTAGCGTGATTTTATTTGATACTTTCTCCCGGAATTAACACTCGCACTGTTGTAAGCGGGACGGGCTTGAAGTGATGAAAACGAAGCAGTTCTTTTGCTGAGTTATGATGCTGTTGCAATGTTGTATATTGTGTCAAAAAATAAAGCGTGTTTTTCTTCAGTAAAAGTTACAACTTAAATCCTTATTAGCTTTACTAGGAGTCAATGCTAACAATCCGTCAGTATTGACTCCTTTTTTATTGCTCTTCGGTTTACTTTCAATTCATAAACCCGGCCGGGTACTCAAATCTTTCGAAATTCCGCCAATATTTCAATATGCGGGGTATGCGGAAACAAATCAATCAATTGAATCTCGTATATTTGCCAGTTGTTTTGTTGAAAGAACCAAGCATCACGCGCGAATGTTTCCGGGTTACAGGAGATATAGATAATCGTTTTTAACGCAGCGAAGCAGGAAAAAAAGCCCTGATGCTTTTTCAGTCCGGCGCGTGGCGGGTCTAAAACCAACGTTGTTGCATCACATACCGTTTTTTGCATGTTTCTCCAAATCGATGGACTGAAAAGATCCGCGACGTGTGGAGTTACTTTGGGCAGAGCTTTGCTTTTCAATAATTGAATGGCATCCGGATCGGATTCGTAAGCGATAAGTGCAGTACAGTTCGATTTCGCAATGATTTGCGTGAAATTCCCTGAACCGCAAAATAATTCCACCACTTTTCCTACCTGGGGGTTGCGAGCGAGTGTATTCCGTAACCACTGTTGCATCCATTGATTTTGCTGCGTGTTGCCCTGTTTGAACGGGCGTTTCTTGTTTGTACGGATTTCCTCCGGTTGCATGTCGTCATCCAGTTCAATAAACAGCCAATTATCTCCGGAGTTTTCCTGCCAGGTTTTATTGGGTAACTGCTGAATCGCCGTTTGCAGCAAGCTCCGGCACTGTTCATTGAGTACCAGACAATCATTCACCGGTGCAATTTGTTGCGAGTTCTCGGATACGAAACCGAGCTTTATTCCGTCTGTTTTAATTTGGCAACGGTTGCGGTAGCCATATATTTGCGGTGCTGGCTGAATAGCATTGACATTCAATTGAGACGGATCAAAACCGGCTCGCTGCATGGCATAAAGGAAGCGATTTCGTTTTTGCTCGAGCTGGCTTGTATAATTAGCGATCATCCAGGAGCAACCGGTACAGGCATTTGCTTCCAAATTGACAAAAGGGCATGCGGGTATTTGTCTTTGTGCGGAAGGTTGCGTGAGCTGTATCAATTTGGCATAGGCAAATTTTTTATTATTCAGCGGTTTGTCGATAGTTTCAAACTTACCGCTATCTCCTGGCCAAGTGCCATAAACGAAATAAGAGATGTTGTTCTGGGCGTTTTTGACAACACCCAAGCCTTTTTGCGATAAATGCGTTACCGTCCCTGTGAATTTCATGATGAATAGTCAATTATAGTTATTGAAAAGGAAGATCCGTGATGGCGAATCACTATGAAAATTTTGCTAAAGATCCTGAATTGTTGAAAGCCGATTTGTCACCGTTGCAGTATCAAGTGACGCAAAATGCCGGCACCGAACCGCCATTCCAGAATGAATACTGGGATCACAAAGCCGCCGGGATTTATGTTGACATTGTATCGGGTGAACCGCTGTTTGCGTCAATCCATAAATTTGATTCGGGTACCGGCTGGCCCAGTTTTTACCGGCCGATAAACGAGCAGTATATCCGGCTTAAGAGCGATTATGCGTTGTGGATGCCGTGCACGGAAGCCCGCAGCCGTTATGCGGATAGTCATCTGGGGCACGTGTTCAACGACGGCCCGCTGCCAACCGGCCTGCGTTATTGCATCAACTCTGCCGCGTTAAGGTTTGTAAGAAAAGAAGATTTGCAAGCGGAAGGCTATGGTGAGTTGATTGCATTATTCGCGCATGAAGAAGGAAAATAGGCTGGCAATGACAGAAACCCAGTTACCCATTGAGGAATTACTGACGGCGCAACGGCTGCCGACCTTATTGCACGCGCTGGTTTGCTTTGCCGGTGTGTTTCTGTTGATTTCGCTCGGCATGTTCGTATTTGCAATCAGCATTCATGCCGTTATTTTTTTGGCGTTGATCTGGGTGTTTCTGCAAGCGCGCTGGCTGGGTTATTCCTTTCTCGATATCCGGCGCATGATGGATGATGGCATCATCAAAGCGCTGCCAGCAATCTATATTTTTCTGCTGATCGGCATGGTCATTGCCAGCTTCATGCAGAGCGGCACCATCGCAAGCCTGCTGTATTACGGATTGGATTTGTTGAGTCCGGGCACATTCTTGGCGGCAGGGTTGGTCTTATGCAGTTTCATGTCGGTTGCTACCGGCACTTCCTGGGGTACGGTTGGAACCATTGGCGTGGTGTTGATCGGTATCGGTGAAGCGATGAGCATTCCGCTGCCGCTCGTGGCCGGTATGATCATTTCCGGCGCCACATTCGGCGATAAATTATCGCCTATCTCGGATACCACTAATCTGGCGGCCATGAGCGCCGGAACGAGTTTGTACCGGCATATCGGTTCCATGCTCTACACAACGACACCGACGTTACTGATTGTCCTGGTGATCTTCATTATGATCGGAGAGCACTACAGTGATAATGCCTTGCCGCGAGCGCATATCGATGAAATCCGTACCGCTTTGGCAAGCGCTTATCAATTAAACGGCTGGGTGACACTGCTGCCGTTGCTGCTGATGTTCGGTTTGAGTATCAAGCGCTATGCCGCCGAAGTGAGTATGTCGTGCAGCATTGTGCTGGCCATGCTGATTGCCATCGCTTATCAAGGCAAGGATGGTGTTGATGTGCTCAATGCATTGTGGGTCAATTCTCCGGGCACTACCGGAATTGAAAATATCGACGATTTACTCGGGCGCGGTGGATTGTTCAGTATGGCGTGGACGCTATTGCTATCCATCATGGCGTTGGCGCTTGGCGGAATCATGCATCATGCCGGGTTTCTGCAAGTGCTGCTCACGCATATCATCGCGCGCATTCAGCGCGTCAGCACATTGATCGCGACCACCATCCTGTCCGGGTTGATCGGTAACATTGCGATGGGTGAAGCTTATATCTCGATTATTCTCAATTGCCAGCTGTTCAAAAGCGCATACCTTGAAAGGAGGGTGGATAGGGCAGTGCTGTCCCGTTCAGTTGAAGAAGGCGCTACCTTGACTACCGGACTCATTCCATGGACAACGGCGGGTACTTTTTATGTGGCGACACTGGGCATTCCAACACTGGACTATGCGCCCTATGCTTTGCTGAATTTATTGAATCCTTTTGTTTCCATTGCAATGGCCATCGCTGGAATCGGCTTGTTGCACGAGAAAAATAAATCGCGACCGCATAAGGAATAAAGATGAAAGAAATGTCAAATCACCGCAGTCATTGGAAAACTATACTCATTATTGTGACCGCTTTAATAGGCGGATTTTTATTGTCGTTTCTTGGCTTTAGCATATTGACGAGCGGTTTTCCCTGGCTTGTCCAGCTAGTCATGATTTTGCCATTTATGCTTTTGTCCTATGGCATATTGCACTGGAGCAAGGGTGCGATAGGGGTGTGTGCTTTTATCGGCATTGGCGCTGCACCGCTAGGGTTATTGATCATGCAGTTTCGTGATACAAACGGCTCGCACTTAATGCCAATACTGATTGTGACCGGCTGGCTGATCGGAATCTGTGCCGGCTGCTATTGGGGGAGGTTGTCCCGGAAATCTTCAGTCAATTCGTCAAAAGATGTTGTTTCATCTTGATTTTCTCTTCCCCAAGAAAGCCGCTTTTTTCTGCTTAAATGAGTTGAGGCAATGACATTCCCGGGACAGAATTCCTGGTAATCTTAGTCGTAACCTACTATTAACTCATTATAAAATAAGGATTAACAGACTATAGATTTAAGTTATCCCGCAGATTAACATGCAATCGTCATGAATTCATGTGCTGAATCCACTGAACAAAGTTTGGTGGTGAAATTCAAGCGATCCATTTAATTTTTGCTTTATTAATATTTGCGGGAGTAAGAAATGAGTAAACGATTTTATCTGCACAAAACAATGATTGCAGCAATGATGCTGCTGACCGGAGGGGCCGCACACGCTGGACTCTCGTTTGTGGTAACCGATACAGCCACTCGAACCGAAGTATTTAACATCGCAGGATTCGCTACATTACCCATAGGCTCAGCAGTTATCCTTGGGCATCTCGATTACACCGGGCCAGGGGCGCAAACAGTTACCTATACTTATCTTGGCCAGGAGTCTGGTTTTGTTGACAAATTTTATAACACGCTAAGCGGAGCCAAGCTGCTTGAATCCAATGCGGTGGGAACTTCAGTCAGCTCGGTTGTGAATTCGATCGGGCCGCTGAGCTTCAAATTTGAAGGTGATGTCGGTAGATTTGCCATTAATGGCGGTCACTGGGACAAAGGCACATCGATCGGATTGATTGGCACAAACATGCTGATCGGATCTACGACCTATGCCTATGTACTTGGCTACAATGACAGCGCGGGAACTAAGCGTTTGGGTGATTGGGACGACTTCGTGATCGGTGTGAGCGCTGTGCCTGAACCGGAGACCTATGCAATGTTGCTGGTCGGGCTTGGTTTGGTGGGATTCTCATTAGGTAAGCAGGGACAAAGATAAAGCATCGATGTCGCTTGTTTTTTGTTAGTTCCAGCAGTAAAAAGGCGTTATGGTGAATGAGTCGAAAATTCAGAAAGAAAAGAACGGTAAT
>MSXT01000065.1 GCA_002083595.1 Proteobacteria bacterium ST_bin16 | reverse complement strand
AGCGCTTCATCACAGCCGCCATGTTCTCGCGGTAATACACAGCATCGTACGCAACTGGCTGATCCAATGCATCGCGCGCCTGCCGGTTAAAATCGCGCCATGCGATATCGACCCAGCATTTACGTTCGCCATCGATGAACACAAATTCTTCATGATCGACGATTGCCATGTACTGCATGCTGCGGATGGGAACGAACAAATGCCGTGTCGGACAACGCGACAATAGGGTAATCGCCAGATTGTAAGTACTTGCAGACAAGTAACGCGCTTCCCGGCTGACTTCAAGATCTCGATAACAAGTAATTTCCATAATGAATGCGGCACAACATATTAAAATTTCATCGGAATGGCGCTTTGTTCATACTCAATACAACAACGCAAAAGCAGAGTAACCGTACTTATGTTACCTTAATGCCGTAACGCAAAGAAACCCAATTTACACAACACCTTTATTTTCAGTTACTTCCACACTCTACATCGTTGATCGCTGCCAATGCGCCCCACCCGTCTTGAGAAACCTGCCGCCACGCGCAATAACCTGAAAACCATCGCCGCACTATTACCCTATTTGTGGGAATTCAAAATACGGGTGATCCTGGCGCTCAGCTTGCTGGTACTGGCCAAACTGGCCAATGTCTCGGTGCCTCTGGTTCTGAAAGAAATCGTCGATGCCCTGGATCAGCCGCGCGCGGAACTGGTATTACCGGTTTTTTTACTGATCGGTTATGGCGTTTTGCGTTTGTGCAGCACTTTATTCGGCGAATTGCGTGACGCCATTTTTGCCAAAGTGACGCAACGGGCGATCCGGCGGGTTGCGAACAAAGTATTCAGCCATTTGCATTCACTGTCGTTGCGATTTCATCTGGAGCGCCAGACCGGCGGTGTTTCGCGCGACATTGAACGCGGTACACGCGGCATTTCCTTTTTGCTGAATTTCATGCTGTTTAATATCCTGCCGACGCTGCTGGAAATCGGTTTGGTGCTGGCCATCCTAATCAAACAATACGATATCCGGTTTTCCATCATCATTTTCCTGACGCTGCTGGCTTATATCACACTGACTTTGATCGTCACCGAATGGCGCATGATTTTCCGCCGCACCATGAACAATATGGATTCCAAAGCCAATACTCAGGCAATCGACAGTTTGTTGAATTACGAAACAGTGAAATATTTCGGCAATGAAGCCTGGGAAGCGCGGCGCTACGACGAGCATTTGCAATCGTGGGAAAAGGCTGCCGTGCGCAACCAGACTTCACTGGCGACATTGAACGCCGGACAAAGCGCAATCATCGCTATCGGTGTTACCTTGCTGATGCTGCTGGCGGCTGATCAAGTCATCGACGGCATCATGACATTGGGCGATTTGGTGCTGATCAATGCTTTTATGCTGCAACTGTATATGCCACTGCATTTTCTCGGTTTTGTTTACCGCGAAATCAAGCACTCGCTGGCCGATATGGAACGCATGTTCACATTATTGGATGAAAATCGGGAAATCCAGGATCAACCGGATGCCAAAGTTCTCGCTGCGGATCAGGCAACCATCCGCTTTCATCATGTCGATTTCAGCTATGAAACTAACCGTCAGATATTGTTCGACGTCAGTTTCGATATCCCATCCGGGCAAAACGTTGCCGTGGTCGGTCACAGCGGTTCCGGTAAATCGACGCTGGCACGCTTGCTGTTCCGTTTTTATGACGTGCAATCGGGGTGCATTCAAATCAATGATCAGGATATTCGCGCGGTAACTCAGCAAAGCCTGCGCGCCGCGATGGGTATCGTGCCGCAGGATACCGTGCTGTTCAACGATAGTATTTATTACAACATCGCGTACGGACGGCCGGAAGCCACGCAGGAGGAAGTGTTTGCTGCCGCTCGTGCTGCCCATATCCATGATTTTATTGAAAGCTTGCCGGAAAAATATGCCACGATTGTGGGCGAGCGCGGTTTGAAGCTATCCGGCGGGGAAAAACAACGCGTCGCCATCGCCCGCACCATCCTGAAGAATCCGGTTATTTTGATTTTTGACGAAGCGACATCGGCGCTGGATTCCAATTCGGAGAAACGCATTCAGGCGGAACTGAAACGCATCGCCCAGAACCGCACCACACTGACCATTGCGCACCGGCTATCCACGATCGCCGATGCCGATCAGATTCTGGTCATGGATCATGGCCGCATCATCGAACGCGGCACGCATCAGCAATTGCTGGCAAGCGGCGGCACGTATGCGCAGATGTGGGAATTACAACAGCAGGAGGAAATCGATCAATACCAGCACGAAAACACTATTTCCGCACCATAATCAATCGTTATTCATGCGAAAGTTATCTTTTTCATGAAGAAATCACAGCATCTACTTGAACAACCTTACCTGTTGTTTCTGTGAAAGAAATCCGCAAGCAATAAAAAAACCCGGAAATACCGGGAAAAAACCGACCTTATCCCCAAGAATGAATTGCAAGGTGATGTGTTAACTTCTCACTCCAGAATTTGCCATCAAAAAATTGCGTAATTACATTCGAGGGAGTCATCGCAATGCTTGTATCCGTTGGTTATCTCATCATCATTATTTCTGTTTTTGGCGGCTTTGCACTGGCGGGCGGGCATCTCGCTTCGCTGTGGCAGCCGGTCGAGTTGCTCATGATTGGCGGTGGCGCAGTAGGCGCTTTTGTCGTCGGCAACTCGAATAAAGCGCTCAAAGCCACGTTGAAAGCGTTACCGACCGTTTTCAAAGGTTCCAAATATACCAAAGCGCTGTACATGGATTTGATGACACTGCTGTACGAAGTACTGGGAAAAATCCGCAAAGAAGGACTGATGTCGATTGAAGGCGATGTCGACGATCCCTCCAGCAGCCCTATTTTCACCAAATACCCGGACATTCTGGCTGATCATCATATCACCGAATTTATCACCGATTATTTGCGCTTAATGGTCGGCGGGAACCTCAATTCGCTCGAAATCGAAAGTCTGATGGACAGTGAATTGGAAACACACCATCAGGAAGGCGAAGTGCCGATTCATGTGGTCGCCAAACTCGGCGATGGATTACCGGCTTTCGGTATTGTCGCCGCGGTGATGGGGGTGGTGCATACGATGGAATCCGTTCATCTTCCACCTTCCGAACTGGGCATTTTGATTGCCGCGGCGCTGGTCGGTACCTTCCTAGGAATTTTATTGGCATATGGATTCGTCAGTCCGCTGTCGAGCAAACTCGAACATAACCTCCATGAGTCCAGCAAGATGTTTGAGTGCATCAAAATCACATTATTGGCCAATTTGAACGGCTATTCACCGGTTCTGGCCATTGAGTTTGGCCGCAAAGTGCTATTCACGACTGAAAGACCGTCTTTCCTGGAACTGGAAGAGCATGTCAAACAAAGTAAATCAAAATAACCACTCCGGAATGATGTTCCATTTGAATTGCGAGAATAATTATGGCTGATGATCTTTCACAACGCCCGATAGTCATCAAGCGAATCAAGAAAGTTGCCGGCGGTCACCACGGTGGCGCTTGGAAAATTGCTTACGCTGATTTTGTCACAGCCATGATGGCATTCTTCTTACTCATGTGGTTGCTGGGATCATCCACCAAGAGTCAATTGGAAGGCATCTCGGAGTATTTCAAAACACCGCTCAAGGTCGCCATGACGGGCGGATCGTCCATTGGCGAGACCAGTAGCATATTGAAAGGTGGCGGCACCGATCTGACCCGGCAGCACGGCGAAGTGAAAAAAGGTGAAATTAAAGACGACATACAAGCCAAGAAAATTATGAAGGAACGCATTGAGCGCATTAAATTGGAAGGCTTGAAGAAAAAAATTGAAGAAGCGGTTGAAAACAATCCTACATTGAAAAAATTCGCCAATCAGCTTTTGCTGGATATCACGTCCGATGGCTTAAGAATTCAGATTGTCGATGAACAAAATCGCCCCATGTTTGCACTGGGAAAAGCCGATTTGCAGCCGTATACCAAAACCATTTTGCGCGAGATTGGCAAAATGCTCAATGATGTCGAGAATAAAGTCAGTCTCTCCGGCCATACCGACGGCAAACCTTTCCCTACCGGGGACAAAGGTTACAGTAACTGGGAATTATCGGCGGATCGCGCAAATGCTTCGCGCCGCGAGCTGATTATTGGCGGCATGGATACCAACAAGGTTTTGCAAGTGATCGGTTTGTCATCTGCGGTATTGTTTGACAAGGAAGACCCTGTCAATCCGATCAACCGCCGGATCAGCATCGTCGTCATGAACGAAAAAGCCGAGAAAGCCGTGACGATGGATGGGCAAACCATCGATGTTGATATGCAGGCTGAGCCGAGTAAAGAAATATTGCAGAATCCATAATTAACTCAATAATTTATCATGTTAAAACGAATCCACCCCGGCATTGCCGCACTGCTTATTCAGATTGTGACCATTCTGACGGTTTATTTGATTATCTTGTCACAAGCTTTTCCTGGTTTGAGTATATTTGAATGGAGTTTAGCACAAGGGTTATTGGCGGGATTACTCAGTTATTTCATCCGCATGCCGGTATGGTGGTCTGCTATTCATTTGGGTTTCATACCAATGATCGTCGTTGCGTTGGCATGGAATATTTCTTCGACATGGTTCCTGGTATTTTTTCTCGGTCTATGGCTGGTCTATGGAAAAACCTATAAAACCCAAGTACCGCTGTATCTTTCCAGTCAACGTGCCAATCAAGCGTTGGAATCACTACTGCCGGGCAAAGAGCGATTTTCTTTTGTCGATCTGGGCAGCGGATGTGGCGGTCTGTTGAATAATCTAGCCAGAACACACCAGAACGGTCAGTTTCACGGCATTGAATCAGCTCCCTTACCTTTCCTGATCAGTAAATTAAGAAGCTTTCTGGGTGTTCCAAATTGCACAATTGTGTGGGGAGATTTCTGGCAACAGGATTTTTCGCAATACGATGTCGTTTACGCTTATCTGTCACCGGTACCGATGGCGGCGTTGTGGGAAAAGGCCGGTAAGGAAATGCGCCCGGGAAGTCTGTTGATTAGCAACACATTTACCATTCCCGGTGTGGCAGCGGATAAAAGTATCAAACTCGATGATTTTTCCAATTCCACGCTTTATCTGTGGAAAATTCAGCGTCCGTGAGATAGATTCACTAAGGAAGCGCTGATTAATTCAACGAACGTGATGAAGGGCGAGGTGCATGGAACGCAACAACCGAGACATATCAATCTGATAGGCGAGAGAGTGAGTACCTCGCAACGAAGCAATTCGCTCGTGCAGTCAATTAATCAGCGCTTCCCTAAGTGCGGCGCCAAGTCGTTCCTTCCGCGCCGTCTTCGAGGATGATACCCTGTTGTTGCAGATTTTTACGAATCGCATCGGCATCGGAGTACCGGCCTTCTTTACGTGCGCTGATGCGCTGTTGAATCAGCAGTTCAATGTCATCCGGAGTCAAAGCATCCGATGGGCCGGTAGCGATTGCATTTTGCAGGTACTCTTGCGGATTCTGCTGCAAAAGACCGAGTAAACCACCCAGTGTTTTCAGTAGTCCGGCATTTTCTTTTGAACCCGATTTATTGATATCGCTCGCCAGATCAAACAAAACAGCAATTGCATCCGGCGTATTGAAATCATCATTCATGGCCATTTTGAATCGCTGCGCATAGGCATTATTCCAATCAAGCGCTATCGCATCGACCGGCCCGGCATCTTTGAGAGCAATATACAAGCGATCCAACGCAAGCTTGGTGTCTCTGAGGTGTTGATCGGAATAATTCAATGGGCTGCGATAGTGCGCGCGCAGAATAAAAAAGCGCACCACTTCCGGTTGGTAGAATTTTAGAATCTCGCGCACGGTGAAGAAATTGCCCAGCGACTTCGACATTTTTTCGTTGTCGACGCGGACAAACCCATTATGCATCCAGTAATTGACAAAAGGATGATCATGCGCACCTTCGCTTTGTGCGATTTCATTTTCATGATGCGGGAACTGCAAATCCTGTCCGCCGCCATGAATATCAAAATGAATGCCTAATAACTGTTCACTCATCGCCGAGCATTCGATGTGCCAGCCCGGACGTCCCCTGCCCCAAGGCGATTCCCAATATGGCTCACCCGGTTTTGCCGATTTCCACAACACAAAATCCAACGGGTCTTTTTTATTTGAATCGATTTCCACACGCTCACCGGCGCGCAGGTCGTTCAGGGATTTACCGGAAAGTTTTCCGTAACTGGGAAAATCATGCACGGAGTAATACACATCCCCATTTTTCGCATGATAAGCCAACCGTTTTTCCACCAGCGTGCTGATCATTGCAATCATATGCTCAACAAACTCCGTCGCGCGCGGCTCGTGGCTCGGCGGCAAAACACCCAGCGCGGTCGAGTCCTCATTCATCGCTTGAATGAAACGTTGTGTCAGTGTCTCGATCGATTCATTATTCTCCTGCGCGCGTTTGATAATTTTGTCATCAATATCAGTCACATTCCGCACATAACTGACTGCAAAATCATTGGCCTTGAACCAGCGGATAACCGTATCGAAAACCACCAAAACTCGCGCATGTCCCAAATGACAATAATCATAAACCGTCATACCGCACACATAAATTTTTACTTTTCCAGGTGTTATTGGAACAAAATCTTGTTTTTCCCGGGCGATTGAGTTATAAATTTTGAGCATAAGGTCAACAGATAAGATTGTAGAGTTAGCCATCTTCTTGTTAGAATCTGGCCGTTCCAGCGCTTTTGAAATAGCCTGCGAGTATAACATAACGTAGGCACAAAGCCCTTACCCGCTACTTGCCACTTAGGATACTTAACTATGCATCGCTGTCAAATTCTGATTTTTTTATTGTTAATTGCACTGTGTTTACCTGTTCATGCAACAGAGACCCGGGTTGAAATGAAAACCAATCTAGGCAGTATCGTTCTCGAGCTTTACCCGGACAAAGCACCGAAAACCGTTGAGAATTTCCTGCAATATGTAGAAGATGGATTTTACAAAAATACCGTATTTCACCGCGTAATTGCTGGTTTCATGATTCAAGGCGGCGGATTCGATACCGCATTGAAACAAAAACCGGCACGGTCGCCGATCCAAAACGAGGCTGGTAACGGTTTAAAAAATGAACCCGGAACCATTGCGATGGCGCGGACTTCGGATCCGCACTCGGCATCCGCGCAATTTTTCATTAATGTCGCCAATAATGCATTCCTGAATTACAAAGCGCCGACTCAGAATGGCTACGGATATGCGGTATTCGGCAAGGTGGTTTCCGGCATGGAAGTTGTCAACAAGATTGCATCGCTGCCGACTGGATCGGGCGGCCCTTTTGGCGGTGATGTACCCAAAAGCAGCGTCGTTATTGAAGATGTAATAAAACTGCCCGCGCTTGAGAAAAACACGCAATAACAACAATCATCACTTTACATAGGATAAATATGGTCAGATTACAAACCAATTATGGGGTTATTACGCTTGAACTGGATAGCGAGAAAGCGCCGGAAACCGTGCAAAATTTCTTAAATTACGTTACCAGCGGATTTTATGACAACACATTGTTTCATCGCGTTATTGACGATTTCATGATTCAAGGTGGTGGATTTGAGCCTGGGATGAAGCAAAAAAAGACACAATCACCTATCCAGAACGAAGCTGCCAATGGGCTTAAAAATGATGCGTATACCATTGCGATGGCTCGTACCGCCGATGTTCATTCCGCAACGGCGCAATTCTTCATTAATGTCACTAATAATGGTTTTTTGAATTACAAATCTTCAACACCACCGGGTTTCGGTTATTGCGTGTTCGGTAAAGTGGTCGAAGGTCAGGATGTCGTGGATAAAATCAAGAAGGTCAAAACCGGTGATCACGCAGGCCACCAGAATGTTCCACTTGAAAATGTCATCATCGAAAAAGCCGAAGTGATTTAACCGCAATCCGGCAGATGCTCATCACGATATCATCGTGCCATTATGTCAGTCCGCGGTGCAAATCAGCTTGCAGATCCTGCACCGCTTCCAATCCAACTGCAATACGCAACAATCCATCGGTGATACCGGCAGCATCCCGTGCTTCTTGACTGATACGCGCATGGGTTGTTGTGGCCGGGTGGGTCAGCGTGCTTTTCGCATCGCCCAAATTGGCGGTAATCGATATCAGACGGGTCGAATCGATGACACGCCATGCGGCTTCTTTACCGCCCTTGACTTCAAACGTCACAATCCCGCCACCGGATTTTTGCTGACGCTGTGCTAAGGCATGCTGCGGATGAGAGGCTAAGCCGGGATAAAAGACACGCGTCACATTCGGTTGCGCCTCAAGCCATTGCGCCATTTGCAACGCATTTGCCGAGTGCGCTTCTATACGTAACTTCAGCGTTTCCAGACCCTTCAGTATCACCCAGGCATTGAAGGCACTGAGTGTTGGCCCGGCAGTGCGCAAGAATCCATAGATTCCGCCATCCATCAACAATTCGCGCTTACCAAGCACAGCACCGCCCAACACTCTACCCTGCCCGTCCAAATATTTGGTCGCAGAATGAATAACGATATCAGCACCTAACTCAAGTGGTTTCTGCAAAATGGGGGTACAAAAACAGTTATCGACTGCCAACCAAACGCCTGCTTTCTTGGCAATTTTACTCAGTTCCGCGATATCGGAGATTTCCGTTAACGGATTGGACGGTGTTTCCAAAAAAAACAGCTTGGTATTGGGTTGTATCGCGGCTTGCCACGATTGCACATCGGTCGCCGATACAAAAGTTGTATCGATATTGAAGCGTTTCAATATGTTATTGAATAAATTGACAGTTGCGCCGAACAAACTGCGCGATGCAACGATATGATCGCCAGCCGACAATAACCCCATTGTGCAGGCCAATATGGCCGACATGCCGGAGGAAGTGGCAATGCAGGCTTCGGCTCCTTCCAATGCGGCCAGCCGTTCTTCAAACGCAGTCACGGTGGGATTGGTAAACCTGGAATAGATGTTGCCTGGTTCATTACCGGAAAATCGCGCAGCTGCCTGAGCGGCGCTCTCAAAAACAAAACTCGAAGTGAGATACATGGCTTCTGAGTGTTCGTTGAATTGACTGCGATGAACTCCGGTATGGAGCGCCAGCGTTTCAGGCTGTAAATGATCTGACATAGAGTGAACCTTGAGCGAAAACGATGTTTATAGAAATCAGGAAAAATTTATTATGAACAGAAAAATAGACGGCAAATAGCAAGACTCAAAATGACATGATGTTTATTGAATGCTCTGCTCAGTGTGCTATTCGGAAAAAACCAAACTCAAATCCAATTGTGTATTGAGTTTAGTCTGTAATACCGAATGATTGGAATTACGCTGTAGCTCCAGGGTTTGTAAATATTCTGGAGTAATGTCCCCGGTTATATAATCACCGTTGAAACATGAAGTTTCAAAACTTTTAACCGCAGGCAATACTTTTGAAACAGCATGTTCTAGTGCATCCAAGTCTTGAAAAATCAAGAAATCCGCGCCAATTTCATTACAAATTTCTTCTGCCGTACGATCAGTCGCGATCAATTCCTGGCGCGTCGGCATGTCGATACCGTATACATTCGGATATCGCACCGGTGGGGCTGCGGAAGCAAAGTAAATTTTATTCGCACCCGCCTCGCGCGCCATCTGAACAATTTCCCGGCTCGTCGTGCCGCGAACAATGGAGTCATCCACCAACATAACATTCTTGCCACGAAATTCGATACTCATGGCATTCAGTTTCTGCCGCACGGATTTACGTCGCTGCTGCTGACCCGGCATGATGAAGGTGCGGCCGACATAGCGATTCTTAACAAACCCTTCACGAAAATCAATGCCCAAGCTGTTGGCAAGCTGTAAGGCGCTGGGGCGGCTGGAATCGGGGATTGGGATGACCACATCGATATCCAAATGATGCATCGTATTTCTGATTTTCTCAGCCAGATGTTCGCCCATGTTTAATCGCGTTTCGTAAACTGAGATACCGTCGATGACGGAATCGGGCCGGGCTAGATAAACATATTCAAAAATACAAGGATTCAACGAAGCATCGGGGGCGCACTGCTTATTGTAAAAATTGCCGTCTTCATCGATAAAAATGGCTTCCCCGGGTTGTATATCGCGTATTAATTTAAAACCCAGCGTATCCAATGCTACACTTTCGGATGCAATCAGATACTCATCGCCCAATTCATTTTCTGCGGTACCAAAAACCAGCGGCCGTATGCCATAGGGATCACGAAAGGCTAACAATCCATATCCTGCGATCATCGCCACCACCGCATAAGCGCCTTTGCAGCGTTTATGAACACCGGCCACCGCAGCAAAAATAGTAGCGGGATCGAGCTGGCAATTGCGCGTGCTTTCCTGCAATTCATGCGCTAGCACATTGAGCAGAACTTCCGAGTCGGAATTGGTATTCACATGCCGCAAATCGGTTCTGAACAATTCTTGATTCAGTTGTTCCGCGTTGGTTAAATTACCATTATGGCTTAATACGATGCCGAATGGCGAGTTGACATAAAAAGGCTGCGCCTCGGCTGATGAGTTAGCTGATCCGGCGGTCGGATAGCGCACATGTCCGATACCGATATTACCTGCCAACGCACGCATGTTCCGGGTGCGAAATACGTCACGCACCAAACCCAAACCTTTATGCATGTGAAAGGTATTCCCTTGCGCCGTTACAATGCCGCTTGCATCCTGCCCGCGATGTTGCAACATGAGCAAACCATCATAAAGCAACTGATTGGCGGGTGATTTTGCAACAATGCCGAGAATTCCACACATAGAAATGCTCCGTTAATTTTGTTGTCCTTGGTCCATCTTAAGAATTTTCTTTTCGTTCAAAACTAATGCGTTTTGACAGATCGGCCGGAAGCCAAGGTAACACTTGCAATGCAATCGCTTCCAACGGACGGCTCAAAACTGCCTGCTGCCAGAATACCTGATTGGGAATTGTCGTTAATCCGGCGATTAAAGTCAGTAACGTTACAATCGCCAGTGCCCTTAAAAGACCAAAAATAGAGCCAAACAATCGGTCGATGAATCCCAGTCCAATACCTTTGATCAATGAAGTGAGCAACATAGTCCCCAGTGCAGTGATCAACAATACCGAAAGAAACGTTAAAACAAATGCAATCGAAATGCGCAGTGTTTCACCGACAATTTCAACCGGCAAAAACTGTTCAAAAAACGATCCGTACGCACTGGCTACTATAAAAGCAACTACCCAACCGGCAATGGATAGCGTTTCCCGGACAAATCCCCGAAAAATGCTTAAAAGTATTGAAACAAGAAAAATACCGGAAACAACATAGTCAAACGCGGTCATCAGTTAAAATCAGTCCCATTTTCATTGATTCATAACAGAAAATAAAAGCCATTCCATGATCAGCTTATTTGGGAGCCACTACACCGTCCAATCCAATCTTTTTTAATTTCTTTAATTCGGCTTCGGCAGCGCTTCGTGTCGTGAAAGGACCGATCCGTACACGCGTCACCTCATTGTGATCGACTTTCAATGTTTCAGTGTAGGCTTTAAACCCGCTCGATAATAGATTGGCTTGCTGCTGCTTGGCTTTCGCTTGATCGGAAAATGCGCCCAGTTGCACGACAAACGCTTTAGCTACATCCGCCGGTACCGCTACAGATGCTGCCACGGATGGACTTATTGGTGTTGCCGCAGGCGCGGGGGCGGGCACAGCGGCGGCGGTATTTACTGCTGCGTTGTTTTTCACTTCTGGAGCGATGGCTACCGGACGCCGGTCAAATTTTGGTTTAATACCTGGGATTGGAATGCGTTTCTGGTCATTCGACATTCCAGAGAATTCATCTTGGTGTTGTGAACCTGCTTTCGATTTGCCGGGTAACTCAGGCGATGCCTCATCGTCCATACCAGAAAATTCGTTGCTCACAGACTCTTCTTTGAGCGCCAAATCGTTTCTGTTGTTCTTAGCCACCGGCAAATTGATAGCAATTTCCTGTTTTTCACTTCCGCCTTTTGGCTCATCGAATATAGCCGGCAGTACAATCACAGCAGCAAGTACCAGTATGATAGCGCCAACCAGACGCCGCCTTGCGCGTTTCCTGAGTAATAATTCTTCTTCACTGATATTTTTATTCATTTGAAATAGCCGATTATTACCTGCTCTGTTGTGTGCTCAAATACTGCAACACGCCGCTTACCGTATAGAACGATCCAAATGTGCAAATTCTATCATTTTTACCGGCTTGTTCACAGGCAAAAACAAAAGCCGCAACACTGTCGGAAAACTGGTAAATAACATCCGCATCGCTCGAAATACCCGCTTTATGAATTTCATTGATCAAATAATCGGCCGATGCGGCGCGGGGAGATTGTATAACCGATACCAGCCAGAAATCGATGTCGTTTTTTAATGCTCGAATGACGCCTTGGATATCTTTGTCTTGCAGCATGGAAAATACCGCATAAGTGCGGCCGGATGGCTTCGCCGCCGCTAAGTTTTCCGCTAAAACAGCGGCCGCAGCGGGATTGTGCGCGACATCCAATATGATCATCGGTTGCGTCGAAACCATTTGAAATCTGCCCGGTATGACCGCTTCGCCCAATCCTTGCCGGATGTCTTTCATACTGACCGGTAACAATTCACACAAGGTATCCAATGCGGCCAGGCAAGCACTGGCATTTTGCAGTTGCTTGACACCCCGGAGCGCAGGGTATGGAAGAGAATGCCGCCACCCTTTCGGCCCCCAGTAATCCCATTGCATGCCTTTATTTGAGTAACCGAATTCTTTGTTCAAGCGGAAAAATTGGGCACCGGAAGTTTCAATATGCTGATGAACGGAATCCGGTATACCAGCTTCCGCACAAATAGCTGGTTTGTCTTTTCTAAAAATCGCGGCTTTCTCAAAACCTATTTTTTCCCGCGTATCTCCCAGATAATCCATGTGATCAAGATCGATACTGGTTACGATTGCACAATCCGCGTCGAATATGTTCACCGCATCCAGGCGTCCACCGAGACCGACTTCTAAGATCGCCACATCAACACGCGCTTGAATAAATATATGCACCGCCGCCAATGTGCCAAATTCAAAAAAAGTCAACGAAGTATCGCAGTCCTTTCTGGCGGCGTCGATGTGCGCAAAGGCATCACACAGGCTTTTATCATCCACTTCATTCTTATCGATACGGACACGTTCGTTATAGCGCAGCAAATGCGGCGAGGTATAACATCCCACCTTGTAGCCAGCGCAGCATAATATCGACTCCAGCATTGCACAAACCGACCCTTTGCCGTTTGTGCCCCCCACCATAATAATGGGAAATTGTGATATTAAAGCAAGCTTGGATCGAACCCGGTTGACACGCGCCAGTCCCATTTCAATCGTTTTGGGATGAAGCAGTTCCAGATACGTTAACCAATCAGCAAGCGAATCAGCTTCCATTTGGCGTGCCTGTGTTTAACAGGAAGTGAAATGATCAAATGGTGTTTAAGGAATGGGCGCAGGAATACGCATCAGTTGCGTGCAGAGATTGACAATCTTGTCACGCATTTGCCGCCGGTCCACGATCATGTCGATCGCACCATGCTGCAATAAAAATTCAGCGCGCTGGAAGCCATCGGGAAGGGTTTGACGCACCGTTTGCTCAATGACACGCGGACCGGCAAAACCAATCAGCGCACCGGGTTCGGCAATCACTACATCGCCAAGAAAAGCAAAACTGGCGGATACGCCACCCATCGTCGGATCGGTCAGAACCGATATGAACGGTAATTTACGATGACTCAACTTAGTCAGCACGGCCGTTGTTTTCGCCATTTGCATCAAGGAGAATAAACCTTCTTGCATGCGGGCGCCGCCACTGGCGCTGAAACAAATAAAAGGCAAATGATGGTCAATGCAGGTTTTAACGCCGCGCACGAATCGCTCACCAACGACCGAGCCCATCGAACCACCCATGAAACCGAATTCAAATACCGCAACAACAACCGGCATTGTTTTGATGGTGCCTTGCAACACCACTAAGGAATCTTGCTCGTCGGTGTTTTCTTTCGCCTGCGTCAGGCGATCCGTATAACGTTTGCTATCTTTGAATTTCAGCGCATCGGTGGCGATCACTTCAGCACCGATTTCATACCGTCCCTCAGGATCAAGCAGTTGATCGAGACGGTTCCTTGCCGAAATACGATTATGAAAATCACATTTAGGGCAGACATTCAAATTCTTGGCCAGGTCCGTGTAGTATAAAACCGCTTCACAGGTACGGCACTTACTCCACAAGCCTTCCGGCACTATTTTCTTTTCACCCGCTTCTTTTCTCTTGATCTTTGGCGGGATAATGTTCTGAAACCAGCTCATCTGTAACGTTTCCTAAAACGTGTTAAACATTGTTTCAATTCTCATCAATGGCTTTACGCAAGGTACCGATCAGATTTCCCACGTTTCCGAGCAATTCGGCTTCCGGAGATTTTTCGATTTCCTCGATGATGCGGCTGCCAACCACTACGGCATCGGCCAGATCGGCGACTGCCTTGGCTGTTGCGCCATCGCGAATGCCAAATCCGACGCCGATCGGCAATGCAATATATTGGCGTAATTGTGCCAGCATCGCGCTCACATCTTGAAGATCCAGATGGGATGCGCCGGTCACTCCTTTTAGGGAAACATAGTAAATGTAACCTTTGGCCATTTTCGCCACTTGCTCAATGCGTGCTTGCGGTGTTGTCGGGGACAGCAAAAAGATCGCATCGATTTCTTGTTGCTCCAGGCATTGCACCCATTCAGCGGATTCTTCAGGGGGATAATCGACGATCAAAACACCATCGACGCCGCACTCCTTTGCTTTGGCGGCAAAGGCTGCATGACCCAAGGCTTCAACCGGATTTGCGTATCCCATTAATACAACTGGTGTCGTGCTATCCGTTTTTCTGAATTCGCCCACCATATGCAAAACATCATGCAGACTGACGTGATGCTTTAATGCGCGTTCGGATGATCTTTGAATTGTCGGTCCATCCGCCATAGGGTCGGAAAAAGGCACCCCCAACTCAACGATATCAGCGCCCGATTGAACCAGCTGATGCATCAATTGAACGGTTATTTCCGGATTAGGATCACCAGCGGTAATAAAGGGAATGAGTGCTTTCCGGTTTTGATTTTTTAGTGCAGCGAATTTCGTGGCAATACGATTTATTTTTTTAGCGTCATTCTGATCGCTGAAAATATTCATTAAACTCTTTATAAAGCTCATGTGTTCATCCGCTCTCAATTCTTCTCAGAAAACTGCAAAATACTGTTACTCATTCATTACAGCGTTAAACCGGACATTTGTGCAACCGTTGCCATATCCTTGTCACCTCGTCCGGATAAATTCACCAGCAGCAGCTTGTCTTTGGGTAAAGTAGGCGCATATTTGGCAGCGTAAGCCAGCGCATGGCTTGACTCCAATGCCGGCATAATACCTTCATAGCGGCACAGTGTATGAAATGCTTCCAACGCCTCATCATCAGTGATCGCGACATATTCAGCACGGCCGCAATCTTTGAGCCAGGCATGCTCCGGCCCCACGCCGGGATAATCAAGACCGGCAGAAATGGAATGGGTCTCAATGATCTGGCCATTTTCGTCTTGGATCAGATAAGTACGGTTCCCATGCAACACACCGGGTTTACCCGTGGATAAAGTCGCCGCGTGCTGGTTTGTATCAATGCCTTTTCCCGCTGCTTCCACACCGATCAAACGGACATTGGCATCATCGATATAGGGGTAGAATAAGCCGATTGCATTCGATCCGCCACCGACGCATGCAATCAACGCATCCGGCTGCCGGTTATAATCTTCCAGCATCTGCACTTTGGCTTCATCTCCAATCACCGCTTGAAAATCCCTGACCATCATCGGATACGGGTGCGGTCCCGCCACAGTGCCGATGATATAAAAAGTATTTTCAACATTGGTGACCCAATCGCGCATCGCTTCATTCAGCGCATCTTTTAAGGTTCGTGATCCAGATTCGACCGGCACTACGGTTGCGCCCAGCAGTTTCATGCGATAAACATTGGTGGCTTGGCGTTTCACATCCTCCGATCCCATGTAGACCACGCATTCCATGCCGTAGCGCGCGGCAACCGTGGCGCTCGCCACGCCATGCTGGCCCGCGCCGGTTTCCGCGATGATGCGCTTTTTCCCCATGCGTTTAGCCAGTAAGGCTTGTCCTATGGTATTGTTGATTTTGTGCGCGCCGGTATGGTTTAAATCTTCCCGTTTTAATAGAATCTGCGCGCCCCCTAAATGCTCCGACCATCTTTTGGCGTGATAAATAGGACTGGGACGCCCGACATAATGTTTTAATTCATAAGCAAATTCTGCTTTAAATTCAGGATCATCGCGATAAAATTCATATTGCTTGCGCAAATCTTCCAAAGCTGAAATTAACGTTTCAGCGACAAATATGCCGCCATAGGGACCAAAATGGCCTTCTTTATTCGGCAGGTCATAAGCACTCACAATTGTTTAACTCCTTGCATGAAAGCAATAATTTTTTTCTCGTCCTTGATACCCTTTGAAGCTTCCACACCACTTGAGACATCAACCGCCCAGGGTTGGGTTTGTTTAATCGCTCTTGCCACATTATCGGGATTTAAACCACCAGAAAGAATGAGCGGTAGAGACAATTGCTGTGGAATGAGCTGCCAATCAAAAGCGTGTCCAGTACCTCCGGGCATATCCGCAGCATAAGTATCGAGTAATAATCCTTTTGCTGCCCCGTAACGATGGGCATATTGTAGCAAATCTGTGTCCGGTTTGACTCGAATCGCTTTAATATAAGGCTGAGGAAACTGATTGCAGAATTCCGGCGATTCATCACCATGAAATTGCAGTAGATTGAGTTTGGCAGCTCGAGCGGTTTCTTCGACCCACGCGGCATCCGGATCGACATAGACACCGACCGTGCAGATGAAAGGAGGAATCACTTCGGCAATCCGCCGCGCGGATTCGGGATCAATATAACGCGCGCTGTGTGGCCAGAAAACAAAACCGATGGCATCAACACCACTCTGAACCGCTGCAATTGCGTCTTCACTGCGGGTGATTCCGCATACTTTTACGCGCACTGGCATGGAAATCTATATTGTCTTGTGTGTCACTTAATTATGTATCGATAACCCCGGAATGACCGGGAGCTGGGAAAATTCCGGCATACCCCAGTCAGTACCGTATTTCACACCGGCCAGATACAATCCTGCAGGAGAAAATGTCGGCGCCGCATATGTCCGGTTACGGCTGTCCAGCAACGTATGCATCCAATCGACAGAATACTTGCCTTTCCCGATATAAACAAGGCAACCGATAATATTTCTCACCATATGATGCAAAAATGCATTCGCACATAGTTCAAAAACAAATAAATTCCCTTGACGGGAAACAGTCAGCCTAGTGATTGTCCGTACCGGGGATTTCGCTTGGCACTCCGCCGCCCGGAATGCGGAGAAATCATGCTCACCCACCAGGATAGCGCCCGCGCTTTGCATTTGCTCCAATTGCAGCGGATGATGGTACCATCCCACCTTATTGTTATTGAGACCAGGACGAACTGGTTGATTTAATAACAAATAGATATAGCGCCGCTCTACAGCGCTATATCTTGCGTGGAACTCGCCGGATACCTCAGCTGCCCATAGAATGGCAATATCGTTGGGTAAGAACGCATTGACACCGCGTACCCATGCACTGACCGGGCGCTGCGCTGATGTATCAAAGTGCACCACTTGATAAAGCGCATGCACGCCGGTATCGGTCCGGCCCGCAGTGATGATGCGAATTTTTTCCTGTGCGATCTTGGATAGTGTTGTCTCAAGCGTATCCTGAATGGAGCAGCCTTGCGGTTGGCTTTGCCATCCGCAATAACGGCTGCCGTCATACTCTAAAACCAGCGCTATCCGCACAAACTAGAATTGCCATACTGATTGATTGAGTGCAAGGTACGTTAAGAAGCAATTTTTACAAGCTTTTCAGCATTTTCTTTGCGGCTTTCTTTTGCTTCTCGTCGCCATCACGGATGACTTCCTCCAGCATTTCTTTGGCGCCTTCCTTATCGTCCATTTCTTGATAAGCTTTTGCCAAATCAAGCTTGGTTTCCACTTCCTGCCATTTCTCGCTCTTTTCACCCGAGTCAGGATTCTCATCCTTTTCAATTTCTTGGGCGGAATCTTCAAGATTCAAATCAATACTGGCTAAGTCGGGTATGTTAGATTCAAATTCCGGCTCAATGGCTTCATGCGTAACATCCAGCGATGAATCAAATTCCAAGGGTTCATCTAATCCAGAGAATTTTTCACTGCTGTCAGCCGCTATTGATTCGTCATCGAGTACAGGCACTTCGATTTCATTCACTGTTTTATCCTCAGTAAAATCAATATCCGAATCGCCTAAATCAAAATCCAATTTCTCATCGTCTGAAGCATTGTCATTTAGATTGACAGAATCGAGAGATTTTTCCGAATCGTCAAAATTAATTTCCAGCCCATAATCTGAAGCGCTCTCAGGTGCTTTCAAATCTTCATCAACGCTAGATAATCCAGCCACTTCACCAGCGAGTGACTGATTCATCGCCACTTGGTGCTGGGCATCAACAGCCTCATCACTTAAATCAAAATCAATTTGATTGACTGGAGTAGTCAAATCCTGATCGGAATCAGCCGATTGGCCATATTCTTCTGCAAAATTATCCTGCACACTTTCATCTAGTGGTTGCTCATCCTGCTGCAATTCATTTGCCGATTGTTCATCATCAATTGGTGATTCTGAAACAGAATCATATTTCGCGACATTGTCTTCGTAATACTGAGCATCCTTATCAAATTCTTCATCCTCGGAAGCAGCATTAATATTCTGATACGTTAAGTCATCTTCTGCATGCTGTGCGGCAGGTGCATCAGCCACGGCATCCGTAGCAGCTTGGCTAGCAGCCATTGCCGACATACGTGATCGCATGGCCGAGGAGAAATTCTCTTTCTTATCTTCCTCTTCCTCACCGGCTTCTTCCAATTGGTTGCGGCGTCTTTTAATCATGAGCAGAATGAGCGACAACCCCAGCACCGATGCAGCAGCAATATACTCAATGTAATTGAATAACAGATCGATCCAGGACTGACCCTCAGTGTCTGGCGGCAGCGGTAATGGGGTAGCTGGCGCAGTATTTGCAATTGCCTCAGGTGCCGGTTGAGCGACCGGAATCTCTTGCACTACTGCGGATTCAGATTCCAGTTTCGGACCTTTTTCAGCTGCCGTGTCTACTGCAGGCGCGGGTTGGATTCCCGGTTTAACAGTAGTTTTAGGAGCCGGTTCCGCTTTGAGTTGGGCCTGAGCCAAAACGGAATCCTTCAACTCTAACAATTGCTTAAGATTATCAATGCTTTTTTCCAGCATCGCCACACGCTCATTGGCTTCCTTCAAGGCGAGATTTCGTGCGATGGCGTCCTCTTCCATCATGCGCAGACGATCGACAAGATTTGGATCAGAAATCTTACCATCCTTATCCGGCAATTGAGCGCCGCTGGATAGTTTCAGAACTTCTTTCGATGCACTCGGCGCTGCGGTGGATTTCTTATCCAGAGTGGTCGTAATCTGACCTTGATCCGATTGGCTGATCGTGCGGGATGCCGGTGATTCTCGGCTGATATCCGCCAATTTTCCTCGATAACTACGCCAATCCGCGGTTTGCATTTTAATTTCTGCTTTTGCGGTTGTTGTATCAATCGATGCGACTTCATTCTTCTCGGGTATTTTCAGCACTGCGCCGGCCTTGAGCAGATTCATGTTGTCTGCAATAAAGGCATCCCGGTTTGCATGATAGAGCGCCACCAGCATTTGATTCAGATCGACACCGGCTGGTAACACCTGACGCGCGATGGATGATAAGGTATCCCCGCGTTTTACCGGTCCGTAGGATTTTTTCGTTTGCGCTGTAGCATTATTTTTCCGCTTGGGTGATGAATTTGCAGCTTGGTTATCTTTTTCAGCATTGGATGTTCTTTCCTCATCCAGGCGGGTTGTCACTATCGCCGGAGCGGAACTGGTGCTGGCTGCCGCAAGATTCTGCGTATTAGTCTCAACCGGATCAAGCAGAACCGTATACTCACGTAATATCCGTCCTGAAGACCAGCTTAACTCCATCAATATCATCAAAAAGGGATCGTTGACAGCTTGCGGAGAGGTCAGCTTGATATAGGGATTGCCGTTCGACCGTAATTCTACCGAAGCTTTGACAGCCGATAGCACTGACTCATAGTTGATACCGGCTTGTGCAAACGCCTCCCGAGTGGCGACACTGGCTTTTAGAGATGCCACATCATCGCTGCTGGTAGTGACAATCTCAATTTCAGCGGCAAGCGGTTGTCCCAAAGCGGAATTGAGTGTCAGCTTACCAAGTCCCGCGGCTTGAACAACAGCCCATGGCAACATCAGAACGATTACAAGCAAGCTTACTCTGAAAGATGTTTTATACACCGAAGTACCCTCTCTAGTTTTTTTGAAAAAAGATATCGAAAGGCTAACATTGTGACGCAATCATGTAAGCTAAGATTATGCCTTAAATTACAGGCTAATTCATATAAAACAGACCTATAATTGTTAAAATGTACCTAAAGTGTGAAGAAATGAGGATTTCAATGCTGAATCAGTATACGCAGCATTCTTCGCAGCGGTTCCGCCGCGCCCCATAATAATTGATCGCCGACGGTGAAAACGGATAAATATTCTTTACCCATCGCTAACTTACGTAACCGCCCCACCGGTATTGATAAAGAGCCAGTTACGGCAGTCGGTGTTAATCTGGACGTGGTTGCTTCTCTTTCGTTAGGAACAACCTGCACCCAATCATTGGATTGAGCGATAATTTCCTCGATTTCATCCAAGGGCACATCTTGTTTTAGTTTGATGGTGAGCGCCTGACTATGGCAGCGCATTGCACCGACGCGCACGCAGATGCCATCGACAGGTATTTGCTGGTCGCTGCTTCCGAGAATCTTGTTGGTTTCAGCTTGTCCTTTCCATTCTTCCCGGCTTTGCCCGTTCGCAACTTCTTTATCGATCCAAGGAATCAGACTACCCGCCAGCGGCACGCCGAAATTTTCCGTGGGGAATTTTTTATCGCGTAATGTGCCAGCGACTTCGCGATCAATTTCCAGAATGCTGGAAGCGGGATCGTTCAATAAATCCTTGGCTACGCGATGTGCTTCACCCATTTGTTGCAGCAATTCGCGCATATTTTTAGCGCCGGCGCCCGATGCCGCCTGATACGTCATGGCGCTCATCCATTCCACCATGCCTTTTTCAAACAGACCGCCAACCGCCATAAGCATCAAACTGACCGTGCAATTACCGCCGATATAGTTTTTCACACCGTCATGCAGTGCTTGTTCAATGACCGGTTTATTGACCGGATCCAGTATGATCACGGCATCTTTTTCCATGCGCAATGCGGATGCTGCATCGATCCAATAACCTTGCCAGCCGGATTGGCGTAATTGTTTGAAAACCTGGTTGGTGTAATCTCCACCCTGGCAGGAAATGATGATATCCATTGCGCTCAGTTGATCAAGATCAAAAGCATCTTTTAATAGCGATGTTTCCTTGCCAATTTCAGGACCTGTGCCACCTCTTTGCGAGGTCGTGAAAAAAACAGGATCAATCAGAGAAAAATCTTCTTCTTCCCGCATTCTTTGCATCAAGACGGAACCCACCATGCCACGCCAACCAACAAAACCCACTTGTTTCATTGCTTTTCTCTTACCTTAAAATTGACAACCGGTTAATCAAATAAAAACACTTCATAAATATTAGCTTACATTACAAATTAATAACCAATGAGTAATGCGCCAATACACCGCCAATTCAATCATTCGTACATTAATCTGCTACCAAGGCGCTTTTACATCGCCGACAGCACCGCGTCACCCATCGCCTTAGTGCCAACCGTTTTCATTCCAGACTCATCGATATCTCTTGTACGATAGCCCGCAGCCAAAACTTTTTTGACGGCATTCTCGATGCGCTGCGCGGCTTCCTCCCGGTTAAATGTGTAGCGCAACATCATGGCCGCCGACAGTATCGTCGCCAACGGATTCGCCAGATCCTTTCCGGCAATATCCGGTGCCGAACCATGAATCGGTTCGTACAAGCCTTTGTTATTTTCATCCAGCGAAGCGGAAGGCAACATCCCGATCGATCCCGTTAGCATCGAAGCTTCATCGGACAATATATCGCCGAACATGTTTCCGGTAACGATGACATCGAATTGTTTTGGATTGCGCACCAGCTGCATCGCGGCATTATCGACCAGCATATGTGACAGCGTGACTTGCGGATATTCTTTTGCTACTTCGATAACCACGTCGCGCCATAATTGCGTGCATTCCAGCACGTTCATTTTATCCACGGAGCACAATTTTCCCTGCCGTTTAGCCGCCGCTTGAAAAGCAACGTGCGCAATGCGCCGTATTTCGGATTCACTGTAAATCATTGTGTTAAATCCGACACGTTGTCCGTCTCGCGTCTCAATTCCGCGCGGTTCGCCGAAATAAATATCTCCCGTCAATTCGCGCACGATCATGATATCGAGACCCGCAACCACGTCATACTTCAAACTGGAAGCATTGGCCAATTCGGGATAGAGTATCGCCGGGCGCAGATTAGCAAATAAATTCAATTCTTTCCGAATGGCGAGCAACCCTCTTTCCGGGCGTTGATGCCGCGGTAGCGCATCGTATTTCGGCCCGCCGACTGCACCGAGTAACACAGCATCCGCTTGACTGGCCAATCGATGCGTCGCGGCCGGATAAGGTTCTCCCGTCGTATCAACCGCGCAGCCGCCGATCAAGCCATATTCCAACTCGATAGCCAAGCCATCCGTTTTTAAAGCATCCAGTACACGTACGGCTTGTGCGATGATTTCAGGTCCAATTCCATCGCCTGCTAAAACAGCAATTTTCATCATATTTTATTTTTAGTGGTGATCTTTATACAAACAACCAAGGCTGTTCATTACGCCGTTTTTGTTCAAATTGTTTAATTTTCTCAGCCTGCTGCAAGGTGAGGCCAATTTCATCCAACCCATTGAGCAAGCAGTGTTTACGAAAAGCATCAACTTCAAATTTAAATTCTGTGTTCTGCGATGTGATCACCGTTTGTTTCTGAAGATCTACCGTTAAGCGATACCCATCTGTTGCTTTGACTTCTTCAAACAAACGATCCATTTGCACTGCATCAAGCACAACCGGCAGCAAGCCAATCTTAAAACAGTTGTTAAAAAAGATATCGGCAAAACTGGGTGCGATGATGACGCGAAAACCATAATCCTGAAGCGACCAAGGCGCGTGTTCGCGGCTCGATCCGCAACCAAAATTCGCACGCGCCAGCAGTATCTGAGCCCCTTGATAGCGTGCTTGATTCAGCACAAACTCGGGATTCGGCTGGCGCTGCGCCGCGTCCATTCCTGGTTCTCCGTGATCGAGATAACGCCATTCATCAAACAAGTTTTGACCAAAACCGGAGCGTTTGATCGATTTAAGAAATTGCTTCGGTATGATGGCATCGGTATCGACATTGGCACGATCCAATGGTGCCACCAAGCCGGTAAAAGTATGAAATTTTTCCATTGATATGTATGAGTAGTTACTGCAACCCGTAATCTATTGATTGAATTCGCGCACGTCGACAAAATGCCCGGCAATTGCGGCGGCCGCAGCCATCATAGGGCTGACCAAGTGCGTTCTGCCGCCAGAGCCTTGCCGGCCTTCAAAATTCCGGTTGGAAGTGGAGGCGCACCGTTCACCTGCGGTCAGCCGGTCATCGTTCATCGCCAAACACATGGAACAGCCGGGTTCACGCCATTCAAATCCAGCCGCGACAAAAACTTTATCCAATCCTTCTTGTTCGGCTTGTTTCTTGACCAAGCCGGAGCCTGGAACGACCAGCGCCTGTTTAATATTGGCGGCAATGTGTTTTCCTTTGACGATATGCGCCGCCGCACGCAAATCTTCAATGCGCGAATTCGTGCACGAGCCGATGAAAATTTTATCGAGTGTAATCTGCGTAATGGGCAAATTGGCTGGCAATCCCATGTAGTTCAGCGCTTGCTGCATATCGTGGCGTTTGACTTCATCACTAATCAACGCAGGATCAGGCACAGCACCGTCAATCGTTGTCACCATTTCAGGCGAAGTCCCCCACGTTACTTGCGGTTTAATCCGCGCGGCATCCAAAGTCACGGTACGGTCAAAAACCGCGCCCTCGTCGCTGAAGAGTGTGCGCCAATAAGCAGCCGCGCTATCCCACATCTCGCCCTGCGGCGCAAAAGGCCGTCCTTTAATGTAATTAATCGTGGTATCGTCAACCGCGACCATCCCGGCGCGTGCACCGGCTTCAATGGCCATATTACACAGCGTCATGCGCCCTTCCATCGATAACGTATGAATAGCACTGCCCATGAATTCAATCGCGTAGCCGGTACCACCTGCGGTGCCGATTTCACCGATAATGGCCAAAGCGATATCTTTGGCAGTAACGCCAAATCCCAATTGACCTTCCACGGCGATACGCATGGCTTTTGACTTTTTCATCAGCAAACACTGTGTCGCCAGCACATGTTCAACTTCCGATGTACCGATACCGAACGCCAAGCAACCGAATGCACCATGCGTGCTGGTATGCGAGTCACCGCAAACCACCGTCATCCCGGGTAATGTCGCGCCCTGTTCCGGACCGATGACATGGACGATGCCTTGACGCAAGTCATTCATCTTGAATTCGGTAATGCCCAGTTCATCGCAATTTTGATCCAGCGTATCGACTTGCAAGCGCGAGATGGGGTCATGAATGCCGTGGCTGCGATCCGTGGTCGGCACATTATGATCCGCGACAGCAAGAATGGAATTAAGACGCCAGGGTTTTCTTCCCGCCAGTTTCAAGCTTTCAAATGCTTGCGGACTGGTTACTTCATGCACCAGGTGACGGTCAATATAGATCAATGCCATACTGTTCGGATCGTCCGATTCAGTATGCACCACATGTTGATTCCAAAGTTTGTCGTATAGCGTTTGCATCGGGCCGGGTAAAATTTAAAAATCGTTAACGCGCGATTATCCCATAAAGTTTACAGATTCAACAAACCAAACACGCGCTTGCATTACTGATTGAATGATTTCATTTTCCAGGCGATTAGGATTAAACCGCCGGATGCCGCCGCCGCGCTGATGAAAAAAGTAATCTCCGCGCCCAGCCAATCCCAGGTATAACCGCTAAATACCGCGCCCAATGCACCGCCCACGCCATACGCCGTACTGGTATAGATCGCTTGCCCTTTCGCTTGATGCCGCCCCTGAAAGAATTGATGAACAACCATCATGGCGGCAATATGATGCGTGCCATAAGTCGCCGCATGCAGAATTTGCGCGAAAACAATAACAATTGGCCATTCGACGTATTCTCCCAGCAGCACAAAACGAAGCATGGCGCAGGCGAAGCTAAAAATCAGAATGGCTTTTAAACGAAAATACCGCATCAACCAAGGCATGATGAAGAAAATACCAATCTCGCAAATCACCCCGGTCGCCCATAACCACCCGACAAATCCTTTCTCATACCCATGTTCCACCAGATAAATGGAGAAAAACGTATAGTAAGCGCCATGCGCGAACAACATCAGCAAGCTGGAAAGCAAAAACGCCATGACTTCCGGACGCAGGCAAATCTGCCGGACCGAATGCAGTCCGGCGGCATGACGCATGATTTCTTTTTCAGGAATGTGATAAGAAAAAATCACGATCCCCAGCTTGAGTCCCAGCACAGCCCAGAGTAACCAGACAATCTCCACATTTTCGAGCAAATAACCGATACCGACCACCGCCAAAACGAACCCCACCGACCCCCAGGAACGGATTCGCCCATACTTGTCGGTATAATTTTCCAAATGAGACAGCGTAATGGCTTCCATCAATGGCAGCGAAGCACTCCAAAAGAAACTCATCAGCAGCATGACAAAAAATATCCAGGCAAAGGATTCGCCCGCAAAGAAGCCGCAAAAACTCAAACAACCGCTGACCGCTGCCACCTGAACGACGCGCACGCGCTTACCGGTATGATCCGCCAGCCATCCCCAAACTGCCGGCGAAAAAATCCGCGCAACCAGCAGCAATGACATCAGCACACCAATCTGCAATGCATTAAACGACAGCGACTGCAAATACAAGCTCCAATATGGCGAGAATGCGCCAATAAAAGCAAAGTAAAAAAAATAAAAACCGGACAAGCGCCAGTAAGGAAGTGATGGCATAGCGTGCGTAAATCGATGCAGTAATTAAACTCAGGAAGCCAACTCAAAGAAAGAAAACATAAAACGCACAGAACCGGGCTCAAACGGCGGCAATACATTCTGAGTTACCGGAATACTTATTCTACAAGAATTCACACTGCAAATCTTTTCTCCATCCACGGCGGAATTGCACTGTTTCTCACTCTCCCCATCGTAGATAGTTGACAATCCATAAGCCCTTCGATAGTCTCCACGCACGGATTGGATTTTGTATTTTTACGCACTCGCCATGCGCTGATTAAGCTGAAGGAAACGTTGGCAAGATGCACAACCATCACTTTACGTCCCCGTTTCTCAGCCAGTCTCAGTTTTACGCGACACGAAAATACATTTTTTTCATCTCTATGAACTATAAAAATTCATCAATCTAAAAAGGAGAGCATGATGGAATTGAAAGGATCAAAAACCGAAGGAAATCTGAAAGCCGCTTTCGCCGGTGAATCTCAAGCCAATCGCCGGTATTTATACTTCGCAGCAAAAGCTGACGTGGAAGGACAAAACGATGTGGCTGCGGTTTTCCGTTCTACCGCCGAAGGCGAAACCGGTCATGCGCATGGCCACCTGGAACATCTGGAAAGTTGTGGCGACCCGGCTACCGGGTTGCCCTTCGGCTCTTCCCGCGACAACCTGAAAACCGCCATCGCCGGTGAAACGCACGAATACACCGATATGTATCCCGGCATGGCAAAAACCGCGCGCGACGAAGGCTTTGACGAAATCGCCGATTGGTTTGAAACGCTCGCTAAAGCGGAACGCTCTCACGCTAACCGTTTCCAGCGCGCACTGGATAGTCTGGCCGATTAATTTTATCGCGCCGCGATTATTGCGCTGATTCCAAAATTTCTGCGGGGTTTTCCGGTTATCCGGCCAACCCCGCAGCCGCAAGTCTGAACTAAAACTTTGTATACGCTGATATCCCGCTATGGCTACTCGTGAAGGCAGTCTCGAAGCACCGAAACGTCATCCTATCGACTGGAAGAATATCGATTTCTATAATGAAACCAGTTTAAATCAGGAAATGGAGCGTGTTTTCGATATTTGCCACGGCTGCCGCCGCTGTGTCAATCTTTGCACGGCATTTCCGAGTTTGTTCGACCTGATTGACGAAAGCACGAGCGGGGAATTGGATAGCGTTAATAAACAACAGTTTTGGGAAGTTGTCGATCGCTGTTATCTGTGCGACATGTGTTTCATGACCAAATGCCCTTATGTGCCGCCGCATGAATGGAACATTGATTTTCCACATCTGATGCTGCGCGCCAAAGCGGTCAAATATAAAAAACAAGGCGCCGGTTTTCGCGACGAATTGCTCTCCAGCACGGATTTAATGGGCAAACTGGCGACGATTCCCGTGGTGGTGCAAGCCGTCAATGCCATGAATAACACACCGGCTGTGCGCAAAATCATGGATAGCACGCTGGGCATTCATGCCGACCGTAAATTGCCGGAATATACGGCGGACAAATTTCGCGCGAACGCGAAACCAAACGATACTTTCCCCGTTAAAGACGGTGCGCGCACGCCCGGGAAAGTGGCCATTTACGCCACTTGCTACATCAACTATAACGAACCCGGTATCGGTCACGATTTACTAAGAATACTGGAACATAATGAAATTCCAGCGCGTTTAGTGGAAAAAGAAGCCTGTTGCGGCATGCCGAAGCTGGAACTGGGTGACTTGGATGCCGTGGAAAAACTCAAAAATGAGAATATTCCTCATTTGTTAAAGCTGGCGCAAGATGGTTATGCCATTCTCTCGGCCGTGCCTTCCTGCACGTTGATGTACAAACAGGAATTACCGCTCATGTTTCCGCATGACGCAGCCGTGCAAGCAGTCGCTGCCGCCATGTTTGATCCGTTCGAATACTTGGCTTTGAGAAATCAGGATAATTTGCTTAGGACGGATTTTAAGAAACCGCTGGGCAACGTGGCTTACCATATTCCTTGCCACCAGCGCGTACAAAATTTCGGGAAAAAGACTCGAGATATCCTGCAACTCATTCCGGATACCACCGTCAACACCGTGGAACGCTGTTCGGGGCATGACGGTACCTGGGGTGTGAAAAGCGAGCACTTTGCCGATTCGATGAAAATCGGCCGTCCGGTTTTCAAACAAATGGCCGCTTCAAATCCGGATTATATCAGCTCGGATTGCGCGATTGCCGCGCGCCATATTGAGCAAGGCATGGGTGAAAGCAAAGCACAGAAATTGCATCCACTCACGTTACTTCGTCTAGCTTATGATCCTGACAGCATTCTTAAACCAGCGATCAGCGACGATCAACCAAATAGCCAACCCTCTTCATCAGGTGAAAAACAAATGACGACCACACTCACCCGCGAGAACCTCTTGACGCTGGAAGCTTACGCCAAAATCCGCAAAGATTTCCGCGTACAAGTGATGGCGCACAAGAAAACACGTAAAGTCCCCTTGGGGGAAAATATCACGCTGATTTTTGAAGATACTTTGACCATTCGCTATCAAATCCAGGAGATGCTGCACGTCGAGCGTATTTTCCAGGAAACGGAAATCGTGCATGAACTTGAAACGTATACCCCGTTGATTCCGGACGGAGATAACTGGAAAGCGACGATGATGATCGAATATCCCGATCCTGCCGTGCGAGCTGAAAAACTGGCAGCCTTGATCGGCGTCGAAGACAAGGTGTGGGTAAAGATTGCCGGACATGCGCCGGTTTTCGCCATCGCGGATGAAGATCTGGAACGGGAAAACAGCGAAAAGACATCATCCGTGCATTTTTTGCGTTTTGAACTGACTCCGGAAATGATTCAAGCACTTCAGCAAGGTGCAGCAATAAGCATGGGTGTCGATCATCCAGCTTATCAGGCCACAGTCGATGCCGTTGCTGCCGATGTTCGCGCTTCGTTGCTCAATGATTTAACCATCGCATGAAACGAACGCTTATTCCATTGATTGGTGTTTTGTTTTTGCTTGCCTGCGCCAAGCCGCCGTTCAAGGATGAATTTGAAAGCGACAAGCCCTGGGTTGAGCAAATAACACAGCTTCCTGCTTACCCGGAGACAAAGGATCTGCTGGCTTTTGATGCCGGCGCGGTAACCAGCAATCAATACCTGGTTGACACCACCTCCATCAGAATCGGCCAGGATGAGGTTATCCGCTTCACGTTGGTAGTTAAATCGTCGGCGGGCGCCATGAATGTCAGCTACGAAGGCATCCGCTGCGCCACCTCGGAAAGAAAACTCTATGCGCTCGGGCGCGATGATAAGACCTGGGCGAAACCCCGGGTATCGGAATGGCAAAAACTGGATTATGTCCGTCAATTTTATGCACAACGCGAACTCTCCAAAAATATCTTCTGTCCTCATCAACAAATTGTCAGCACCACCGAAGATGCCATTCAAGCGCTGAAAGCAGGCATGCATCGAAGCATTTTCCGCTGATAGAAAATAAATTTTAGCTGTCAGAATTTAGTATTTCCTCCCGGACACTGTTGTCCTTCCTTCGTTCATCAATTCATATCCATTAGGAATCAAAAATTTATTTCCCCCTATTGTTTTTAGGGTAATTAAAGCTCACACTCTGTGTGGGGATATGTCATATATCACCCCTCCTCTGGATCTCGTCGAGGATTAACCCGAGAAATCACTAGAATAAGGAAGAATCACATGAAAAAAAGCTTTAGCTTGATATTGCCGGGCGCAATAAGTCTGTTTCTCCTCAGTTTCAGTAGTTGGGTCAGCGCAGAAGCAGCGCCAGCCTTAAGTGAAGCGCGCACAGTCGCACAATATAATTACATCATCCATATTCTTGCCATGCTGTTGATCGGTTTCGGCTTTTTAATGGTTTTTGTACGCCGCTACGGATTCGGTGCAGTAACGGGCACATATTTGGTTGTCGCCGTTGGCTTGCCTTTATATATATTATTCCGCGCCAATGGTATTTTCGGCCATCAACTTTCACCACATTCGCTCGATGCACTCCTGTATGCGGAGTTATCGGTTGCCACCGCTTTGATTGCAATGGGCGCGGTACTGGGACGTTTGCGCGTTTTTCAATACGCCTTGCTAGCTTTATTGGTTGTCCCGCTCTATTTAATCAACGAATGGCTGGTGCTTGACGATGCCATCGGCTATACCACCGGCTTTCAGGATTCCGCCGGCTCGATTGTGATTCATGCATTCGGCGCTTATTTCGGATTGAGTATGTCGCTGGTACTGACCACTGCCTATCAGCGCAGCCAACCGATTGAATCGGATCACACATCGGATCGTTTTGCGATGCTCGGCTCCATGGTACTTTGGTTATTCTGGCCGAGTTTTGCCACCGCGTTAGTGCCGCTGGAAAACATGCCGCAAACCGTAGCCAATACATTGCTGGCACTGTGTGGTGCAACCATTGCCACCTATTTCCTCAGCAGCAAACTGCACGGCGGTAAAACATCCATGGTGGACATGGCGAATGCCGCGCTGGCGGGTGGTGTTGCCATCGGCTCGGTGTGTAATATCGTCTCGCCTACCGGAGCTTTCGGCATCGGTTTGCTAGCCGGTATCGTCTCCGTTTTGGGCTATGTTTTTCTGCAACCCAAGCTCGAATCCCGCTTTAAACTGGTCGATACCTGCGGTGTGCACAACCTGCACGGCATGCCAGGGTTACTGGGCGGATTGAGTGCTTTCCTGGTCGTGCCGGATGTCGCCATCGCACAATTCAATGGTATCGTCATCACACTGGTCATCGCAATTACTGGCGGACTGCTTGCCGGTGCAATCATTAAAGCAACCGGAACCACACGCGAACCGTACGAAGACAGTGTCGAATTCACCCATCTGGCCGGACCCGAAACGGAGAACCTGCCCGAACTGCTGGAAACTCGGGTAGAAGCTTTGGAAAGCCATGCTTTGGCCGCTAAGCCGCAAATTCCAGCCGAATCATCCGAAACCAAAATATTGGTTGCGAGATTGGAGTCCCGGCTGCAGATTCTGGAAAGCAAAATCGCCGCAACACACACTTTAAATCCTGAAGAAAAGACATAGCACCATACTTAATTTCTTCGTATCTAACTCCCCGCTTTAATCGGCGGGGAGTCTGGCTCAGTAACAGTAATGTCCTAAATTCCGGTATCGCGATTCTCAACCGTGGCTGCATTCGGTTTATGGGATTAAAAAACCATAGTCCCGGGATAATACGCCTTCCCCCATTTGACTAAAGCTTCTAGCACCGGCCGCAGATCTTCCCCTTTTTGTGTTAATGCGTACTCATACCGCACCGGCTTCTGCTGATACGCATGCTGCGCAATAATTCCGGCAGTATCCAGTTTCTTTAACCGGTCAGCGAGTATATTTGTGGCGATTTGTTCCGGCGACGCAAGAAATTCTTGATAGCGCTTTTTCCCTAACAGCAGATCCCGAACTATCAGCAGCGTCCACTTATCTCCCAGAATATCAAGCGCGCAAGCAACCGGGCAGCATGATCGCTCAAAGCTTGTTTTATTTAAATCATCCGGCATCAATCACCGCACTCCATCGCGAAAACTATCAATAGCGATAATGTACTGCACTCACTTGCAATTAACAAGTTTATGGGGTAGAGTAACTTGCAACATGCAAGTAATAAACAAATACTATAAGGATGATCAATATGTTAAAACTGCATCAATTTGAACGTACCTGGGGCATTCCGAATTTGAGCCCTTTTTGCTGCAAGATTGAAACTTACTTACGCATGGCCGGTATCGCGTATGAGATCAAACCCGCATTACCGCTACGTGCGCCGAAAGGAAAATTGCCTTATATCAGCGACAATGGCAAAACGCTCGGCGACTCGCGTTTCATCATCGAATATCTGAAATCAACTTATCACGATCTGGATAGCGGATTAACCCCGGAGGAATTAGCCATATCGATCGCTTTGCAGCGTTTGCTGGAAGAGCATTTATTCTGGGTTGCGCTGTATTCCCGCTGGCAATTTACCGACGAGAATTGGCAAGTGAACAAGCAAGCCATCTTTGGCGCATTACCGCCCATCGTCCGGGATGTTGCCGCAAGTCACACTCGTAAAAAAATTCAACAGCAAATTTATGGGCATGGCATGGGCAGACATCAAGCGGAAGAAATATTCGCATTAGGCAAGCAGGATATCGATGCCCTGTCGGCCTATCTTGGCCACAAACCCTATTTCCTGGGTGATCGCCCCACCACGCTGGATGCATCGGCTTTCGGACTGCTGATCAATATCAGCGGTTGCCCTATTGAATCTCCGCTAAAGGAACATGCATTAATAAAAGAAAATCTTTTGGCCTATATCGAGCGAATTACGCACAGTTTTTATCCGGATTTACAACATCCCTAAAACCACACGCGGCTGAAAGCTAGCAGGCGCTTAGCCATTAGCGCGATTGCACTAGTACAAAGCGTTAATTACCTGGTAGTAAAACAGGAGCAATGGACTATGGAATCAATTACAGTCAGTAGGCTATAGTCGACAAATCAGTGAATTATATAATCTCACTGTGCAATTTCGATTAAATAGTCAAAGTTCAATCTGACAGCAAGAAACGACAATGCGGATGCTATACGACAATTCTAATAAAACTTATCCGGAAACCAGTTTGCTTAATACTGATTGGAAAGAGATTTGGCTGCTTATACACACAAAAATGGAGACTATTATGATAAAAAATCTTTCACCTGCTCATTTCATTGCTATTGCAACTATCACTTTGACCGGATTGGCACCGCTGCAATCAGCCCATGCAGCATCCGTGCTCTATCAAGATCTGACTCCGACCGGCATTCTTTCCAGTCCGAGCAGTATTACGCGTAGCTTTGCGTCGGGCAGTGGCGCGGGTAATATTTCTTTCGAGATCCAAGGGTATTTGAGTCTGGATGGTTCAAGTTGCTGTACCGATACGTTCAGCTTATATAGCGATAGCGATTTGCTGTTTCAAGGCACTTTTAATCTCGGCGGTGGTGGCGCGGATATCATATTTGCCAATCCGAACGGCGCAACCTACTCTGCGGTCAATTTTGGTTTCTTTAATGGCGGCTTATTGAATGTATCCATTCCTGTCACTTTCGCTGCCGGAAACCACGTGCTGACATTCGATTATGCCGGTGCAGATCAAGGTCTTGGCGATGAAGGCTGGGGATTAAATAATATCACTGTTGAAGGCGTTTCAGCCGTACCCGAACCCGAAACCTATGCCATGCTGCTGGCTGGCCTGGGTATGATCGGTTTTATGGCACGCCGCCGTAAAAATGATTCAGATTTCAACTAAAATACTCACAATAAATAGTTCAAACGGGAGCCTCGGCTCCCGTTTTTTATTTCATCTTTCGTAACATTCAAAATTCTCAATAACAACCTTAGCAATTAATTTCCAAGTTATTTTCTCTGACGTTGTCACACAAAAAACGTTAAAACACGCCTGCAGCGCTACCCTATTTACCAATTGTTCGACAGGGCAACGGCCAGCGATTCTTTAGAAAATTAATTTTAGGTAGCTTCGGAGCTGCCCTTCACCTCTTTTCGCAGATTATGCTTGCAGACTCTCCCATAACTTCTGCAACCGTTTAACGGACACCGGAAACGGCGTTTTCAATTCCTGCGCAAACAGCGAAATACGTAATTCCTCAATCTGCCAGCGGAATTCATCGAGCCGGTGATCCTGCAATCCGGCTTTCCGGTGCTTTTCCTGCTGTTGCAAGCATTGCTTCCAGAATGGCGCGATTTCGGCGCTGTTGCGCTCATCGCGCTCGGGATTGGCCGGTAATTTTTCCAGGCGCAACGCCATTCCTTTCAAATAACGCGGAAATTGCTGCAAGCGCTGCCACTCAGTTTTACTGAGAAAGCCGGGGTAAATCAGCATTTCAAGCTGCTCATCCAACTCGGACTTGACGCGGGAGTTTCGCGCCGATGTTAATCGTCCGAGCACGACCTGATATTCAACGCCAATTTGTTGCAACAAACGGGTAAGCGCTGCGGTAACTTCCGACAGGCGGCTTTTGCCGCGTTGACATTGGGCGGTAAACTCTACTTCCGTGCGCGGCAGCGGATCGTCGTGCAGCAACGCGCGATTGACGATGGCATCGAGCATGTCCTGCTTTAGATCGCCTGGATTGATCCGGGTTACCAGTTGCACGCTGGCTTGCTTTAATCCCGGTAAATTCTTTTCGATCTGCTTGAGTTGGTCTTTCAGTGCCAAACACAATAGCAGTCTGACACCCAAGCGCATCGCGCTGTCCGCCGCCTGTTGCGTATCGAATAGCCGGATCGCGGCGCTTTCCGTTTGATCGATCAACGCCGGATAACCGGTCAATGATTGCCCATTTCTTTTAAATGGCACTTCCACCGGCAAATCGCCGAAATCCCATTGCGTGATAGCATCGCGTTCGATGCCGATGGCATCGCTCCCGGCATCGCGCTTCACAAAAGTCATTTGTGCGGCTTTACCCAGCTGCGATTGTAGATCGGCGAGATTGCGGCTCATCGCCATCTCTTGCCCAGCATCATCCAGCACACGAATATTCATCAACAAATGCGCGGGTATCTCATGGGCTTGCCAGGTTTCTGCCGGAACCGATAGTGTGGTTTTCTTTTGAATGAATTTCTCTAATGTTTCCTGCAAGGAAACGTGCTGCCAGGCATGGGTTTGACTATCTAGGAATCCGGTCACCGATTCCGGCAGTGGCACCAGAATACGGCGGATCTGCTTCGGTAGCGCTTTCAAATACCAGGTGATTTTTTCCCGGATCAGACCGGGAACCAGATAATCTAATTGCTTGGCATCCAAGCGATTCAGCAACGGCAACGGCACGGAAACGGTCACGCCGTCGAGCATATGGCCGGGATCGAAACGGTAAGTGAGCGGCAAAATACTGCCATCTGGCAGCGTCATCGTTTCCGGGAATTGCACTTCGGTGATGTGATCGGCTTGATGGCGCATCAACAATTCACGCTGCAAATACAATAAGTGTGGTTCTTGCTGTTCAGTCAGCTTACGCCACTTCTCAAATCCTGCGCCATTGGTGACGTTTTGCGGAACAATGGCATCGTAAAAAGCGAAAATCGCGTGTTCATCGACCAATACATCCTGCCGCCGCGCTTTATGCTCCAGCTCTTCGATCTCATGAATCAACGCTTGGTTGTGAACAAAGAATGGCGCTTGCGTCACATACTCCCCTGCCACCAGCGCTGCGCGGATGAAAATCTCGCGCGATTCCTTGGGGTTGATCGAGCCGTAATGAACCGGCCGTTTCGCAACGACGATCAAACCGTACAACGTGACGCGTTCATAAGCCATCACCTGCGCCTGCTTCTTTTCCCAATGCGGATCGAAATAATGCCGTTTGCATAAATTCCCGGCGATCCGCTCCAGCCACTGCGGCTCGATTCTGGCCGCGCAACGGGCGTAGAGTTTGCTGGTTTCCACCAATTCCGCCGCCACCACCCATTTGGCTTTGCCTTTTTTCAGCACCGAACCGGGAAAAATCGCAAACTTGATGCCCCGCGCGCCAAGATATTCCCCTTCATTTTCGGCTTTAAAGCCGATGTTACCGAGCAAACCGGGCAGCAGCGCGCGATGAATCTCGTCGTACCCCGCCGGAATTTCATTCGGTTTGAAACCCAGTTCCGTCATCAGCACGTGCAATTGCCCGTGAATCTCGCGCCATTCGCGCAGCCGCCGGTACGACAAAAAATGCTCACGGCATTGCGCCATCAGTTTCTTATCGGATTTTTTGTGCTTCAGCAGATCGTCAAAGAAATCCCACAGCTTTAAATACATCAAAAAATCCGAGCGTTCATCCTGAAAACGCCGGTGCGCCTGGTCGGCAGCGGCCTGGTGTTCAAACGGCCGGTCGCGTGGATCTTGCACGCTCAATGCCGATGCGATGATCAGGATTTCGTGCAGACAATTTTCCTGTTTCGCCGCCAGAATCATGCGGGCGATGCGCGGATCGATGGGAAATTTCGCCAGCCGCCAGCCGATCTCGGTCAACTGCCGGTTGTCGTCGACTGCGCCCAGTTCCGCCAATAGCTGATAACCGTCGGCGATCATCCGGGGCGACGGCGGCTCCAGAAACGGAAAATCTTCCACATCGCCGATTTTTAGCGACTTCATGCGCAAAATCACCGCCGCCAGGGAAGAGCGCAAAATTTCCGGATCGGTAAACTCCGGTCTGCCCTGAAAATCCTGCTCGGAATAGAGACGGATACACACCCCGTCCGCCACCCGTCCGCAACGCCCCGCCCGCTGATTCGCCGACGCGCGCGAAATTTTTTCCACCAGCAATTGCTCGACCTTGTTGCGGTAACTGTAGCGGTTGATCCGCGCCAGGCCGGTATCGATCACATAATGAATTCCCGGCACAGTCAACGACGTTTCCGCCACGTTGGTCGCCAGCACGATACGGCGCGCACCGTCCGGTTGAAATACCCGCTCCTGCTCGGCGACCGACAAACGGGCAAACAGCGGCAAAATTTCGATACTCGAATGAAAACGGTGAAACGAATGCTTGCGCAAGGTTTCGGCGGTTTCGCGGATCTCGCGCTCACCCGGCAAAAACACCAGAATATCGCCCGAACCCAGCGCCATCAATTCATCGGCGGCATGAATGATGGCTCGCTGCACATCGCCGTCGCTATCGTCGTCCTCATCGGCCAGCGGTGAACGGTAATGGATCTCCACCGGATACAACCGCCCGCTCACCTCGATCACCGGCGCAGCACTAAAATGGCGGGAAAAGCGCTGTGCGTCGATGGTCGCCGACGTCACGATCACTTTTAAATCCGGCCGCTTGGGTAGCAATTGCTTGAGGTAGCCGAGCAAAAAATCGATATTCAAACTGCGCTCGTGCGCCTCGTCGATGATCAGCGTATCGTAAGCCTGCAACAGCGGATCGCCCTGTGTTTCGGCGAGCAGAATACCGTCGGTCATCAACTTGATATAACTGTCCGCGCCGATCTTGTCGGAAAAGCGCACCTTGTAACCGACCGCCTGCCCCAGCGGACTGTTCAACTCCGCCGCAATCCGCGCCGCCACCGTCCGCGCCGCAATCCGCCGCGGCTGCGTATGCCCGATCAAGCCATGCACCCCGCGCTTGAGTTCCAGACAGATCTTAGGAATTTGTGTAGTTTTACCCGACCCGGTTTCACCGCAAATGATCACGACTTGATGGTTCTCAATAGCCTGCTTGATCTCCTCGCGACGAAGATTAACCGGCAAGTCTTCCGCATACGTTGGATTAGGAAGATGGGCGAGCCGCTTGGCGATGACTTCAAGGGAGAGTTTTTTCATTGGAATATTAGTTGAGTGACAATGCAAGCCAGCGAATTTGCTGGCAAATCAGATGATTGAGTATAGAAGATGCTTCAAGCAATAACTCACATTTTGTGATTAAATTACTTTTTTAATTTCTTAATTTTGATGGTAATTAATTTTATGACATCACATACAAGATCTTTGGATGAAATGCCGCCTATATTACCTCAGCCGCGATAACCCATGAATGACGAGAAACTATCTGAAATCGTAAACAGATCAGGCTTTCCATTACAAATCGGATTGGAACACCTTATTAATGAAACCCATAGATCACACGGATGGAAAGTAATTTTTTCTGAACACTCATGGAAAAATTCTTCAGATGGTTGCTCTGGGTTTATAGATTTAGTCCTTGAAAATCACTACCACACTTCAGTATTAATCGTTGAATCAAAAAGAGTCTTAGAAACATCTTGGATTTTCCTGATAGAAGACCAAACACAATTGCAAAGGCGACATGCAAAGTCTTGGCTGCTACGTTACTTAAATGGCAGATTCACGTATTTTGGATTTAAAGAACTTACTCTAGAACCAACAACGCCTCAATCACAATATTGCGTTGTCGACGGTCAGGACCCAAAAAGCAAGCCAATGCTAGAAAGGATTTGCGCTGATATTATTTCTTCAGTTGAAGGGTTTGCAAATGAAGAAAAGGAACTTCATATAAGTGATAGGGAACAGCTTCGCATGTATTTTGGTGTAATCGTAACAACAGCGAAGCTAAAAGTTTGCCTAGTTGATCCAACCAGAATATCTATTTCAGACGGAAAAATTCAAGATGCTAGTTTCAGAGATGTTCCCTATTTGCGGTTTAGAAAGCAGTTAGTGTCGCATCATAAAGTTTCCGGGCATCATGCTATAGGCAGTCATTCAGAAATATCTCGTGCAAAAGAAAGCACTGTTTTCGTTGTCAATGCAGAAGCACTCACACAGTTTTTACAAGAATTTGAGGTTGATGGTTCTAGTCTCAGGGGCGTAGTTTAAACCCTTACCTGTACCTCGTTTTGTAACCCGCTATGCTCGATCTTTATTGGCTTTTGCTGGATTCTACACTTGACGCTATTTTTCTTAAAAAAAAGAATCCATAAAATTAATTGATGAGAATTTGTAAATTTTATGTGAATAATTTGTGAATATATTGTGAACTTTTAGCTAGACTTGGACTCCGAATAAATTCAGAAGCTTTATTATTAATTTTTTTGGAGTACTCAAAATGAGTAAGAATGATGTCAGTCATAACACAGCGATTGCCCTAAGTTTGGCTTTGATATGTGTTGTAGCTTCAGTCAGTTTGATTGTATTTGAAGGGATGAATACCGGGATACTGTTATTTACGGGGTATCTGGTAATAGCTGCGGTTAGCAGCGCTTTTAAAGATAAAAAATACTATTCGCGTAGAGCTTGGGGCTGAGTTATATAAACCAAGATTCGACCAATATTATTTTTTAATATTGGTCTTTTTTTATTCATAAGTTTAAAAGTTAGCTTTTATTTTCCAGAACGTCTTCTTTGAGTTACTCAGCTTCTTTCTGCATGACATTTTGAAATAATTCGGAACCGATCAACCGGTCCAGCCACGCAATCAGATGATGATAACGAGAGGCATAAAACCAATCCGGATTGACATTGGAAAACTGCCGGATGAAAGGAAAGATGGCCATATCGGCCAGTGTATAGCGGCCGCCTAACAGATAATCATCTTTACTCAGGCGTGTGTCCAGTTCCACTAGAAACGGCTCGGCTTGTTCCCGGTAATAAGCCTCGGAGTGTTGCGGAAAGCGCACGGCGTATTTATATAGGTCGAGCGCCGGTTTAAACGTTTCGTCATTTTGCTTGATCAGTGCTGCGATTTCAGCCGCAACTGCCTGATTGTCATCCAGCCAATGCTCAGGATCATGGATCGAAAGCGCCCATCGCATGATATCCAGACTTTGTTCAAGCACGCTGCCATCGGCAAATTTTAGAACCGGCACGGTGCCTTTCGGCGAACACTCCAGCATTTCTTTGGGTTTGGCGCGCAGACTGACCTCCTGCTGGTCAACTTCAACGCCACTGACTGTGATCGCCAATCTGGCACGAATCGCAAAGGGACAACGGCGGAATGTATACAGCAGCGGTTTCATGGCGAGTTTAATAACGTGCGCAGTTAAGCGGTAGCGCGATTTTGTTCCCGGTTCTTTTTGATCAGATCATAGGCCGTCTGCACTTCCTTGGCTTGCTCGGTTGCAACGGCGATCATTTCCTCCGGCACGCCCTGCCCCATCAATTTATCCGGATGATATTGACTCATCAATTTGCGGTAAGCGTGCTTGATTTCCTGATCCGTGCTGTCTTTGCTGACACCCAATGCCTTATAGGCATCTTCCAGCGCATTGGACGATGTACTTTGCCCTCCGGCAAAGTGCGCTTGATTGATGATCATACCCAGCAACTGATCGAAAGCGGTTTGGTGGTAACCCAAACGTCCGGCAATGGCGCGCAACAGTTCTTCTTCGGCGGAATTCAGATGCCCGTCGGATAATCCCATGATGATGAGATAAACCAGCAGCATTTGCCGTAGGTTGGGAGAATAACCGCATGTTTTAAGGAATTCATCGAGTTGCGGTTGAATATCGTAATCGGATGAAGCGCCTTGCTTGAACAGCGTGATGGCTTTCAACCGGTGATCGCGCGTCATGCGGAGTTTTTGCATGAATTGCTCGACATGCGATATTTCCGTTTCGGATACCCGGCCGTCCGCTTTGGCCAGCTTGCCCATCAGAATAAAAACAGTTTCCAGGAAAACCGATTGACGCCGCGCGGCATTGAATGGATTCATTCCGCCCGGGCCAAAGGCTCTGAACCGGTCGATAAAGCTCCCGATAAAATACCCCAGGAAAATACCCCAAAAACCGAGAAGGAAAAAACCCGCTAAAGCACCTAGTAATCTAAACAATGAAATTCCAGATAAATCGATAACAAAAGGCAATCATCGTGAATTGCCGGTTGATAAAATGACTTGAAATCTTGAATGCCCGATCAAAGCCTAACTTCTTGGAACGATCAGGATCTATTTGGGGTCGTCTCAGAAAACG